>JAISMK010000081.1 GCA_031276785.1 Desulfovibrio sp. | reverse complement strand
CCGCCTTTTTATGCGCCATCGGAAGAACTCCTTTTGTCTTGAGTCAAAAAGTCCGGCTCCCGGCGACGAAAGCACCTTTTCGCCGCGGCCGGCGGATAAAAATCGCGGGAGGCGTTTTTATCTGGAGTCCAAAATGGAGGTAACGCGCAGGGCCGTGTAAGGCTGACGGTGGCCCTGCAGCTTGCGCGCGTCATTGCGCCGCCACTTTTTGAACACCCGGATCTTTTCGCCGCGCCCGTGTTCCAGAACCTCGGCCGTCACCCTGGCTCCATCCACATAAGGAGCGCCGATGCGCAGGCTCTCCCCGCCCAGAAGCAGAACCCGGTCCAGCGTGATCTGGGAGCCCTCTTCCACGGCCAGGCCCTCCACCCGCAGGCGGCTGCCTTCCTCAACGCGGTACTGCTTGCCGCCGCTTTCGATAATCGCGTACATTAAAAAACCTCCCCGGAAAGGAAAGGTGCTTGTAGCCTCCGCCAGGGCGGTTGTCAACGGGCCGCCAAGGGAAAATCAATGGCGCATGTGTTCGCCGCGCCGGACGCGCAGGAGGGCCATGCTCATCATCCATGCGAAATAGATGACAATCAGGCCGATGCCGATAATAGCGTCAGGGGCGGAGGAAAAATTCCGGACAAAAATGTGCCACATGACAAGATCCTCCTGGCCGGCCGCGGGCCGTACGCTTGAGCCTGCCGAGCATCCCCGGCGCGGCGGATGGATGTTTTCAGAACTTCAGCATAGGCCGCAACAGGGGCGCCGTCAAGCCCTTGCTCCACGGTCTCTCTGACGCAGTTGTCCGGCATGGCTCCGGAACCGTCTTGTGTCCTTGCAAATTCGGTGGCATATTGCATACACGCCTACAGGACGCTCTGGCCAGCGCGCGCCCGCAACTGACCGGGCGCGCTCCGGCCGACCGTGAAACCGGCCGTTAAGAGGTATTTTGTGTGATAAAAGTGCTGATCGTTGATGATTCCGCCTTTGTCCGCCGCGCTATTGTTTCCGCTCTGGAGCAGGATCCGGACATCCGGGTGGCGGGGCAGGCCAAAAACGGCGAAGAGGCTGTGGAACTGGCGCGCGCCCTGGATCCCGACGTGATCACCATGGATGTGGAAATGCCCCGCATGGACGGCCTGGCCGCCCTGAAACGCATCATGGGGGAAAACCCCTGCCCGGTCCTGATGCTCAGCTCCCTGACAGTGGATGGGGCCGCCACCACCCTGAAGGCCCTGGATGCCGGCGCCCTGGACTTTATTCCCAAGGGCGCTCCGGGGCCGGACCTGAACTGGGTCCAGCGCGACCTGCCGGCCAAACTTAAGGCTCTGGCCCGGCGCAAGGCCTATGTCCGCCTGGTGCACCGCAAACCCCTGCCCTCCGCCTCCCGTCCCCCGGGACAGGCCCAGCCCCCTCCCGCCGTCTCCCCCCGGCGTCCCATGCCGGAGGTTACCGCCGGCAGCGGCTTCCGTTACGATGTTGTGTCCATCGGGGTATCCACGGGCGGCCCGCCGGCGGTTCAGAAAATCCTGTCCGCCATTCCCGAAACCTTTCCCGTGCCCATCCTCATCGCCCAGCACATGCCGGCCTCCTTCACCGGCCCCTTTGCCTCCCGCCTGAACGGCCAGGCTAAAATTAGCGTCAAAGAGGCCGAACCCCTGGAGCGCGTCCGGGGAGGCACGGCCTATATCTGCCCCGGCGGCAAGCACCTGCGCCTGGAAAACCGCAAGGGAACGCTTATGGCCTTGGTTACGGAAGAGCCGAAGGACGCCCTGTACAAGCCATCGGCCAATGTTCTGATGGAAACGACGGGTCTGGCCCTGGGCCCCCGCGCCCTCTGCGTCATGCTTACAGGCATGGGCAGCGACGGCCTTGAAGGCGCCAAGGTGCTGAAAAACAAAGGCGGCTACGCCATAGCCCAGAGCGAGGCCACCTGCGTGGTCTACGGGATGCCCAAGGCCCTGGTGGACTTCAATCTGGCTGATGAAGTCGTGGACCTGGACGATATCGCGGCGGCCATAGTCTCCACCGTGATCCGCTGACGCCCGCCTTAGCCGCCCTGCCGGGGCGGCGGCCGACAAACACCCTTACGGAGTCCCGCATGTCACAACAATCGGATATTTTCGCCCTGCTGAACAGCGACAGCCCTGAAGCCCTCAGGGAAGGCGCGCAGCGCGCCGGCGCGGAGAAACTGAACGCAGCCATTCCTCTGCTGGTCCAACACATCGCCAGCCCGAATATCGGCGTTCAGGAGGCCGTGGACCGGGCGCTGCGCAAGATCGGCGGGCCTGAGGTGGTGGAGGCGGTCATCCCCCTGCTGCGCTCCGCCGACGCTCCGGTACGCAACATCGCCATGGACCTGCTCCGCGTTCTGGGGGTCTGCGACTTCGACTCCCTGAACGCCCTGCTCTCCGACGAGGATCCTGATATCCGCATCTTTGCCGCAGACATCCTGGGGGCGATGGGCACCGGCCTGTCCGTGCCTCCCCTGTGCAACGCCCTCCTCCAGGATCCCGAAGTCAATGTCCGCTACCAGGCGGCGGTTAGCCTGGGCGTACTGGCCCGCCCCGAGGCCGCCGCCGCCCTGAACAAGGCTCTGCAGGACGAAGAATGGGTACAGTTCGCCGTTATTGAGTCCCTGACCAAAATCAAGGCGGAATCCTCCGTCCAGGCCATGCTCCAGGCTCTGGGGCACTCCTCGGATCTGGTGGCCTCCATGATCGTGGACGCCCTGGGGGAAATGGGCAACATGAAGGCCATTCCCCTGCTCCTCAAGCGGCTGAACCACTCCCCCACCCCGCTGTGCAACAAAATCGTCCGGGCCGTCATCCACATCATGAGCGGCGAATCCCTGCTGCTGCTGGGGACCGCGGATTGCGCGCGCCTCCGGGGCTATATGAAGGCTGCCCTGGCGGATGAGGACGCCGACATCCAGGACGCCGCCCTGCGGGGCTTTGCCGTCCTGGGCGGCAGCGGAGTGACCGCCAATATTCTCAGACTGACGGAGAGGTTGGATCCGGAAAAGGACGCGGAACGCTTCCAGACGATCCTGGCCGCCCTGATAAAAGCGGCCGAGGGCGAGGAACTGGAAAAGGCCGTGCGCGCCGGGGAGGATCAGGCGGCCCAGATCGCCCTGACCGCGCTGACCTATATTGACGAGCAAAAAGCCGTGGCCCTGTGCATGGATATTTTCTGGGATCGTCCCCGCGACATGCAGCGGCACATCATGCTGGAACTGGCCGACCATGCCGGACTTGAACACCAGCAATTTTTCCTGGATATCCTGGACCGGCACGAGGACGGCAAGGTGCTGCGCGGCGCTCTACTTTTCCTGGGACGCAACGGGGAAAGCCGCAAGGCCCAGGAAAAGATTCTCGATCTGCTGACCCATCCCTACGACGATGTGAAGGAAGCGGCCCTGGAGGCCCTTATCCGCCTGCGCACGCCGGAGTTGGAGGAATTTTTCCGGGAACTCGCCCGCAATCCGGATCCGGTACAGAGGATGATGGCCATTTATGCCCTGAGCCATTTTGATCAGAAGAAATTCCAGCAGGAACTCAAGGCGGCCCTTGCCGACCCCTCTCCGGAGGTGCGCAAGGTGGCGGTGGAATCCTTCGGGCGGGACGCGAACATCTCCGATGAGCGTCTCGCCCTGCTGGAAAACCTCATGGCTGACGACAACCAGGAAGTGCGCATGGCGGTGGTGGACACCCTGGGCGGCCAGGCCGATCCCCGCTTTATCGCCTGCCTGTTCCGGGGGCTGGAGGACCCTGCCCCCTGGGTGCAGGCCCGCTGCATTGAGCGCCTGGGCGAACAGCGCGTTCTGGCCGCCAGGGAGCGGCTTATCGGGCTTCTGGGCGACGAAAGCCACCTGGTGGTTCTCAAAGCTGTGGAAGCCCTGGGAAAACTTGGCGGCGAAACCGCCTTCCGCTCCATCCTGCCCTTTCTGGAGCACTCCGATCCGGATCTTCAGGAAGCCGCGGAGCATGCCCTTGAGTCCATACGCCAGCAAACAGGAGAATAAGCATGGCCCTGTTTCCGCCTTTTCCTTCCACCTCCGCATCCCGGCCATCCTCCGCCGCCCCCAGGCCCGGCGCAGTCCAGCAGGCCGGGCGGACAGCTTCGGCGCCCCCTTCCTTCCTCTCGGCCAAGCCGCCCCTGTCTCCCTCTCTGGGACTGCCCTCCACCGGCCTGTCCCGAAGCGTCAGGGTGTCTCAGGAGGAATTTCTGCAACTGCGGGATTTTATCTATGAAAAATGCGGCATCTACATTGCCGAAAACAGGAAATACCTCATTGAAAACCGCCTGAGCAACCGCATCAAGGAACTGAACCTTAAAACCTTCGGGGAGTATTACTACTACCTGCGTTTTGACGGGAACAGACAGTCGGAGCTGATCAAACTTTTCGAAGTCATAACCACCAATGAAACCAGCTTTTACCGCAATCCGCCTCAGCTCCGGATTTTTCAGGAAGCGGAACTCATGACGGTTCTGGACAAGCTGCGCAAGACCGGCACCCGGAAACTGCGCATTTGGTCCGCGGGCTGTTCCACCGGAGAAGAGCCGTACACCCTGGCCATCATCCTCAACGAGACGCTGAAGGCCGAACTTCCCTCCTGGGATATCAGGATCACCGCCAATGACCTGTCCGAGGCGGTGCTGGCGGCGGCCCGCAAAGGCGCCTACAACGAATACGCCCTGAGGACCACGCCCGCCGCCGTCATAGATCGCTATTTCACCAAGGACGGCGCGAATTTCCTGATTGACCCCAAGCTGAAGCGGCTGATTTCCTTCGTCTCCATCAACCTGAGCGACAAAAATCAGGTCCGGCGCGTGGAGCGGTCGCACATCATCTTTTGCAGGAATGTCATCATCTATTTTGACGATGAAATGAAAAAACAGATCATCGAATTCTTTTACGACAACCTGCTGCCGGGAGGATGTCTGTTCATAGGCCACTCGGAATCCCTGCACAACATCTCCCGGGCATTCAAGCCGGAACACCATTCCGGCACCATTATTTACAGAAAAGAGGCCTAGCAGGCATGGCCGCTACGGAAACCCGAACCATAAAGGTGATTGCCGTCGCCAACCAGAAGGGAGGCGTGGGCAAAACTACCACCGCGGTGACGCTGTCCTCCGCCCTGTCCAGAATGGGGAAGAGGATTCTGATCCTGGATTTGGATCCGCACGCCTGCGCCTCCGTGCATCTGCGTTACTACCCGGAGGAACTGGAGTACTCCGCCAACGACATCTTCGCGGAAAGCCGGCCGGGGCTGCCGGAACTATGGGCCTCCATCCGCCGGCCCCATCCCACCCAAACCTTTGACGTGGTGCCCGCCACCATCCGCCTGGCGGAACTGGAGGTGGATCTGCGCAACCGCAAGGGCAAGGGGGCCATTTTACAGCAGGCTCTGGGGCATGTCCGGAGCGAGTATGACTATATTCTTCTGGATTGCCCCCCCCATGTGGGGATTTTGCTGGTAAACGCCCTGGTGGCCTGCGATCTGCTGTTGGTGCCCATCCAGACGGACTTTCTGGCCCTGCACGGCCTGAAACTCCTGTTTGACACCATCAAGGTACTCAACAAAGTCCTGCCCGCCCCCATCCGCTACCGGGTGCTGCCCACCCTGTACGACAGACGGGCCAGGGCCTGCGCCAGGGTTCTGGAACTTCTGGAAATGAAGATGCGCGACAGCATGTTCCAGACGGTCATCGGCATGGACACGCATTTTCGGGATGCCAGCGCCCTGGGAAAGGTCATTTATGAGATCGCTCCGGAAAGCCGGGGGGCGCAGGAGTATGAAGACCTAGCCAAAGAGATAGTGGAACTATGAGCAAGAGTCCTGAAGAATATTTCGCGGAACAGAATTTTTCCACCCAGACCGGCGGCGGTTCCTTTTCCTCCGCGGAGCGGGCCTTCCTGGACAAATACCTGGGAGTGGGAGAGGACGAGTTCCTTCACAAGCTGGGCATTGACGGCTCCCCCGTCCGGGATGCGGCTCCGGATCTGCACGAGGAAATGGCCGGAGAAGAACCCCTGGACAAGATGCTGCGCAACGCCCCGGAACTCCAAATGGTCGGATTCTTTCTGGGACGCCAGGAATTCACCATCCCCACAGTGGCCGTGCAGGAAGTCATCCGCGCCATGCCCGTCTCCAAGCTGCCCGCGGCCCCGCCCATGGTGGCGGGGGTCGTCAATCTGCGCGGAAAAGTCACCCCCCTTGTCCATCTGCGCGAGCTGCTGGAAGTGGACAGTCAGCGCCTGGGCGAGGACAGGTTCATCATTGTCTGCCGGCGGCAGGGACTGCAACTGGGTATGATCATTGAACGGGTTCATACCATGTACCGGGTGCAGCAGAGCGATATTGACTGGGGAATTGAGGCCCATCTCGGCATTAACGTAGACTTCGTGGCCGGCCTTTTGAAATTGCGGGATCAACTGGTGGGCATCGTTTCCGTGGACCGGATTATTGCCAGCATTATCAAGTGACAGGAGCGACAAATGTCTAGACATATCCTTATTGTGGATGATTCCAAGACCGTGCGGAACCTGGTGGCCTTCATCATGAAGAAGGAGGGCTTCTCGGTGACCATGGCTGAAGACGGCCTGGACGGGCTGGAAAAGCTGTACGCCGCGGACCCTCCTGTTGATCTTATTATTTCGGATGTCAACATGCCGCGCATGGACGGTTTCACCTTCATCAAAACGGTACGGGAACAGGACGCCTACCGGGATCTGCCCATTGTCGTCCTTTCCACGGAAGGACAGGAACGGGACATCCAGCAGGGCATCAGCCTGGGAGCCAATCTGTATATGGTCAAACCCGCGCAGCCGGAACAGATGGTGAAAAACCTGCGTATGCTGCTTGGCTGAAAACGGCACGAACTTTGCGTGTCACGCGCCGGGCCGCGCGCCGGGCGGCAAAGGCGGAAAACCGGCGCTGGAGAAAGAGTTTTTCCACGCAGGAGCAAAGGACGGGTGTCCGGAGGCAGCCCCCTCCGGGCGCGCGCCCTCAGAGGAAAATAGTATGAGCCAGGATTTCATGGATCCGGAACTGTTTGCGGATTTTATCATTGAAGCCAAAGAACACCTGGAAACCATAGAGCCGAATCTTCTGGAGCTGGAAAAAGCCCCGGACAACCTGTCGCTGCTCAATGAAATTTTTCGCCCCATGCATTCGCTCAAAGGGGCATCCGGCTTTCTGGGCCTGAACAAAATGAACACCCTGGCCCACAGGGCGGAAAACATCCTGGATGAGCTGCGCAAGGGCAACATGACGGTGAATCCGGAGATCATGGACGTGATC
>JAISMK010000074.1 GCA_031276785.1 Desulfovibrio sp. | reverse complement strand
TTAAAGCCCGGCGTTAGTACGCTGTAAATTTATCCGCAATTTCAAATGTTACAGCGCACTAGAGCGTTTTACGCTTGAAATACTTGTTTAACGGCAGGCAAAGCCCGCCTGCAAGCATTTCGCGGCAAGGATTTGCGAGCAAATCCTTGCCGAGCGGTCCAACTTTTAAAAGTTAAACTGTTCTATTTTCGAGCCGGCGCGACATCCTGCCAGCGCACTCCAATTCCTGGTCAAAAATTAAAATATTTTAACCTGGAATTGGAATTATTGGAGGAGCAGAGGCCGCTTGGTTTTTCTGAGTAGCATTCCCTCCGCCCCTGGTCAATCGCCTGCCGCCTGCGGCGATTCCCGCCGCGTCTTGCGCGGGCGGCGGCGGGAGAGGCGTTATCCCCGGGGGCAGGGTTCCTGCCGCAAAGCGTGGATAAAAACCCGATCCGGGGCTTCTCTTTCCATCTGGGGAACCTGAACTCCCAAGCGGGCCTTATGGTTGATGAGGATGGGCCCCAAAAGGTTAAGGGCCGTTTCCTCCGGTTTGCCGGGGGGGATGGTGGCTGTGACGAGAACTGCCAGCTCAGCGGCGGAGGAGGCCTGGAGGAGTTTCTGATCGGCGTTGCCCACACGCAGAGAATAGTCCTGCACAAAGGCGTAGGGATCGGCCACCAGAAGGCCCAGGGTCGGATCTTCCATGCTTTGCAGGATCAACAGGGGAGCGCTCTCGCGGATCTGGAGAAGGCAGAACCTGCGTTTGTCCTCATAGCCGACGAGGCCGCGCGGGAAGGTTATGGCCCGGTACATGTCCACTTCGCGCTCCCCCAGCCGGGATTGGATGACCACTATTTTTTGCCGTGCCATAACTCCGCCGCAGCCAGAAGGTCAGTTTTTTCGGCAAGCAGGGCCTGCCGATTTTCCTCTTCGACGCGAAGATAGATTTCTCCGCGATAGACAACAATATCGTCGGGCACATGAATGCCCAGTTTCACCTGCTTCCCCTGGATGCTGAACACGGTAATTTTAATCGTATCTCCCAGGTGGAGACTCTCTCCCGCCCGTCTGGTCAGGATGAGCATGCGGCCTTCCTCGTTTATCAGAATATTTTTAATTTGAAATTACACATCAAGCCTTCTTTAAGCCGCTCCCGCTCCGCGCTTACGCCGCTAGAGCAATTTAATTTTTAAACTTGTTTTAGAGCGGTCCAACTTTTTCAAAGTTAAACAGATCTAAAACATTATGATTTTAAAATTTTACAGGAAGTTGACCAGACTCATCTGCATAATCATGGAGGTGGACTTGAGGACGCTGTCATAGGCCAACTGCTGTTTGGACAGACGGACCATCAGTTCCGAAATGTCCACGTCCTCCACATGGCTCAGGTTTTCCGTTTCGTCAAGTTTACGCATTTCCAGAGCAGCATGCGTCACTTCCAGACGGTTGTACCGCCCGCCCACAACGGCGGCTTTGGTGGCCACATGGGCCATGACGGTCTTCAGCTCCTCCAGGGCGACGGCCATGTCGTCCGGGCTGCCGTATTCAGCCGCGCCCACCAGCCTGCCGCAGACCTCAAAAAGATTGGCGGCGTCCCCTTCCAGGGGATGGGCTTCTCCGCCCCTGTTCACGGGCAGGGCGTCCGCGCTGAAAGGCTCCTGGTACAGGCCGCCGAAGACATCCTTGCCCACCAGGTTCACGGTGGCGTAATCACTGTCGGAAATGGCCAGATTGATGTCCGCCCGGTAGGGATGGATGATGAACTGCTCGCCCCCGGCAAGGGCGCCGGCGCTGCCGAAGGTGATAAACCCCCCCGGCACGGGCAGGCGGGAGGGGTCGGAACCGCTCCCCGCCGTCCAGTTGCCGCCGTCGTCCAGGCTGTAGGAATAGGCCAGGGGAGGGCCCACCGCGTCAATGCGCACGGCAATATCGCGGCCGAAGGAGCCTTCGGCCGCGGGGGCGGAGGGAACCGCTCCGTAACTGTTGTCATAGGCCGAGATCACGCGCACGCCGGAGTCGTCGCCCTGGTAGACGGCGCTGGGCCGCAGCATGAGCCAAGTGCCGTTGCCGGCTTCATGGGGATTGTCGGGAGAGGCTGTGGTTACGGTTACTCCGCTTCCGTTGGCGATCTTCAGAGTGGAGCCTCCGCAGGCGAGCAGGACATCCGTGCCGCTCAGGCTGGCCGTCCCGTTCGTCCAGGTCTTGCCCCCGTCAATGCTGTAGCGGAAGGGCGTGTTCGCCCCCAGAGCGACAGCTTGTCCGCCGGGAGGGGTGACGGGAGGATCATCGTAAAACTGGATTACCGTCGTATGCTCCAGGTCGCCTTCCGCCGTCAGGCTGCCTCCCAGAGACAGCAGAGCCGCGTTGAAGGCCTCGTCGTGGCTGGTGACGCCCAGGGCCAGAGCATAGGCGGGATCCGCGGTCTTGTGCCCGGCGAAAATACTCTGATCGTTAAAATTGGTGTTGGCCTGATTGAGGAGCTGCATGAAATTCTGGCGCAATTCGTAACTAATCTGCTCGCGGTTGGTCTTGTCGTAGGTTTCGGTGGCCCCCTGTTCCGCCAGCTCCTTCATGCGGGTCAGCACGGTCATGACGGATCCCTCGCCGGAAAACACGGAGTCGGCGGCGCCCAGCCAGCCGTATGCGGTGTTGATGTTGTCCGTATAACGGTCAATCTGGCTGAGGGATGCCCGGCAGGAAACAACTTTCCCGGCGCCCACCGGATTGTCCGAAGGGCGGTTGATCTTGAGCTGAGAGGAATTCTGAAGGTTGGACTCCATCAGATCGGCCAAATTCTTGTTCATGCGTGCGACGCTGGAGTCGAACATCTGATTCTGGGTGACGCGCATGACCATGACTTTGCCTCCTTGCGGGCATAAAGGCCTGTTTACTTCGCGGGCGGCGGTGCTCCGCGCTTGCGCCGCCAGAGCAATTTCATTTTAAAATTGTCTGAACATTGCGTTTTGAAATTGCTCTATTTGAGATCAAGAAGAGTCTGGATCATCTCGTCGGCGGTGGTGATGAGCTTGGCGGCCGCCTTGTAGGAGGCCTGAAACTTAATCAGGTTGCTCATCTCCTCATCCAGGCTAACTCCGGAAATTTCATCCTTGCGGGCCTTGAGTTCGTTAGTCATGGCCGTTTCCGTGGCGTCCAGAAACCCCACTCGCTGCGTATCGGCCCCTATCTTGGTTACGGTGGAGGCGTAATAGTCCACAAGGGTCTGTCGCCTGCCGCCGACATCCACATCCTTTTTGGCTAGGGCGGCTATTTCGGCGGCGGTAATGTTGTCGCCCTCGTTGCCTTCGGCTCCGCCGTTCACGCGCCCGGCGTTGATTAAATTGACATTGACGCTGAGATCTTGGCGCAGGCCGAAGGCGGCCGGGGTGTCCCCGCTGAAAAAAGTGTTGATGCCCAGAGCGGCGGCCAGGCCGCTGGTGTCGGCTACAAGGCCGAAACCCCAGAACTGGCCGGATCCCGGGGCTGTTTCCTTGCCGACGATCTGAAGACGGTTGTCCACAACAGAGGCGGCAAGATAGGCCGAAGCCGGGCCGTTGTTGAGGGCATAGACCACATCTTCCAGGGTGTGCCTGGAGGGATCGAAATTTTCACCCGGGCCGAAGACCTCCAGGCCGTCTCCACCTAGGGGCAGAGGCTCGCCCGTGGCCGGATCATAAACGGCAAAGGTCATATTGCCGGCCTGCAGCCGGTCGTGCCAGTGCAGGCCGGCGCTTGGGGATCCCAAAGGAACGCCGGAGCGGGCCACGGCATATTCGCCAAGAACGGATTGCAGAGGAGTCAGGCCCGCGCCCTGGCTGTGGATGCGGTTGACCTCCCAGCTTACACTGTCCACCAGTTCCGCCAGGCGATCCCGGTAGACGCCGATCTTGTTGTCGCGGAAATCCAGAGACGCGGCCAGAGTTCCCCCGGTGATGCGCTGGGCGTTTTCCGAGCCGTCGTTAAAGGCCTGGGTGGAAATATCCACCGGCCCGGCCGTGGGCGAGATCCAGAAAACATCGGTCTTGGGGGTCAGCAGGAAAGTATCTCCCGGGATCAGTTGCCCGGCCGTATCGGTAAAGGAAATGGACAGATCCTTCACCTGGGTGCTGTGGATCTGATCCGTGGCATAGAAAATTTTGATCTGCCCGGTGGCCTCATCCGTGAGCCAACTGCGGCCGCCGTCCAGGGAAACGCGGTAGGATGCCGTGCCGGGGGCCGGAGGAATGGCGCCGGTGTTGTCTATGCCGCCGCCCTGGACGATTTCCACAGTGTACTCATAGCCGTCCGTGCCGTCGAACTCCACCGTGCCGTTGTAGGTGGAGCCGTGCGTCAGGTTGTTCTCCACGCGGGGCCCGATCACTTCCAGGGAAAAGGGCAGATCCTGCTGCACCAGAGGCAGGCCCCAACTGGTGGAAACGGTGTAATCGCCCGCGCCCCTGTCATCCACATGCAGATCCAGAAGGCCTGAAAGCTCGCGCACCTTTTCGTCGCGCAGATCCATAAGCTGGTTGGCGTTGTTGCGGTTGGTAATGGTGTGGACGTTAATTTCCCGGTTGAGGTCGGCGATTTCCTGAATCAACTGATTAGCCCGGGTCACGTCCTCGCGGATGCGGACTTCCATCTCTTCCTGCATTTTCAGCATGGACTCGTCAATGCCGCGCACAATGGCGGAAAGCGTGCGCGCCGTTTCCAGAAGGGCGACGCGGGCCGCCTGGCTGTCCGGTCCCTGGGCCAGGGTGTTCCAGGAGTCGAAAAAATTGGATAAGGCGCTGCCGATGCCCGGAGTGTCGTTGGCCTCATTATAGAGAGTTTCCAGGTTGCGCAGGGAGAGCAGCTCCTGATCGTAGCGGGCCTGCATGGTCTGGCGATCCAGATAGGCGCTTTCCACAAACTTGTCGAAATAGCGGATAATCTGGGTGGCTTCCACCCCCTGGCCCACTTGGCCGGGCACATAGTCCAGGGCCGGCTTGTCCTCCAGCAGCACCTTCTGGCGGGAATAGCCCGGTGTGTCAACATTGGAAATATTGTTGCCCGTGGTCTGGATATTGGCCTGGGAGGCGAACAGGGCCCCTATGCCCATATTCATGATGGAGTTGACGCCGAAGGCCATCACAACCTCCCGGAGATCAGGGCGGCCGCGGGACGGTCTTCGCAAAAACGCCCTTTGGCGTTATAGGTGTTCCGCCGCCGGGGGGCGATCTGGCTGTGCAGGAAGGAAAGCAGGGACTGGCTCTGATCCAGAAGGGCCAGAGAAAGTTCGGCATTGCGCGAGGCCAGGCGGGAAGTCTGCTGCTCCAGGTCGTCAATGCGGGCATACAGACGGTTTACGGCGGCCCCCTCCTCCTCCGGCAGCAGACCGGCGTACTCCCCGAGAGTGGTTTCCTGCAGGATCTTTTTCAGATCCATCCGCTCCCGGAGAATCTGGCGCAGCAGTTCATGAATGGAGAATTCCAGGCAGGTGACGGCTTCTGTATCACGAGCCCGCAGGAGGCCGAATTCCTCTTCCAGCAGAGACAGAAGAAGTTCCAGGGCCTTGAACTGGCGATGGAGATTGCCGTGGATGTGCGCGAACATGACCATGTCCTTTTCCGCATAAGGTTTCGCCCGCAGCGGTTTACGCTGCCGCGCCTTCCCCGGCGCTGCGCTCTTCGCCGCCGGAGCAATTTCCTTTTATACTTGCTCTCAACCCTGAGCCTCCGGCTTTTTGATGGCTGTTTCCGGGTTCAGGGCCATTTCTCCCCGTTTGACCTCAAAGAACAGAGGGGAATTTTTTGCCTCCCCCTCAGGAGAAGACGGTTGCGCCGCTATTCTAGCAAAATCCGTGCCTCTGGCCACCTTGTCGCCGGGCTTCAGGCCTTCGTCCGCAACATTGCCGTAATAGCTCAACACTCCGCCCTGATGCTCCAGGATCAGGGTATTGCCGTAGCCTTCGCGCGGACCGGAAAAAACGACGGTCCCGTCCAGAATGGCCCGCACCGGATCGCCGGGAGATCCCGCCAGAGTGACGCCGGGGTTCCAGCGCCTGCCGCCTGCGGCATCTTCCGCCCAGCCGAAGCGGTTAACTACGGCGCCATCGTGCGGCCATAGGGTTTCCTGAGGCAGAAGACCGCGCGGCCGGGCCGGCTCCCGGACATTGTCCGCCTGCCGCGCCGGACGGCTGTCCCGGCGGCCCAAAGTGCTGAGGGGTTTGGGATGCGCGGAAACCTGGCCGGGCCCTTGCCAAGTGCTGTCGCGGAAGCCCGATCTTCGTTCCGGGCCGGCTTTAGCCTCCGCCGCGGCAGGCAGAAGGGCCGCTATTTCTTCCCGGATGGCGGCCCCTGTTTCCGAAGAGGACACCGGCTGCTCCAGCAGGACGCGCATCTCTTCCAGCGCCTGGGCCACGCTCTCCTCCTCCGCGGGCTTTTCCCCGGTTTCCAGGGGAGAATACAAATTCTGCGCCGTCAAGGGCGCTGCCGCAGCCGGAACAGACGGAACGCTTTGGGGCGGAACCGGAAGCAGAGGGGATCGGTAGGAACCCGGCGCCGTGGACCGGCCCGTGTGTTCCATTTGCCGGGAAAGCTGCTCACTGAGCAGGTCCGCAAGGCCTATGCCCCCGGCCGAAGCCATTTTTTTAGCTAATTCCACATCAAACAGAGATTGGTAAGTCTCTTCATCCTTGCTGTGCAAATACCCTTCCCTGGGCACGGTCTTACGCATCTGTTCCCAGAGTTTCTGAATGAATACAGCCTCAAAGCCTTCACACGCCTCGCGCAGTTTTTCTCCTTCCGTCCGCGTGTCGCCCAGACGACGGCGCAGGGCGTCCATCTCCATCTTGCGCCGGACCAGATCTTTCTGGCCGGCCTCGCCAAGGGCAAGGGAGGCATCCGGGGCCAGAGCGTTCATATAACCTCCAGATGGGCGTGCAGGGCGCCCGCGGCCTTCATGGCCCGCAGAATGGAGATGAGATCACGCGGGGTGGCGCCCACGGAATTCAGGCCATCCACCAGTTCCTGCAAGGTGGCGCCTTCCAGAATGTTCAGCCGCCGCTCTTCCTCCCGGCTGGCCAGATCCGTGGAAGGGGTCACCACTGTGGAGCCGCCGCCGAACATGGAAGGCTGCGAAACGTTGAGATTCTCCTGGACCATGACCTGCAGGTTGCCGTGGGCCACGGCCACGCGCGTAATGCGCACCTCCCGGCCAAGGATGATGGTTCCCGTTTTTTCGTCCACCACCACCTTGGCCGCGCTGTCCGGGACGATCTCAATATTTTCCAGGGAAGCCATAAGCGGTACTATATTGCCTCTGAAATCTCCGGGAATTTCCATACGCACCGAGCCTGCGTCCTGAGCGGCGGCAAAGTTGCCTCCCAAGGCGGCGTTGATGCGCTCCACCACCTGATTGGTGGTGGAAAAATCCGGAGCGTGCAGAGACAGCGTAAGGTGGTCCATACTGTTGAATTCAAAAGGAACCGCCTTCTCCACAATGCCACCTCCCGGCACCTGGGCCACGGTGGTGATATTTTTCTGGGCCTGGGCCTGGTTCCCTCCCACGGTAAACCCCCCCACCGCCAGAGCGCCCTGGGCCAGGGCATAAATCTTGCCGTCCACGCCCTTGAGCGGAGTCTGAATGAGAACTCCCCCCACCAGGCTGGTACTGTCTCCCAGAGAGGAAACCGTAACGTCCAGACGCGATCCCGGCTTGGCGGAAACGGGCATCCGGGCCGTGACCATGACCGAGGCCACATTTTTGGGCTTCATCTGCTTCAGATCCACCTGCACACCCATTTTTTCCAGCATGTTGACCATAGATCGCATGGTAAAGGCGGAATCCTTCTTGTCTCCGGTTCCCGACAGGCCGACCACCAGACCGTAGCCCACAAGCTGGTTGTCCCGGACCCCGCTGAAGGAGGCGATATCCTTAATGCGCACGGCGTCGGCCTCAGAGGCCGGGCAGGCAAGGAGAAGCGCCAGAAAGACGGCAATAAGAACGGCCTGCCGCTGGCTCGGACCGGGTGCATTGCCTAGAGTTTTCATTTTTTGTCTCCTTACAGCGTCAAAAATTTGTTCGCGCCGTCTTTAAAGCAAAAACCGCGCCAATACCGACGCGGCCTTGCGCAGAGCCACTTCCCGAAATCTTCCCGCCTTATCTCCGGTTTGTTTGTTCCGCCCAGAGCATTTTTCGCTTGAAATGCTTGCTTGACGGCGGGCAAAGCCCGCCTGCAAGCATTTCGCGGCAAGGATTTGCGAGCAAATCCTTGCGGAGCGGTCCATCTTTTTCAAAGTTAAACCGCTCTATTGTTCGCAACTTGGTATCAATGCTCCTTTCCCCGCCGCCAATCGGCCAGGACTCTTTCATAAAAAGCCAGCAGGCCGGCGGCGGAGCGCTCCCAACTGAAATGGGCGCGGGCATATTCCCGGCCCGCCCGGCCAAGGGTCCGGGCCAGATCCGGTTTGTCGGCCAGCAGCCGGACACAGGCGTAGATTTCCTGTTCCGAGCCTTCCCGCAACAGCAGGCAATTTTTCCCATGCTCCAGGCGGCGGCCTAAGTTGGTGGCCGGCAGGATCACCGGCCGGCCGCTGGCCAGGAACATGGGCAGTTTGCAGGGAAAACGGTATTTATTGAAAGGGCTGTCTCTGCCGGGCTGCACCAGAACATCCACGGCCCGCATAACACGTGGCAGGTCGGCGGGGAGGATGGAGGCGGTGAGATCCACCAGGCATTCGGGGTGCCCCGCGGCTGCGTACATACCCTCCAGAACAGTCGTAACATGATAGCCGAACCTGATGATGCGCGTAGGCAGGCCAGCCAGTTGCAGCCGGAGGACGGCGGAGAAAAGATCCTTGACTTCCTGCGCATTGCTCGCGTGTATGCCTCCGGGATACAGCAGGGTAAGGCAGTTCGCCGGTATTCCCCAGGCCGCCTTGTCCTCCGGGCTTGATTCCTCCGGCAGGCTGAAAAAATCCTCCTCGCAGGCCGGCCAGAAAACATGGGCAGGCAGGCCCGGAGGGCAAAAATCCATAAGTTCTTCAATAATGGCCGTGTAGCCTTGGGCGGAGCGCAGAAATTCCCGGTAAGCCGCCAAGATGGTCCCCAAGTCCTCCCTTTCCGCCGGATCTCGGAATTTCATGATCTCGGCGGCAATCGCCTCTTCATTGTCCTCCATGTGGACAATGCGCGGCGCCCGCAGCCAGCGCGCAATTTCTTCGGTCAGGAAACGCACTTTTTCCCGCGGCGTCCAGGCGTGGATCAGGTATTCGCCGCCGGAGGACAGGAGGGAAAGGGCAAGATCGCGCGGCTTGGTCTCCGGATAGGCGGCGCTGACGAAGCGCGGCCGGCCGTAGCGGGCGGCGGAGGAGGCCAGGCCCGGGCTGTACACGGTGCAGGCCACGCCCCTGGCCGCAAGTTGATTGGCGAGATGAAATATATGCATTCCGCTGGGAGACGTAAAATCAGCATAATTGATGAAAAGAACTTTCATGGAGTTTTTTATCCCCAGCATTCCGGCACGGGAACGGAGATGATGCTGTCCGCGAGAGCGGCGGCGGTGGTGGTAGCCGCGCCGATCTCGGCCACCACCATGCCGGCGGCGAAATTGGCCAGGACGCATGCCGGAAGAAGAGGAACTCCCCCGGCCAGAGACAGGGCCAGGGTGGCTATGACGGTATCCCCCGCGCCTGTCACGTCAAAAACCTGGCGGGCCATGGTGGGAAGGTGGAAAATGGCCTGGCGGCTTTCAAAGACAGCCATGCCCTGGGCGCCCAAGGTCGTGACCAAATGAGGGCAGCCCAGCCGCTCCATCAGGGCGCGGCCCGCCGCCGCAAGGGCGGCTGGGGTGTGGACCGGCATCCGGGTGAGTTCACTCGTTTCTTTGGCATTGGGGGTCAGCAGGGTAACTTCAGAGTAGGCGGAGAGATTGTGCGGCCTGGGGTCCACCAATATGGGAACCGGCCCGGGCAGAGCCCGGACCAGGGCGCGAAGCCGGGACATCAACGAAGGGGAAACAACTCCTTTGCCGTAGTCTGAGATGACTATGGCGCCGCAGTCCGGAAGCGCCGCCTCCAGGCGGCGCAGAAGGTCGCCTTCCTCCCGCGGGTCGCGCGGGTCAGGTTTTTCCCGGTCAAAACGCAGCATTTGCTGTCCGCGGGCCAGAATCCTGGTCTTCACCGTAGTAGGGCGGCTGGATTCCACCGCCAGATCAGCATCCACCCCTTCCGCTTCCAGCAAAAGCCGCAGAGTCTCTCCGGCCGCATCGGCCCCGCGCGCCCCCACCAGAGCAGCCCTCCCTCCCAGAGCCACAATATTGCGGGCCACATTGCCGCCCCCACCCAGAAGAAACTTCTCCTCCTCCACTTGCACCACGGGAACCGGGGCCTCCGGAGAAATGCGCTCGGCATCGCCGCGAAGGTAGACATCCAGCATGATGTCTCCCACAATGAGCACCCGGGCGCGGGTAAAGGAGGCTATGCTCCGCCGCAGGGCATCCGGAGTCAGGCCGGCGCCCTCGTTCACAGACAGTTCCCCTGAAAAGGAGATCCGTCCGGCGCGCTGCCGCAGGAAGCGTCTGACGGGCCGTCGCCGGGCGCGCTCTGCTCCCGGCTGCTCCCGCTCTGGAATTCTGCCAGAGCGGCCAGGAAGGCGTCCAGTTCTTCCCGGCTGCTGTAAGTCAGGCTGATTTTCCCTTTGCCGTCTCTGCCTGTTACCCGAACGGGAAGGCCGAAGACGGCCTGGACCCTGGCCTGGATGTCCAGCAGGCGGGCGCTGTGTTCCCGGCCCGGAGGAGCGGCCTCCGCGCAAGTCCCGCCCGGAGGATGCGGGGCGAAATCTTGACCGGAGAAGGCCGGAGCTGAAGAGGCGAAACCGGCGGCGGAAGATGCCCGCTCCGCGGCCGGGAGAAAACGGCCCGTCCTTTTCCAGTGGACGGCCAAACTTTCAGACTCGCGCACGGACAGAGCTTCTTCCAGAATCAGATTACGCAGATAGTTCCGCGCCCGCTCCTCGGTGACGCTGAGCAGGGCTCGGGCATGTCCTGGAGTTAGACGCCCCTCGCCCACGTCCCTGCGCGCCTCTTCGGGCAAGGAGAGCAGGCGGAGGCTGTTGGCAATGGCGGAACGGCTTTTCCCCAGCCGGGCGGCCAGATCTTCCTGGCTGATCCCGAATTCCTCCTTGAGAGCCTGGATCCCCTGGGCTTCTTCCAGAGGATTCAGGTCTTCTCTCTGCAGATTTTCAATCAGGGCCGCGGCCAGGGTTTCCGCATCGGAGAAATTTCTTACGACCACAGGAACTTCTTGCAGACCGGCCAGTTGGCAGGCGCGCCAGCGCCGTTCTCCGGCCACAATTTCATAGGCGCCGGGCCGCCCCCCGGTCAGAGGCCGGACCAGAAGCGGCTGCAGGAGACCCTGGCTGCGGATGGAATCCGTCAGTTCCCGCAGGCTCTCCTCGGCAAAGCGGCGCCTGGGCTGATGCGGGTTGGGGACCAGATTGCCCACGGGGACAAGCAGCTCCGGGGAAAGGGGCGGGGAGGCTTCGCCGGTCTGCCGAATAAGCTCGTCCAGGCCACGGCCAAGTCCTGTGGATGTTGTCGCCATACTGTCTCCTTCCGCCAAGCGAACCTTTTTGCCCGGGAACGGGATCAGGCATCTCTGCGGGGCTTGCGCAGGATCACTTCCTTGGCCAAGGCAAGATAGGATTCCGCCCCCTTGGATTTGATGTCATAGTGGATGATGGACTTGCCGTGGCTGGGAGCCTCGGAAAGGCGGACATTGCGCGGGATGACCGTTTCAAAAAGATGATCCGGAAAACATTTGCGCACTTCGTTTTTCACCTGGCGGGTCAACTTGTTGCGCATGTCGTACATGGTGAGCACCACGCCCAGGAGGGCCAGGGAAGAATTCAGACGTTTTCTGATCAGCTCATAGGTGTGCAGCAGTTTGACAATGCCTTCCAAAGCAAAAAATTCGCATTGCAGGGGGATCAGCAATTCCCTGGCCGCGCACAGGGCGTTGAGAGTGAGCAGGCCAAGGGAGGGAGGGCAGTCCAGTATAACATAATCGTAGCGGCTCTCCAGGGGCTTGATGATTTCCGCAAGATAGTATTCCCGGCCTATTTTATCCACTAGTTCCATTTCCGCCGCCACCAGATCTGTGGTAGCGGGAAGCACGGATAAAAATTCGCTGGAGGTGGGATGAACGGCAGCCTCGCCAAGGGCGGGCTGAAAAAAGGCCGGGTACAGACTGTACTCTCCTACGGGAATGTTCAGTCCGCTGGTGGAGTTGGCCTGGGGATCACAATCCACCAGAAGAACTCTTTTTTCCATAACGGCCAGAGCCGCCGAGAGATTAATGGCGCTTGTCGTTTTGCCGACCCCGCCCTTTTGATTGGCGATGGCAATGATTCTGGTCACGGGAACATCCTTATTCGGATTCCAGCTAAAAATTGCCTCCGGCAGTTTTTAGCTGTCGGCTGCGGCGAAAAAGTGATTTCGCCTTGCCCCTCGCAAGGCTTTGCCTTGCGCCGCGACAGCCTGTCGCGCAGCCCAATTTCAGGTTAAAAATTAAACGTTTTTAACTTGGAACTGGTAGTACAGAGCGGGGCATTACTGTTTCACGTGAAACAAAAAACTCCGCAACCGGAGGCCGGGAAGGGATTCCCACCTCCCCCAGCAGAGGGAAATAGCGTGCCAGCGTCAAGCAACCTCTCCCGCCGCCGCCAGAGCGGTCCAGCTTTTCACAGTTAACCTGCTCTAAACCCCGTGGTATTGCCGGAACCAAAGCAGAAAGCGCTCCACGCCTTCTTCCAGGGAAACTCGCGGCCTCCAGTCGAATTCACGGCGCATGGCAGTTACATCGGCGCAAGTGGCCTCCACATCCCCCGGCTGGGAGGAGAGAAAATCCCGGACCGCCTTCCGTCCCAGCCCCCTTTCCAATAGAGCAATGAGCGTATTCACCTCCTCCGCGCGGCCGCTGCCCACATTATACAGACGATAGGGGGCGGCGGAACGGTCCGCGCGCGGCAGCAGGGGATCCCAATCCGGGGCTGGACCGGGAGGCTTGGGGATGACGCTTTCCACAGCGGCGACCACATCGTCAATATAAGTAAAATCCCTGCGCAGCCGCCCCCTGGCAAAGACGGGCAAAGGTTCTCCGGCCAGAATGGCGCGGGTAAAAATGAAAAGCGCCATATCCGGCCGGCCCCAGGGGCCGTATACGGTGAAAAAGCGCAGCCCGGTGGCGGGCAGCCCATAGAGGTGACTGTAGACGTGGGCCATGAGTTCATTGCTTTTTTTGCTGGCGGCATAGAGGCTGACGGGGTGATCCACCGAGTCCGTTTCCCGGAAGGGGAGACGAGCATTGCCGCCATATACGGAACTGGAGGAGGCAAAAACCAGATGCCGCACCCCGGAGCCGCGGCAGGCCTCCACAAGATTGGCAAATCCCACCAGATTGGAAAGCACATAGGCCCGCGGGCATTCCAGGCTGTAGCGGACTCCCGCCTGGGCCGCCAGATGGACCACATGGGAAAAGGATTTTTCCCGGAAGAGGGCGGCCACTCCCTGAGCATCGGCCATATCCAGCAAGGAAAAACTAAACCCGGGCAAAGGACACAGCAGATCCAGACGGGCCTTCTTCAGGGCAATGCTGTAGTAGTCGTTGAGATTGTCCGCTCCCAGCACGGCATGGCCCGTTTGCAGAAGGCGGCGGCAGAGATGAAAACCGATAAAGCCCGCCGCTCCGGTAACCAGTACAGTCACGCTCACCTCGTCGGACGCTGGCGGAGCAGGGAGGAAAGGGCCAGTCGCACATAATCCGCCGTCTGCTCACGGGCAGAAGCCCCTTCCAGAAGTTTCTCCCAAGAAGGCAGCAGGAGAAAAATCCGTCCCTCCCGCACCTGCTGCGTAAACGGCTGGCGGAGGCCAAGGGGAAGATCGCACAGGCGCAGGGAATGTTCGCCGAAGAAAATAACGGCCTTGGGGTTGACCTGGGCAAGACCCTGCCGGAAAAAAACGGCGTCCGGCGGCGCGCTTGCCCTGAGCAGCAAGCCGGGCCAGTCGTCCTCAAAGGTAAGGGGCAGAAAGACGCTGGATCCTTTGGCCAGGCGCAGCTTTCCGATAATTTCCCGCAACCCCTCCGAACGCTCCCGGTTTCCTCCACCCAGCAAATCCTGCCCTAGCTCCGCGTAGGTCCAGAGCAGCGGGGCGGCGCGCGCGGCGGCCAGCGCCTTTCTCCAGGCGGGAGATGCCGCCTCCGGACTTGGCGCCGCCCCTTCCGCCCGCGCGGGCGATTCCAGGCGCCGGGAAGCGGAAGCCGGTTCCGGGCGAGAAGCAATTTCCGGCTCGCCGGCCCCCGCCTCCGGCCCGGTGGAAAAATCCCGCTCCCGGACGGGGCGCCCGGCGGGAAACGCGGCAACTCCCGCCACAGGGGAAAAACGCCCCTCCACGGGCAACGTCCTGTTCCCCAAAAGAAAAAAAAGGCCGGCCCCATGCCAGGGCCGTAAGGACTCGGCCAACATCACAGGGTAACGAGCCAATCCAGCAACCTCCAGGCAACATCCGTCTTGGCAAGGGTAGGCCAGCTTTCCGCCCGCCCCAGCGCATCCCGGACAAAAACGGTGTTTTTGTCCAGGGCGAAGCCGGCATCTTCCCCGCCCACCAGATTGCCGACCACCATATCCATATTTTTGCGCCTCAGTTTTTCCGTGGCCTGCTCCTCCAAATCGGAGGTTTCAGCGGCAAAACCGACAATCTTCTGTCCGGGCCGGCGCCGCCCGGACAAGCTGGCCAGGATATCCTGATTGGGAGAGAAGGCGATGGAAAGATTCCGGGACGCCCCATCCTTCTTGAATTTGCCCTCGCCCCGGGGCAGGGGGGCAAAATCGGACACCGCCGCGGCGAAGACGCCCACATCCGCCCGCGGCCAGAGATCTTGCGCCCTGCTGAACATTTCGCCCGCTGAAACAACATCCACACGCTCCACTTCTGCCGGAAGGGGAGGAACCCCCGGCCCGGCCAGAGCAAGCACCCGCGCCCCGCGCAAAAAAGCGGCCCCGACCACCGCCGCCCCCATCCTGCCGGTGGAGAGATTGGTCCAACAGCGCACCCCGTCCCAGACCTCACGGGTGGGCCCCAAAGTCACCAACAAAGTTTTCCCCGCCAGATCCTGCGGGCATAATGCCCGGCAGGCCGCCCAAAAAATCTCCTCAAGATCAGCCAGCTTGCCCAGACCCTCTTCCCCGCAGGCCACCCTGCCGGCCACGGGGAACACAAAGCGGTGCCCCCGCTCCCGCAACAGTAGAACATTGGCCTGGGTGGCAGCATTGTCCCACATCCGGGGATTCATGGCCGGGGCCAGGACCAGGGGCCGGGGGAAAGCCAAGGCCTGGGCGGCCAGCATGTCGTCCGCCAGGCCCGCGGCCAGACGGCTCAGGGTGGTTGCTGAAGCCGGAGCCACTACAAAGGCATCGGCCTCCTTTCCGGGACGCAGATGCGCGAAGGGATCCCTCCCCTCCTCAACAAACATCCCGGTAAAAACCTCTTTCACTTCCAGGCCGGAAAAGCTCAAGGGCGTGACAAAATGCCGGGCGGCCGCCGTCAGGGCTACACTGACCTCCAGGCCGGCTTTCTGAAAGAGGCGCGTAAGTTCCAGGGCTTTATAGGCGGCCACGGAACCGCAGACCCCAAGATGCACCTTCCGTCCCGCCCAGACGGAAAGCGCAAAGGGCGGCTCCATCACAAAACCCGGTCCGTAAGACCGCCGGAAGCGCCCGCCCCGCTCAACAGCGCGCCTCCGACGTCTCCTTCCAGCCGGGCTGATATGAAGAGTACCATATTTGTATAGATGGACCCGTCATAAATATATAGAGTGCAGATGCTCTCCGCCTTCTCAAAGACCAGGATGGAATCGGAGGAACGCAGCAGAGCGCGCAACGTCCAGCCGTTGGCCGCCATATTCCGCCGCATGGCGTTCATCAGAGAAACAACCTCCAGGCGGCCGCGGAAGTGCTGCACGCCGCATTTCAAGCCGGAAGAGGCGAAGGTGATATAAGTTTTGTCGCGATCTTCAGACATTTCGCTGGGAATGGCCACATCAGCGAACTCGCTGACATAGTGGGGGGGTTCCACCGTTTCCTCGGAAGAGGAAAAGGGATTCCTCAGGCTGCCGTCAGAGGCGCAACCTGCGAGAGACGCCAGCAGCAGCGCGGAGAGAAAAATACGAAGAAACAATATCATACCACCTCCTTGGCCGGGCTAAAAGGTACGAGGCGCAGGCCGCCGCCGCGCTCTGCCAACTCCTGTCTTAAGGTCGGAAAAAGATTAGAATAAGTCAAGAAAATTTTGAGTTTTTCAAGGCAAATTTTGCAAAATTAAATTTTTGAATTTCGGTCCGCCTTTACTCCCGGGGCAAAGCAGGGTACATAAAGCCACGCCATCCGGAGTTTTCCATGTCCGCCTACCGTAACCTTCTCGCCCGCCTTGCCGCCTCTCCCCAAGTCTGGCTGGTCACCGGGGCTGCCGGGTTTATCGGCTCCCATCTTGTCCAAAACCTGCTCAAGGCGGGCCAAGTGGTTCGCGGCCTGGACAACTTCAGTTCCGGCAGCGAAAAAAACCTGGAGCAGGTCCGGCTCTCCGTGGGGCCGGATCTCTGGCCTAATTTCGAGCTTCTGCGCGGGGACATCCGCTCCCTGGAAACCTGCCGCGCCGCCTGCGCCGGCGTTTCCAGCGTCCTGCACCAGGCCGCCCTCGGCTCCGTCCCCCGCTCCCTGGAAGATCCCCTGCACACCAACGCGAACAATATTGACGGCTTTCTCAACATGCTGGTCTGCGCCAGGGATGCCTGCATCCGGCGCTTCGTCTATGCCGCGTCCAGCTCCACCTACGGTGACGACCCCTCTCTGCCCAAGCGGGAAGACCGCATCGGCCGGCCTCTTTCCCCCTATGCCCTGACCAAGTATGTTAACGAACTCTATGCCGGGGTTTTTGCCTCGGCCTACGATTTTCCCAGCATCGGCCTGCGCTACTTCAACATCTTCGGCCAACGCCAGGATCCCGAAGGCGCCTATGCCGCTGTGATCCCCGCCTGGTTTTCCGGCCTGCTGCAGGGCAGGACGGTGACCATCAACGGCGATGGGGAAACCTCCCGCGACTTCTGCTTTATCGACAACTGCGTCCAGGCCAACCTTCTGGCCGCATGCTCCGACGATCCCGAGGCATGGAATCAGGTCTATAACGTGGCCTGCGGCCAGAGCACAACCTTGAACGAGCTCTTTGTCCTCATCCGGGAGGAAACGGCCCGCCACAGGCCGGAGACCGCCGCCGCGCAGCCGCAGTACCGGGACTTCCGTCCCGGCGACGTCCGCCACTCCCTGGCCGACATTTCCAAGGCCGAAACCCTTTTGGGCTACCAGCCGGAATACTCCGTCCGCCAAGGACTGCGCAAGGCCGGGGCCTGGTATACGGAGAATTTGCAGGCTCCGGCCTTGGGCGTTTGAGGGGGCAGCGCCTCCTCTTATTCTCAATCCGACATGTACTGGCGTCTGATGAAAAATCAGAATCAGCTACTGCATGTCGCAACGAAATATGAAGTATTCCACGCGAAAAATGCTCTAACGCCCGCAACACTTTTTATACTTTTTGCCGCTGCCGCAGGGGCAGGAGTCATTGCGTCCGGCTTTGGGCGTTGTGTGCTGAAAGGGTTCCGGTCCGTACACCTTGCCGTCCACATAGAACCACTTCCCCTCCTCCCTCCGGAAAGCGGCATCCTCCCGCATAGTCCGGGGAATGCCGCTGATCGTATAGTTCGCGGCGAAAGAAACCTGGCCTTCGTCCTCGCTCTCCCCGGGGGCGGCGGCCAGAATCTGCAGGCCGGTCCACTGCACATGGCGCGCCCACTCTGCAATGCCAGCCTCCGTCACGCCCCGTCGATGAGCGGGGTGGATGGATTCCACCAAAAAGGCATAGCTCCGCCGGCAATGGGCACAATAGCGCGCCCGCATCAATTCTTCCGGCGTGCGCGCCGGGGCCTCGCCCTCGACAATCGGCCCGCAGCAGACTTTTTCTTCCTTTCCAGACCCGCAGGGACAAAGATCGCCCGACATGAAAACCTCCAGCGGGGTTCTCCCCGCAAAACAGCGGGAGCCGCTCCCCTCCCTGCCCGGCAGGACAAAACGTTTTTTCCCCGCCGGCGGTCTGAAATTTCTGCCAGATCGTCAGGATGCGGGCAAGAAAAAAGAAGGCGCACTTTACAGGCAACGGCAAAAAACCCTATAAAAAATATTGTACGCGCCGCCTCACAGCTTCATAGCCCCGGTATTTTCAAAACTTGTTGGCCCGCGCACAGCCGGTGGAGGGTAAGCCGGACAAAAACCCCGTTTTTTTGCTTGGCGCTTTTCAAGCACTTAAAATATAATTTTCAAAACGATATGATTTTTTAATCTTTATATGGCACTGGAGCCATTTCACCCGGAAATGGCCTTAGAGCGGTTTAATTTTGAAAAAGCTGAGCTGATCTGCAAGGATTTGCTTGTAAATCCTTGCCGCAAAATGCTTGCAGGCGAGCTTTGCTCGCCGTCAAGCAAGCATTTCAAGCGTAAAATGCTCTAGTACGCTGTAACATTTAAAATTGCGGATAAATTTACGGCGTACTAACGCCGGGCTTTAAGCCCGGCGCGCCGCTGCAGGCGGCGGAGCAAGCCGAAAACCACGCTTTTCGGCGCAGCGATCT
>JAISMK010000071.1 GCA_031276785.1 Desulfovibrio sp. | reverse complement strand
GTAATGGCCAGGGTGGCGGGGGCGGAGGTGGCGTTGCCTTCGCCGGAGTTGTCCGTGGCGGTGTAGAAAATTTCCAGCCGGCCATTGGCCCCCGCGCTCAGATCCTGGTACAGATCCCTGGTGGTGTCCAGAGTCCAGGTCCCGTCCGGGGCGAGGCTGAAGCCCGCCTCCTCCGCGCTGACCGTATGCCGCCCGCCCTGGGCGTCCGTGTAGATCAGCTCCGGCAGGGCCTGGAAAATGTGGACGTCCCCGGCGTCCGGGTCCAGCACATAGGCGGCCAGGCTGCCGCCGGGATGGAGTTCGTCTTCCACGGCCGTAGCCTCGGCGTTGAAGACCACGGGCTGATCGTTAAGATCCACGGCCGCGCCGCCGCCCGCGCCCGCCAAAGCGCCGCCGCCGCTCCCGTAGCCCCACTGCCCCAGAGCGTCATCGCCCGCGCCCATACGGTCCACGCCGTCCAGCAGAGAGCCGGCGTCATCGGAATAGGAACCCAAACCGCCCAAGGACCCTCCGGGAGAGGGGCCGGCCGCCGGGGTTACGTCCAGAGCGCCGTTAAGGGAGGAGAGCAGCTCCTTGCCGTCCACCTGCGTGCCGTCCCGCAACTGGAAAGGAGGAAGGGTGTCCCCTTCCACTTTGAAAAAGGACATCAGGGTAAGCGCCCCGCCGTCGTCAAAGGTAAAAACAAGATCGTTGGCGGAACGGTTGACGCTGACACCCTGAAGATCGAAATCAAGAGCCAGAACCTGCCCCGTCAGGCCGGCTGGAAAAGAAACGATCTGGGCGTTGCCCGCGGCCGGTCTGGACACATGGGCGATGCGCGACATCTCTGGCGACATGGTTTTCCCCCTGGTTAGATTATTGCTGCCGAAAAAAAGCGGCGGGACGGGGCCCAAAAGCCCCGGTCCAGCCGCGCGGAAAACGCCGAAACGGCCCTCTTCCGGAAAGGAAATTCGGGCCGCGGGCAGGCGGAAAATCCGCCTGTATTAAGGAAAAAAACAGAGCTAAAGTAGAGAGAGAGAGAGAGAGAGAGAGAGAGAGAGAGAGCAAAAATCAGGCCAAAGCCTAGGGCTTCAGCCTGGGCCGCATTATAATTCCGGTACAAAGAAGCAAAACTTCTTTCTTTCACGCCGTCGATCCCTTTTGGCCGCGCGCGAGGCGCTAAAAGCCAAGGATACACACCTGGACGCTGAAAGCCGGGAAATTGAGGAGGTAAGGAAGAAAAATCAGGATGCCGCCCATAGGCCGGGCCAGCCGGCAACCGGCATCCCCCCCCGGAATATCCCCCTGAGCCAGTAATGGGACCGCTTTTACAAAATGTCAAGGGGTTTTTTAAGAAAACGCCAAAAAAACTGTATTCCACCAGGCGGGATCTGCCCGCCGTCAAGCAGGCATTTCAAGCGAAAAATGCTCTAGTACGCTGTAATATTTAAAATTGCGGATAAATTTACGGCGTACTAAGGTGGGCTTCAAGCCGGCGATCTGTCTTTTTTTCGCGCCTGTAATCCCGCCTGAACGCTGATGTCCAGTCAATTTCCCGTTCAACCGTCCGCATTTAATTTCTCAAATAATTCTTTGACGGTTTTGGCGCGCGGCAGATTGCCCGCCCTGGCTTCTTCCATAGCCGCTATCGTTTCGGAATTGGGAATGAGCGGGTTGAACGGCAGGGCCTTATCCTGTACAACCCGCATGAGCATCAAACGCACGGCGTCTGATAGGCTGAGGCCTATGGTTGCCAGCACGGCGGCGGCTTCTTCTTTGATCGCGTTGTCTATGCGGGCCTGGACGAGTCCTTTGGCCATGATTAACTCCCTTTGTTTACTCGCCGCATTACATTGTAATACGGGCTGGAAATATGTCAAGACCCCTGGGAGTGTCGCTCAGAAGAGGGGCAAGTCGTTCCCATTGCTCATTTGCTGACGTCCATTCCCCATTCGTGCGGGGAACAGCCTAAAAAGTATAGATATTTTCTAGAGCATTTTACGCTTGAAATGCTTGCTTAACGGCGGGCAAAGCCCGCCTGCAAGCATTTCGCGGCAAGGATTCGCAGGCAAATCCTTACGGAGCTGTCCAACTTTTAAAAGTTAAACCGCTCTAAATTCCAATCTTTTTGATTATGAGATGGCTCTGGAATCCGGATAAGGCGCGCCTTTTACGGCTTCAGGCGGGAGGAAAAAATGAGCGCGCGACGTGCGGCGGGCATGGTCTGGTTCGTAGGCGCGGGTCCGGGCGACCCGGATCTGATAACCGTTAAGGGGCGCGACCTCCTGGCCAGGGCGGATCTGATCCTCTACGCCGGTTCCCTGGTGCCCCCCGCCATGCTGGAGGGCGCCAGGCAGGGGGCCAGGCTGAAGGATTCCTCCGCCCTGACCCTGGAAGAAACGCACGCTCTGCTTAGCGGGGCGGCCTGGGCGGGAGAAACGGCCGTCCGCCTGCATACGGGCGACGGGAGCCTGTTCGGCGCCATGCGCGAGCAAAAGATCCTCCTGGATGCCGAAGGCATTCCCAATGCCGTGGTCCCCGGCGTCAGCGCCGCCTTTGCCGCGGCCGCGGCCGCGGGGGTGAGCTTTACCGTGCCCGGGGCGGCCCAGTCCCTGATCTTCGCCCGGCTGCACGGGCGCACCCCGGTGCCCCAGGGGCAGCGCGTCCGCGACTATGCCCGCCACGGAGGCAGCATGGCCGTGTATCTTGCCGCCGGGGATCCGGAACGGCTGGCCGCCGAACTACGCGCCGGGGGATTGCCGGAACAGACCCCGGTTGTGGTGGCGGGCCGGGTGGGCCAGCCGGAGCAGCGCCTGGAACGGGGCGTTCTGGCGGATCTGGCCCGGATTTTGAGCCGGGAGTGTTTCGCCCGGCAGACCATTGTCCTGATCCTGCCGGGGGAGAGTCTACCCGGTTCCCCCTCCCGCCTCTACGCCGGGGATTTCAGCCACGGATACCGGAACGGAACAGGGCCGCCGGCAGCGGGGCGTTGACAAAGCCCCTCCCGGCGCGCGCGGCCTGTTTTTCAACAGGCCGGCGGACCGCTCCTCACACCAGGCCGCGCAGAGGGCCGCCGGCAGCGGCCAGACTGTCGATGCGCCTTTGCGTCTCCGGGTCCTCTTCCAGAACCGGGGCATGGAAGGACTTGCGCCGGGCGTCCAGGATAAGGGGGGCGGAGCAGAACCAGTGTTTGCACCGGACGCCGGCGCGGGGTCCGTACAGATCCGTGGCCGGGTCTGAACGGGTGAAGGCCGTCCAGAGAAAGTTGTCCCAGGAAGCGGCGCTGAAATCAGGGTCATCCGCAAGCACAAGAAGGGCGACCTCCCGGGGGAGGCCGCCGTCCCGGCGGGGAGCGGCGCGGCCCAGGGCTTCGGCCAGCGCGGCCAGGGCCGGATCCTGGACATCGCGGGGCAGGGTATGCTCCGGTCCCCGGCAGACCAGGATGCCAGGGGCAAAAAGGCGGGCGTGGGCAAAACCGGGAGGCAGGGAAAGGTCCGCCGGCACGGCGGGGGCGAGTTCGCGCCGGGGTTCCCCCGTAGCGGCCCACAGGAGCTTGGATCCCTGGTTCAGGCTGATGCCGGTGTAATCCAGAGTGTCCATGGTGGTGCGGGTGATGAAATGCAAATCCCGGGCAAAATCGGTGCGGGCCAGAATGTGGCTGAAAAAACCCGGAATGTCGCGGACGGACAGTCCTGGGGCATCCTCTCTGGCGGCCAGGAGCAGATACTTGCTCAGGCTGGTCTGGGTGTTTCCCAAAAGAGCAAAACCGCAGGTGAGCAGCTCCTGGGGGACGCGCCCCCGGGCGAAGGGAACGTAACGCTCGCTGCCCAGGGCCAAAAGAAGGGGGTGCACCCCGGCGGCGTCCACGGCGTGGACCTCATGTACCCCGGCGAAGGTGGAGGGCACCAGGGCGGCCGTAAGCTCATGGATAAACCGGCCGAATACCGAATCCTCCTGAGGCGGGCGGCCCACGGAGGTGAAGGGCCAGACCGCGTCGCGGCGGTGATGGATGCCGCGCAGGCGCAGGACGGGAAAATCGTGGGTCAGGCTGTAATAGCCCAGGTGATCCCCAAAGGGGCCTTCGGGCTTGGTCAGAGCCTGGCCTCCGCCGCCGGCCAGGACGCCGGAAAGGCAGAAATCCGCTTCCGCCGGAATGGGTAAAGCGCCGGGACCGGGCCGGACCAGGGGAATGCGCCGCCCGGCCAGAGCCCCGGCGAAACAGATCTCCGGCACTCCCTCGGGCAGGGGCAGAATAGCGGCCAGGGTCAAGGCCGGCGGGCCGCCCACAAAGACGTTCACCGGCAGTTCCCGCCCTTTGGCCAGAGCCGCCGCGTGGTGGGGGCCTATGCCCCGGTGGATCTGGTAGTGCAGTCCCGCTTCGGTTTCCGGATCAAAGGCGTTGCCGCTGATCTGCACCCGGTACATGCCCAGATTGGAGGAGGCGAACCCCGGCCGGTCCGGGTCCTCGGAATAGACCTGAGGCAGGGTTATGTAGCCGCCGCCGTCCCCGGGCCAGGAGACGAGACGGGGCAGCCGGGAAAGGGTGGTGGAACATTCCAGAACCGGGCCGGTCTTAACCGGGCGCGGGATCATGCGCAGCAAGGTCAGGGGAAGGCGGGCGTGGCGCAGGGGGCGGCGCAGAAGATCGCGCGGATCGGCCTTCAGAGCCAGCAGGGCCTCCACCGCCCTCAGGCTGTGGCGAAAAATGAAACGGGTCCGCTCCAGAGAACCGAACAAATTGGCCAGCAGAGGGAAGGGCGTGCCCTTGACCCTGGTGAAGAGCAGGGCCGGGCCGCCCCGCAGGAAGGCCCGGCGCTGGATGGCCGCCGCCTCCAGATGCGGGTCCACCTCCAGCCCTTCCACCCGGCGCAGAAAGCCGTTTTTTTCCAGATCCGCCAGACAGGCGGCAAGGTTGGGATAGGACATGGCCATTCTCCTTCCGGACCGGCCTTTGGCCAAAGGCGGCCCTGGTCCATTCTTTCCCTTTGGAAGCGCTGATTTATTCCGTTTGAACCGCGTTGCTCGTTCTTTTGGCGCCTGCTTCTCGAAATGCCTGCTTGACGGCGGGCAAAGCCCTCCTGCCGGGGGAGAATGACAGAGCCGGCCCCAGGACGCAAGCCCGCCTGCAACCATCTCGCGGCAAGGATTCGCAGGCGAATCCTTGCAGAGCGGTCCAACTTTTCAAAGTTAAACTGTTCAGGCGGATTTTACGCCTGAACAGTCCGCTTCCGGCCGGCCAGGCATTTTCAAAGTGAAATAGCTCCGGAATATATTGACTGCGCCCTTCTTGAATTATATGCTTGATTTTCTCCGGGCTCTCCTGTATTTCCTCCAACTATATTTATAGTATGGGCAGAATTCCCCGCTGAAGCGCGGAGGAAGGGGGAGGACGCGGACAGGAGGGAACCCGGATCGCCGCCGGCCTTCCCCCCCGCCGCTGGGGCGCCGCCCGGAAAGACGGCCCTAGGGAAAGGAGCGGATAAACGCGCCCGGCAGGCGTAGAACCCCCCGTTCCACGGGTCAAGGAGGAAAGATGCGAATCGCCGTTGGTCTTGCCAGGGATAATGTGGAAAAACGCCTGCAGGCGCACGGCATTACCCGCCGCCAGTTTCTCACTTACTGCGCGGCCGTTGCCGCCGCCATGGGCATGGGCCCGGCCTACGCCTCCCGCGTGGCCAAAGCCATGACCGGGGGAGCCGGCAGGCGCCCCTGCGTGGTCTACCTGCATAACGCGGAGTGTACCGGATGTTCCGAAGCCTTGTTGCGCACCAACGCCCCCTTTCTGGACGTCCTGCTCTTTGACGCCATTTCCCTGGAATACCAGGAAACCATCATGGCCGCCGCCGGCGAGGCCGCGGAAGAGGCTCTGCACAGCGCCATCCACAACCCGGACGGCTACATCTGCATTGTGGAAGGCGGCATCCCCACGGCGGACAACGGCATATACGGCAAGGTCGCCAACAGGACCATGCTCTCCATTAACAAAGAGGTTCTGCCCGGAGCCAAGGCGGTCATCGCCTACGGCACCTGCGCGTCCTACGGAGGCATCCAGGCGGCGGCGCCCAACCCCACCGGCGCCAAGGGAGTCGGCGACGCTCTTGACTTTCTGGGGGTCAAGGCCGCCGGCCTTATCAACATTCCCGGATGTCCGCCCAACCCCATCAACATCGTGGGCACCATAACGTACTATCTGGAGCACAAGGGGGCGCTGCCCGAGCTGGACTATATCGGCCGGCCAAACATTTTCTTCGGCAAGTCCGTGCACGAACTCTGCGAGCGCCGCCCCCACTTCGACGCCGGACGCTTCGCCAACTCCTTCTCCTCGGAGGAGGCCCGCCAGGGCTGGTGTCTGTATAACCTGGGCTGCAAGGGGCCGCAGACCTACAATAATTGTCCCAAGGTCCTTTTCAACGGCACCAACTGGCCCGTGGCCGCGGGACACCCCTGCATAGGATGCTCCGAGCCTGATTTCTGGGACCACATGACCCCTTTCTACCGCTAAGGCCGTTGTCATCCTCACCGCTCACGGAGAAGCCCCCATGTCTCAGTCCGCCATAGACACCTCGTTTTCCGGACCCATTGTCGTTGACCCCGTCACCCGCCTGGAAGGCCACCTGCGCATTGAGGTGGAAGTTACCAACGGCAGGGTCAGCAAGGCATACTCCAGCGGCACCCTGTGGAGAGGCATAGAGAAAATCCTTCTCGGCCGCGACCCCAGGGATGCCCAGCACATCACCCAGAGAACCTGCGGCGTCTGTACCTATGTCCACGCCCTGGCCTCCACGCGGGCCGTGGACCACGCCGTGGGCGTGAGCATCCCCCCTCTGGCCGTGATGTTGCGCAATCTGGTTCTGGCCGCGCTCTATCTGCATGACCACATAGTCCATTTCTACCACCTGCACGCCCTGGACTTTGTGGACGTGAGCAACTGCCTGAACGCCGACGCGGCCAAAGCGGCCAAAATCGCCTCGGACATCTCGACGCGCCGAACCACGGCCGAATCCATGCAGGCCGTGAAGGACCGCATCAAGAAGTATGTGGACAGCGGCCAGCTCGGGCATCTTACCAACGCCTATTTCCTGGGCAAGCACCCCGCCTATATCCTCTCTCCGGAGCTGGATCTCATCGCCACCGCCCACTATCTGGACGCCCTGCACCTTCAGGTGAAGGCCGCCAGGGCCATGGCCGTTTTCGGGGGCAAGAACCCCCATCCCCAGTTCACGGCGGCAGGCGGCGTAACCAGCTATGACGCCCTGCGGCCTGAACGGATCAAGGAATTCCTTGATCTGGAAAAGGAAGTGATCGCTTTCATCAACGATGTCTACATTCCGGACCTTCTGGCTGTGGCCGCCCAATACAAGGATGTGGCCGGATACGGCGGCACGACCAACTTCATCACCTTCGGCGAATTCCGCAGCGACGACCGCGACCTGACCAGCGGCTTCTTCCAGCCCGGCGTGATATTCAACAGGGATATTTCCGCCATCCGGGCCTTCGAGCCGGACAAGATCACCGAACACGTCCGCCACAGTTGGTTCCAGGGGGATGAGGCGCGCAAGCCCTTTGACGGCGTAACCGATCCCAACTACACCGATCTGCACGGCGACGAACGCTATTCCTGGTCCAAATCTCCCCGCTACAGCGACGCCCCCATGGAAACAGGCCCCCTGGCCCAGATGCTGGTGGCCTATGCCGGAGGGCACAAGGACGTGGTGCCGGTGGTGGATAAAGTGCTGGCCAGCCTGGGCATCGGGGCGGAGGCTCTGTTCTCCACCCTGGGACGCACGGCGGCGCGCGGCATCCAGGCCGCCGTTGTCGCCGCCCAGATGGAACGCTGGGTGGCGGAACTTCAGGACCAAATCGCAAAAGAGGCCAAACCCCGGATCTACGAAGAATGGGAAATGCCCAATGAATCCGAAGGAGTGGGCTTTGTCAACGCCCCGCGCGGCGGCCTGAGCCACTGGATCCGCATCAAGGACAAAAAGATCGCCAACTTCCAGCTTGTGGTGCCCACCACCTGGAACATGGGCCCCCGCGACGCGGCGGAGCAGTGCGGTCCCTTTGAGGAGGCCCTGGTGGGCACTCCCATCGCCGATCCCAAGCGGCCGGTGGAAATCCTGCGCACCATCCACTCCTTTGACCCCTGCATCGCCTGCGCCATCCACCTTATTGACCCCGTGAGCAATGAAAAGCGGGTGTTCACCGTACTCTAGCCCCAGCCGGACGGGCCGCCCATGCCGGAACAGCGCATCCTTCTTCTGGGAGTGGGCAACCTCCTTTATGCCGACGAAGGCGTCGGCGTCCATGCCGCCCGGCATCTGGAGCGGAACTATACCTTTTCCGGCAACGTCACCCTGCTGGAAGGGGGAACGCGGGGCAGGCTGCTTATGGGGAGCATAGCGGACTGCGACAGGCTTGTGGTCATGGACGCCGTGCTGGGCGGAGGCCCTCCGGGCGCCCTGTACCGCCTGGAGGACGACGATCTGCGCAAGAGCCTGGGCTTTCACGACTCCCAGCACCAGGTGGATCTGGTGGACGTGCTCATAGGCTGCGGGATGATGGACAGCCGCCCGGCGGCCGTGGTTCTGGGCATGGAGCCCATGGACTGGAAGAGCCTGCGCCTGGAGCTGTCCCCGGTGTGCGCGGCGGCTTTTCCCCGCTTCATCAGCGAAATCCTGCGCGAACTCGCAGCCCAGGGCGGCCGGGCCTTTCCCCGCGAAGCCCGGAGACCGAGCGGCGAGGAGGCCCCTTGGGGCGATCTTGAAAAAAATCCGGCGGCGGGATAGAGGAACTGGCTGTTCCTCCTACCGCTTAAAACCGCGTTTCAGACCATTTTAACTTTCTCTGGCCAACGCCCCCCGCAACCCCAGGAGCGCGCATGGACTTTATCTTCTTTTTCCTTGGACTGGCCGCCACCATCGGCGCCCTTTACCACATTAAAAAGAATTCCTGAACCCGGAACGGTTCGCTTGGACAAAGCCGGACCGCTGCGGAGCGCCGCCGCGGGGAATAGGACGGATCTTCTCCGCGCCGGGGCAAGGAGAATGAGGCCCTTGCCCGCGCCTTCCTTCGTGTTTATCTCTCTGGCGCGAGAGATCTCCCCTTTTCCCGCGAAGGAGTTCCCCATGACCAGCCAACTCAAGACCTTTCTGCTGCTGGCTCTGCTTTCCGGGCTTATCCTCTTCCTGGGCCAGGCCCTGGGCGGTACCGCCGGACTGATGGTGGCCCTGGGTTTTGCCCTGCTCATGAACGTCGGCGGCTACTGGTATTCGGATACCATTGTCCTGCGCCTGTACAAGGCGCGCCCGCTGTCCGCCTCCGAAGCCCCCCTGCTGCACCGCATGGTGGAGGAGCTGGCCGCCCGGGCCGGCATACCCAAGCCGCGCCTCTGCCTTATCCCCTCCGAGGCGCCCAATGCCTTCGCCACGGGCCGAAACCCCGAACACGCGGTTGTGGCCGTCACCCAGGGCATTGTCCGCCTGCTTCAGCCGGAGGAACTGCGGGGAGTGCTGTCCCACGAGATCAGCCACATCGCCCACCGCGACATCCTGATCCAGACGGTCGCCGGGGTTTTGGCCTCGGTGGTCATGTTCCTGGCCAATATCCTCCAGTGGGGCGCCCTGTTCGGCGCCGGCCGGAGCGGCGACGGCGAAAACCGCTCCGGAGCCGCCGCCCTGCTCCTGGCCCTGGTGGCCCCGCTGGCCGCGGCCCTTATCCAGTTCGCCATTTCCCGCTCGCGCGAATATCTGGCCGACGCCGGCGGGGCGCGCCTCAGCGGCAGGCCCGAAGCCCTGGCCTCCGCCCTGCGGAAACTGGCGGACTATTCCCGGCGGATTCCCCTGGGCGGGGGCAACCAGGCCACAGCCCACATGTTCATTGTCAATCCCTTTTCCGGGAGGCTGAGCGGACTGTTCAGCACCCATCCCCCGGTGGAGGAGCGGGTCCGCCGGCTCCTCTCCATGTCCCGCGCCGGATAGAGCTCGGCCAGGCAAAGGGCGGCGCCCGCCGCGCGCCGCCCGAGGGAACAAAAAGCATGCCCGGAACAAACACGGAAAGACTGAGCTGGGGTCTGTTCTGCAGGTTTTTCTGCCTCCAGGCGGGCGTTCTCTTTTGCCTGGCCGGCCTCATCTGTTTTGTCGCCTTCAACTGGGCCGCCCTGCCGGCCTTCGCCAAATTCGGCCTGATTATCAGCCTCATGCTGGGCACAGCGGCCCTGGCCCGGATCCGGGGGGAGGATTCCGGATCAGGCGGGCTGGCCCTCCTGGCCTGCGGCCTGCTGGCGGGTCCCCTGCTGGCGGTTTTCGGCCAAACCTACCAGACCGGAGCCGATGCCTGGGAACTGTTCCTGGCCTGGGGCCTCTTCCTCCTGCCCCTGGCCCTGGCCGGGCAAAAAACGGCGCTCTGGCTGGCCTTGTGGCTGGTCTCCACCATCTGGATCATCCTGTACACCAGGACCCTCTCCCCCAGCTTCCTTGATCCTGACGGATATTTCCTCTCTTCCAACTTTTTCTTCATCGCCCGCAGCCCGGCTGCCATCTTTCAACTGGCCTGCCTTTTGGCCTGGGAAACCGCCGCCCGCTTCCTGCCCCCCAGGCCCTTTCTTTTCTCCCGCCTGCTGCCCCGCCTTATTGCCCTGTTCCTCCTTGCCCTGCTTACCTTCCGCCTGGGATACTTGTTTCTGGTGCATTTCCGAGAAATCAGGCCGCAATCCCTGTTCCTTTTCTTCCCTTTCGACCTATTTCTCTTCTGCCTCTGCGCCGGCGGCTGGTGGTACGGACACCGGCGGCCGGACATTCCCATACTGGCCATGGGCCTCTTCAGCCTTATCCTTCTGGCCCTCTGCCTCTTTGTGGGCGGCCACATCGCGCACAGCTACTACAATGTGAACTTCATGCTGCCCGCCTTCCAGGGCGCCCTGCTGGTCATCGGGGGCACCGCCCTCTCCGCGCGCCTGCTGCGCTCCCGCCTGCGCGCGCTCCAACCCGTCCTGGATCGCCTGGAGGAAGAGCGCCGGGCCGCCTGCCTGGCCCGGGAGGGCAAAAACCCGCAAGGCGCGGACGGCCGGGGCGGACAGATCCTCCCTTTCTCCGGCGGCCTGGCTGTCCAGCTCTTCGCCCTGACCGGCCGCCTGCCCCAGGCTCCGGAATCCCCGGAAAGAGAAAACCCCGCGAAGCCCCCCTGGTTTTTGCGCCTGCTGATCGGCCTGGGCGCCTGGACGGCCCTGCCCCTGCTCCTGGCCGCCATGCTGCTGGCCGGCGCCCAATATTTCTCGCCCCTGCCCGCAACCCTGCTGGTTCTCTCTCTGCTGGGCATGGGCCTGGCCTTTGCCCTGACCTTCGCCCAGGGCGAGTTTCTGCGCCAATCCGCTCTGAGCCTGGCTCTGGCGGGCAGCGTGGGGATATCCTTGGCGCTGCCTTGGGAGTACGCCATTGAGGAGCGCTTTGTGCTGCTGCCGGCCGTCCTGGTCTGCGCGGCGGGCTTCCTCCTGCTGAAAATCCCCTTGTACCGGACCTGCGCGGCGGCGGCCGTGCCCGTCCTCCTTATGCTTCAGGCGATCCTCTGGGAAAACGGCCTTTTCGCCTTACAGAAGCTGGAATCCCGGACAACGGCGGACATCTCCGGCGCGCTGCTTGCCGCCGCTTCCTCCCTCTGCGCGGCATACCTGTTCCGCCGGCCGGCTCCGCCGGACAAAGCCGGCCTGATCCTTCCCCTGCGCAACGGGCTTCTGGCGGGCCTGTTCTGTCTGACGCTTTTCGCCGCCTATGCCTTTCCGGGACACCCGGCGCGCGGCGCCGGCCCTGGAGCCGGACTGGGCCTGATCTTCACCGGCCTGCTCCTGCCGTCCTCTCTGGGAATCGGGCGGCCCGGCCGCTTCCTGTTCCCGGCCGCCGCCGTGCTGATTGCCGCCCTGAGCTGGCGCCTTCCCTGGCTGAGTTCCGGCTTCCTGGCCCTGCTCCTGGCCCGGATGGACAAAAACCTTCCCCTTATGGGCCTGTCTGTCGCTTTTCTGGCCCTGGCCGTAAATGTGGAATATTATCTGCAGGACATCAGCCTGCTGCTGAAATCAGGCTATCTGGCCGCAACCGGCCTGCTCCTGCTGGGCATGGGCCTGCTGGCCGGACGCGTCCTTAAGGCCGCCATAGCCTCCGGCTGGCTGCCCTCCCTGGCGGACAGCCAGCCGGAAAAAAGCCCCGCCCCGCCCGGCGGGGCGGAAGCCCCCTCTGCGGGCGGCCTGCCCGAATTGCTCCGCAAAACGGCCCCGGCCGCGGCTCTGGCCGTCTTTTTGCTTCTGTTCTGCGTGTCTGCCGGCAGCAGGGAATATACTCTGTCCCGGGGCACGGTCATGATCCTGGATCTCCGGCCTGTGGACCCGCGCTCCCTGATGCAGGGCGATTACATGATCCTGAACCTGGATTTGGAAGAGGACATAGAAAACGCCCTCGCGCGTCTGCCCGCCGCCGGGACACCCCGGCGGGGAACCGCCATCGTGGCTCTGGACGGGCGGGGCCTGGCCAGCTTCCTCCGCCTGGAAGACGAAGGCAGCCCTCCGGCCGGACAGGAGCATCGCCTGAAATTCCGGTACGACGGCTGGAAAGCCACTGTGGGCGGCGGCTCCTTTTTCTTTCAGGAAGACCGGCAGGAGTCCTTCAGCGCCGCCAGACGGGCGGAATTACGGGTAAGCGCCGCCGGGGACGCCATTGTCACCCACCTGCTGGACGGCGACGGACGGCGGCTTCCCGCTCCATAAAATTATTCCATGCGCGGGGACGCGCCCGGCTTATGGAGGATGGAGAATATCTCCCGGCGCAGAAGGTTGCATTCCGGGCCGGTCTTGTCGCGGGGGCGGGGAAGGGGAACGGGAATAACGGCCGCCACTCGGGCGGGCTTGGGGGTGATGATGACGACCTGATCGCTCATGTACACCGCCTCTTCAATATTATGGGTAACAAAAAGGATGGTGTCCCGCCGCTCCGTCCAAACCCGGAGCAGGAATTTCTGCATGCCGTCCCTGGTCTGGGCGTCCAGGGCGCTGAACGGCTCATCCATGAGTACCACGCCCGGCCCGGGGGCCAGGGCGCGGGCGATGGCCGTTTTCTGCCGCGTGCCCCCGGAAAGTTCTCTGGGGTATTGGTCCGCGTTCTCCTCCAGCCCGAAGACGGAGAGGAAGCCCTCCACAATCCTCCCGCGCCGCGCCTCCGGCGTGCCGTTCAGTTCCAGCCCCAGGGAGATATTCCTCCGCACCGTGCGCCAAGGCAGGAGAGCGACTTCCTGAAAAACCATGCCGATTCCGCCCGCTCCTTCCCCTTCCAGCCGGATGCGGCCCGCGTCCGCCGGTTCCAGGCCGGCGATGATGCGCAGCAATGTCGTCTTGCCGCAGCCGTTCAGGCCGACAATGCCCGTTATGCTGCCCGCCCTGGCGGTAAAGCGGATCTTGTCCAGAACCTTGACGGCCGGAGACCCGCCCGGCCCCGGGCAGCTCTTCTCCAGATCCTCAAGGAGCAAGCCGGCGGCCACAGTCACATCCAGCGCAGCAGGCGCCTTGCGGCGCGTTCCAGGATAAACTCCAGGCCAAGGCCGATAAGGCCTATGGCCGCCATGCCCGCCACCACCTCGTCAATGCGCTGAAGATCCCTGGCGGTCATGATCATGTAGCCCAGCCCGTAGCCGCCCCTGGTCCCGGCGAATTCCGCCGCCACCAGGGTCATCCAGCCCACGCCCAAGCCCACCCGGACGCCGGTCACAATGGAGGGCATGGCCCCCGGCAGAAGGGCCTTCAGCCAGATGTCGCGGCGCGTGGCTCTGAGGACGCGGAGCGAATCCAGATACAGCCGGTCCACGCCGCGGACTCCGGAACAGGCGGCCAGGGCGATGGGGAAAAAGGCTCCCAGGAAGATGAGGTAGACGGAAGAGAAAAACCCCAGGCCGAACCAGAGAATGGCCAGGGGAATCCAGGCCAGGGGCGGAATGGGGCGGAAAAAATTGATCAGGGGCAGGAAGAAGCTCCGGAATGTTCCGGAGGCGCCCAGGGCCAGTCCCACGGGCACGCCCAGAAGCACGGCCAGGCCGACTCCGGCCAGAACCCGCGCCAGGCTGTGCAGGGCATGGCCGGCGAGCAGACGGCCGGGCGGCATGCCCACGGATAAAAGCTCCCGGAAGGCCGCCGCCGCCTCCGGCGGCGAAGGGAGCAGAGCGGAGGGCAGAACCCCGGCCAGACAGACAATTTCCCACAGAGCCAGCAGCAGGAGAAAGGCGAGGCAGGACCGGACCATCACCGCCCGCCCCTGTCCTGAAATTCCCAGGCCACCAGGGCGCGGGCGAAACCCGGCAGATCGTCCAGGGCAATGATGCCCAGATCCCGCAGGAAGGAAAGGTAGGCCTCCAGGCCCGGAATATCCGGCTCGTCCGTGTAGATGACGTTATCCATGGCCCGCCGGATCACGGATGCTTCCATCCCTGTCCAGCGGACGGCTATGGCCACGGATTCCTCCCGGTTCTCCGCCAGAAAACGCGTGGCGCGCCGGTGGACCCGCAGCAGAGTCCGGACGTCCCCCGGCCTCTCCTTGGCCAGTTTTTCAGTTATGACCAGGGCGCAGCACAGGTGGCCGGGCCAGATGCGGGAGGATGAGGCCGCCGCCCGCCCTATGCCCGTGGCCACGGCCTTGGCGGGATATGGTTCCCAGGCCACAAAGGCGTCAATTTCGCCCACAGCCAGCGCGGACAGCATTTCCGGCGGGCTGAGGACCAGGACCTCCACATCCTTGGCCTCCAGGCCCAGCAGGGGGAGAGCCTTGCGCAAAAGGAGATCCTGCACGCCGCCGGCGCCGGGCACGGCAATGAGGGCCTGCCTCCTACCGGCCGGAGGCTTTTCCGACCAGACCAGGGAGGAACCTTCCGTGTTGGCCTGGGCGAGAATCCGGATCCGGGCGGTGCCCCGGACGGCCGCAATGGCTGCCGGAGCCTCGCCCACATAGGCCGCGTCCAGCGCGCCGGCGCCAAAGGCCGTCATCATTTCCGGGCCGGAGCGAAAAATACCGGCAATCTCCACCCGCAGCCCCTCCTGGGCGAAAAAACCCTTTTCCATGCCAACCCACAGGGCCAGGTGGTGCAGGTCGTTCTGCAGATAGGCCAGACGCAGGGCGGAAGAGGCCGCGCCCGCTGGAGCGGCCAGAGCGCAGGCCAGCGAAAGCGCGGACAGAAGCCCGCGGAACGGCCGCCCGAAGGCTGGAGGGAAAATCATGCCCTTTCTCCTTGTTTTATTCCATTGCCAGGATGCGCAGGCAAATCCTTGCCGAGCAGTCCAACTTTTTCAAAGTTAAACTGCTCTGACCCCGCAACGCTCAAGGCAGAAGCAAAAAAATTTCTCCGGGTCTGTTCCAGTCCCGGCGCAGGGCGGAACCCAGACCGCGGTTCAGGGCGTTCAGCCGCCCGCAGCAGGCATGGGGCGCGAAGCCGGCCGCCCGCCAGGCGGCGTGCGCGGCCGGCTGATCCGCGCAGGCCGAGGTCAGCGCCACATAGGTCGGCGCCCGGTGCAGGGCGCAGGCCGCGAACAATACTTCCGCCTTTTCCGGATCCAGATAGTCGGGGACATTGCTCAGATATATGAAATCGTGCCTGGTCCTTGCGCCGGCCAGCCATACGGCTATGTCTTCCCGCGCCGCCAGCGCGCGGCCGGCCGCACTCCGGGCGGCGAGAAAGGCCCCCTGCTCAAAAAAAAAGCGGCATCGGAAAATGTCCCTCAGGGCGCGCCAGACCTGGGGCAGCGCGTATTCCCTGCCCCGGGCCAAAAAATGGCCGCGCATCTCCGGATAGACCTTACGGGCGAACCAGCGGCGCAACGCGGCTGGCGTGGCGCACCCGGCCAAGGCGTCGCGCAGACGCCTGAAATACGCGCACTGGAAGGCTGCAATGTCCACATAGCGGCTGGAGGCCGCCGGGGAGAGCATCCGGGCGGCTTCCAGCAGAACCATGCCGGAACCTCCCACGAAAACCGGATTTTCCGGCAAGGCATCCAGAGCGCCCAGAGCGGACCGGATCGCCGCGGCATCCTCGTTGGGCAGATAGAACCGGCTTGTCCGCCCCCAGGCCGGTTCCAGAGCCTTCACCCTCCCGCCCCGGCAAAAGGCTCCAAGGAAAGATCCCAGAGAAGGCTCCGTTCCCGGCCGCTGCACAGCCAGACCCGGCGATCCTCGCAAAACTCGCCGATTACCGCCGCGCGCAATCCCCGGCCGGAAAAAAGATCCCGGACGCGATCCAACTTGCCTGGGGCCACGGCCAGCAGAAAACCATAAGAATGGAATGCCAGCAGCCATTCGGACAGCGTAAAGGCGGCGGGCACGGCAATCTCGTCCAGAAACAGGCTGAGGCCGATCCCGGAGCCTTCCGCCAGCATCAGGGAGGTTCCGGCAATGCCGGACATGCTCACATCCTTCCCGGCCTTCACCAGCCCGCTTTCCGCGCAACGGGGGAGAAGCTCCAGGTTGGAGAGCAGAGAAGCGTCGTCCTCGGGCAGGGTGCAGTTCCAGAAACGCCGCCCTTCCACCCGGATGCCGTTGTCCCTGCGGACAAGCAGCAGGCGGTCTTCCGGACGGGCGTCAAAACTGGAAATGCAGCGCGCGGCCCGCCCCAGAACGGCCAGGGACACGGAATAGTCCTCTCTGGTCAGCAGCAGGTGCCCGCCGACCACCGGCACTCTGTAGCGCGCGGCGTTATCCCGCATTCCCAGGCTGATGCGCCGGACAACCTCCTCCTCCGGAGCGCCGACGGCATCCACCAGGGCCAGGGGGTAGCCGCCCATGGCGTAGATGTCATTGACATTGGCCTGTACCGCGCAACGCCCCGCAAGATAGGGATCCTCCCGCACCAGATCCGCCCGGATCCCCTCGCAGGCCAGGAGCAGGAATTCCCCGTTCCGAGGAATCAGCGCGGCGTCATCGCCGTTTCTGAAGCCGAAAGCCTGGCCCAGAGCCGCGAACATTCCGGCAACGGAAGGAATGCGGCGTTTGTTGCTGAATTCCTCCGAGCCGCGCAGGGCCTCGGCAATAGCGTAAAGATCCAAGCCGTCAGCCACGGACGTTCTCCGTCTGCTTTTTCCGGGCGTTTTTCCGCAAAGATCATGCGCGCCCACCCTTGCGGCCTTCCCTCCCGCCGGGGGACGGCCGCGCCGCCGGCCCTGCCGGCCTTAAGGCCTACTCCAGGGAGGCCCAAAGCAGTTCCTCCAGGCCGCACAACTGGATGGAGGATCCGCTTTCCTCAATGGCCTGTTTAAAACTTCCCATACAGAAGGGACACATGGTCACCAGACAGTCGGCGCCGGTGGCCTCGGCCTCCCTCAGGCGGTCTCTGGCAATGTCCCCGGCCATCTGCGGATAATTGGCCTTCACCCCGCCCCCGGCCCCGCAGCAACGTGACGCCTCCCGGTTTCCCGGCATCTCCGTCAGGCGCAGGCCCGGTATCGCCGCCAGGATCTCCCGCGGCTCCCGGAACAGCCCCTGGGAGCGTCCCAGGTGGCAGGGATCATGGAAGGTCACGGTTTTGTCCACCGGCCGGGAGGGCTTCAACCCGCCCTCCCGCAGCAGGCGCACATAGAGTTCGGAAAAATGCATCACCTGAATATCAAAGGGTTTGCCCAACCGCCGGGCGTAGAGCGGATAATCCTTCTTCAGGGTTTTGGAGCAGCCGCCGCAGGGCGTGATGATAAGGCGCGTCTTGCGGCGGGCGAACAGATCGAGATTGCGGGCAATTAGGGACAGGGCGGCGTCCACCTGCCCAGTGCGCAGCAGGGGGCTGGCGCAGCAGCATTCTTCGCCTCCGGCGTAGGTAAAGGCAAAGCCGAGGCGGGACAGAACGGCCACTCCGGTCCGCAGCATGCCGGGCATTTTGTACGTTCCGGTGCAGCCGCCGAAAAGCAGCGTCTCCGCTTCCGGCGCGGGGGTATGTTCAGGGGTGAGCCAATGGGTCTGGCGGGAGGGATCTTCACCGTAAGGGTTGCCGAACTTTTCCGCCATCTCCCTGACGCGTTTGTGGGCCGGCATCGGGCCCAGGCCCCTGCGCACGCTTTCCGCCCGGATGTCTTCCCACAGCCGGACCAGGGGAATGCCGGTCTGGCACACCGCCTCGCAGCGCTCGCAGGAAGTGCAGCGGTACAGGCGATCCACCCATTCCGGGGTCAGCTTTTCCCGGCCCTGGCAATAGGCCCGCAGGAAATGAAGCCTGGCCCTGGGGGAATAGGTTTCAAATCCGCCGCCAAAGGGATAGGTGGGGCAGTGTATTTTGCAGAAGCCGCAACGGGCGCAGGTATCCGCCGCCTCGGCGGAAAGGGGGGAAAGGGCTTGTTCCGCCCGGCGGGGATAATTTTCCCGAGTATTCATGGCCGGTCCTCCTGCCGCCTGTCCAGGCGGGTATTGGCGCAGGTCAGGCGAGCCGCGACGGGCGCGGCGATGCGGGCGCCGGCCAGCAGGCAGCGGGACAGATTGAAGGGGGTAAAGGGCAGGCGCGGGCCTTCCAGAGTGCCGGGGTTGAGGAGATCCCCATCGTCGGTCCGCCTCTTGAAGGCCAGCGCCCGCCGGTATTTTTCCTTCCCGTACAGGGACCGAGCCAGAGCGGCCAGCCACATGCCGGAGGCATAGGGCCCGCCCCCGTGACGGGCGGCCACCCGCAGGGGGATCAGGGCTTTGGCCAGGCGGAGGGGATAGAGAAAATCCCTGGCATTGTCCAGGCAATAGGTCAGAACCGCCAGACGCCTGCCCCTGACGGCATGGGCCTCCAGGCCGAAACCGTCAGCGCCCAGGGTTTTCCGCAGATCCTCCCAGGCTCCGGCAAAGCCGTCAAAGGGAATGACGCTTTCGCCGGCCAGGAGCGAAGGCCCGGCCTTTTTCAGGCGCATTGGATAGTAGCGGTCCGCCCAGGTCGCCCGGCCCACGGCCTCGTCCAGCAGGCTTCCGCCGCAGCCGGAGGCCAGGGCGGCGACGCTCCCGCCGTCCGCGGCGCCCAGGAGGGCCAGGGACACCATAAAGCCGGAGGATATGGGCGGGGCCTTCCCCTCTGCCCGGGCACGCAGCTCACAATAACCGGCGGACTGGACGCAGGCGGAGTAGACGGGCAGATCCCGGCCGGCCAGGTCCAGAAAGCGGATGACGCCGGAGGCGTCCGGCAGGCTGACGGCCGGGGTGAATGGAGTGCCCGCCGCCCGGCAGGCAAGGCGCAGACGGACCACTATGCCGAGGGCGCCGCAGGTCTGGTAAAAAAGAGCCGCGTCCCCGCCGCTCAGGGTATGGAGCGTTCCGTCAAAGGCCAGGACGTCTATTTCCAGAACATTATCCAAAAACGAGCCATAGGCGAAACTCCCGATGCCCATGCCGCCCATGGAGAACCAGCCGCCCACTGTGGAGGAGGGGGCGCTGGTCGGGCAGACGCGGTTGTCCAGGCCGTGGGGGGCAAGGGCGCGGGAAAGCTCCTCCCAGACAATGCCCGGCTCCACGTCAGCCCAGGAGTTGGGGACGTCCAGCCGCAGAAGGGCGTTGAAGGAACACAGATCCAGAACAATGCCCCCCCTGGCGGGGATGCTCCCCCCGTAGCCGGAGGTGGCCTGCCCTCTGGGGGTGAGGGGCAGGCCGTATTTCCTGGCCAGATCCAACGCCCTGGCCACATCCTCGCGGCTGCGGGCCAGCACCACCATGTCCGGCCGGCGCCGGACCAGAGACATAAGCGCCCTGGGCATCTCGCCGGCATCGTGGTCATAGCTGTCCATAATCTGACGGTCAAAGGACACCGCGGGGCCGAAGACCTGCCGGAATTCTTCCTGGGCGTTCATGCGCTTTCTCCGCAGTTCGTTTCCGCGTTCAGGCGGATCACGGCCAGGGCCGCCCGCGCCGCCTGGGCATTGGTTGGAAAAAGCAGAACCCCGGCCCGGGAGAGCATATCCTCCTGTTCGCCCAGTCCTTGCGGATCGGACCGCGTTCCGCAGACATGGGCCACAAGAAGGGGACCGCCTTCCCGCCTCCCGGACAGGCCGGCCACCAGATCCGCCGCCCCGGAACGGTTTGCGCCATAGCCGAGTACCAGGTCGAAGAGGATGACCTTCACCTCCGGATCGGCCATGTTCGCCGCCAGCCACTCCCGGCGCAGCTCATGGTCTATGATGGGGTGCGGCCGGCCCCGGGTAAACTCGTCCTCCCCGAGATCCATGCAGCAATGAGCCCGGCCCCTTTCCCCCTCGCGCAGCTTCAAATCAGCGCGCACGGCGATATTGGAGGCCACCTCCAGTTCGTCTTTCAGAATATACAGGGCTTCATAGCAAAGGGTGCCGCCGCTGAACAGGCCGCGCAAATATTTTCTGCCGGGATCCAGGGCCGCGGCCCGCCTCCGCAGATCCTGATCCGCGACGAAGGGAGGGACCTCTTTGCCCATGCAGGCGAAGGCGGCTTCTTCCAGAGTGGAAACCAGGGCCATGCCCGGACGGCTGTGCCGGGTATCCGCGCCCAGCAGGCAGGCTACAACTTCCAGCCCGGTTTTTTCCGCCTCATCCAGAACGGCGCGCATGACTGCCGGGGCGCCGGGCTTGGACAGCAGGAGGAGGCGCCTGGTGGCGGGGTCCCGCGCCAAAGCGCCAATGGCCCGGCGCATCATCAGGCCGCCGATGGCTTCACTGAGATCGCGCCCGCCTACTCCTACGGCATGGGAGATGCCGCCGCCCAAACGGTCAATGATGCTGACAACTTCCTGAATGCCTGTACCGGAGGCGGCGGCGATGCCGATTTCCCCGCGCCGGACGATATTGGCCAGACCCAGAGCCACGCCGTCGATAATGGCCGTTCCGCAGTCCGGACCCAGCAGCAGAAGATCCCTGGCCGCCGCGCTTTGCTTCAGCTCCAGCTCGTCCTCCAGAGACATATTGTCCGAAAAAAGCATGACATGGAGGCCCTGCTCCAGGGCCACAAGGGCATCCAGCTTGGCCAGCGGGCCAGGCAGGGAAATGAGGGCGAAATTCGCCTCCGGCATCTCCCGCACCGCCTGCTCTATGGAGGCCGGCCGTTCCCGCCAAGCATCCTCCTCCCGCCCTGTTCCCCCCAGGCCCTCATCCACGGCGGCGACCGCCGCCAGGGCGGACTCCCCGGATTCGGCCTCCACGCAAATCACCAGGTCGTTGGCTGTAGCCTCCCGCACAGCGGCGTCCATCAGCCCCAGATCAGAGATGATTTTCTTGTTGCCGTCCGTTCCCAGCAGGGCAAGAACCTTGTCCACGCCGGGCAGATCGCCGGCCCGCCGGGATATCTGCATCAGGCGCACTGAATCCTGATACTGATTTTTCCGCACAATGACGTATCGCATTATTCCACCGCCACAGGCATCTGTTGCTCAATTGTTGCTGGACGCCAGAGCAGTTTAACTTTTAAAAGTTGGACTGCTCGGCAAGGATTTGCTCGCAAATCCTTGCCTCGAAATGCTCTACTGGACAATCCGGGTACAGCCTCTGCCCTGCTGCATTGCCGTAATCAAACCCTTCTGGGAGGTAATGATCGCCTCCAGCCCGCCCTTTTCCACATATTCCACCGCGCTTCGCACTTTAGGCCCCATGCTGCCGGCGGGGAACTGCCCTTCGGCCAGCCATTTGCCGGCCTGCTCCACAGTCATGACTTCAACGGGTCTCTGGGTGGGTTTGCCGAAGTCCAGAAACACCATATCCACCCCGGTCAGGATGATGAACAGGTCGGCGCCGATATTCCTGGCCAGCAGGGCGGCCGTGGCGTCTTTGTCAATAACCGCGTCCGTGCCGACAACGCTGTCCGTGCGGTAGTTAACCGGGATGCCTCCGCCTCCGCAGGCAATCACCACGGTATCGCTTGCGGCCAGATACTTGATGGTGCTGAGTTCCAGCACCTTGCGAGGCTGGGGGGAGCAGACCACCCGCCGCCAGCCCCGGCCGGAATCCTCGGCAATGGACCAGCCCTCGGAAGCGCGGTAGGATTCCGCCTGCTCTCTGGTGTAAAACGGGCCAATGGGCTTCGTCGGCCGGGCAAAAGCCGGGTCGTCGGCGCTGACCACCACCTGGGTGAGGATGGTGGCCACTTCACGCTGCATACGGTCTTCCTCCAGAACGGAACGCATGCTGATTTCCAGCATGTGGCCGAGCAGCCCCTGGGTGGAAGCCACTGCCGCGTCCAAAGGAGGGGCGGGAATGATATCGCTTGCTTTTTCAAATTGAATCAACAGATTGCCCACCTGGGGACCGTTGCCGTGGACCAGAATAAGCTGATAGCCCTTGTGCAGAATGGACAATATCCGCCTGCAGGCGTCTTTGGCCTTTTCCAGTTGCGCGGCAAAGGAGCCGTCGTCCCCGGCATCCAGAATCGCGTTTCCTCCGAAGGCCACAACCGCGATTGGTTTGACTCGCATAGGCATACCTCAGGATTTTCCGCCGGCGGGGTTTTCGGCGCCGGCCTTCAGTTTTCCTGGGGCAGGGGCATGGCGGCCAGAGCCTTGCGGAAGGCTTCCAGGGGCGCCCTGGCGATGCCAGTGCCGATCTGTCCCACGCCGGAACGTTTATGCAGCACGCCGGTGTCAATGATGGGGGATACCCCCAGGCGCACGACCTGGCGGATGTCAATGCCCACAGGAGCGGGCATAAAATCCACGGAGCCGGGGGCAAAGGCCGGGTTTTCCCCGGCGCAGACAGAGCGCATGGCGGACATGGCCCGCCGGGAATGCCGCATGCTGCCGCCCACAAAGGAACTGATGCTGGGAGCCGCCCCGATGATCATGCCGCCCAGGCCGACGGTTTCCACAATGGCGCTGTCGCCGATGTCGCCGGCGGCATCCTCGGGGCCGTAGCCGGAATAATAAATGGCCTCGTCCATGGGCGCGGTGGGGGCAATGAACCAGGCGTCCATGCCTCCCACGCGCAAGGCGAAATCCACGCCGTTGCGGCTCATGGCCGTGACCACAGTGGAGCCGGGCAGGCCGTGGGCGGCGTCGGCAACGGTTTTGCAGGCCGTCAGGGTCAGGCTCAGAAAGGAGTGGTTGTTGCGGCCGATGAATTCGACGATCTCCCGGATGGCTTCCCGGCCGACATCGGCAGCCAGAAGCAGGGGCGTCAGCCGGCGCAGAAGCAGAAGGGTGCAGGCCGCGCTGCGGGCGTGAACCTCGTCCCCCATGAGGACGCCTTCGGCGATTATGGGAAAGATGTCGATGCCCTCGTCCGTGGCGCGCAAGGCGGCGCGCAGGCCGGGGGCCAGAACGTCCCGCATCCAGCGCAGGCGCCGGAAGGTCTCCTCGTTGTAGGCGCCCATCCAGATGACGGCGCCTTTGCCTTCGTTGAACGTGGTCCAGGAGCGGTTGCCCCGGGTGACGTTCTCGGTTACCACCACGGGCATGGAAGGGGAAATTACGCCGCACATGGCGCCCACACTGCCCAGGACGTAGTTGGGCAGAAGCCGGATATCGCCCCTTTTCAGCCGGGCCGCGAGACCAGCCCGATCCGTCGCCCAGCCCTCAAAGATGGCGGCGGCCTCCACCGCCCTCTGCTGAGGATCGCACATATCGAAAAAATCAATGGGCGGCCCGGAATGCAGCAGAACATTACGCTCCATGCCATAAATGGCTTCGGCCGCGGGCTGGACATCCACCCAGACAGGGCGGCCGGCCTTGATGCGGGCCACGGTCTCGGCATTGGCCTTTTCCACCGCCGGGCCGCGCAGGGCGGCTATCTTACGCATCAAGGCCACATCCCCGGAGGCGGGCGGCCGCCAGTCCACATGCACAGCCGGCGTCCCCTGTTCCCGGATCTCGTGGAAGAATCCCTCCAAACCCACATTGACAAGATGGATCCGTCTGGTGATGTCCGCCATGCCGTTCCGTCCTCATTCCCCGGCGCGCGGCGCCAGGGAGCCTTCCCGCGCGCAAGGCGCCGCCGCCGTCTCCCGCAGGAGCCGGATTTCCATTTCCAGGCTGCCGACAACAGTACACAACCGGGCGAAATTCTCTTCCAGCAGGGAGAGTCTGGCCTGAATGACGGCCGTTCCCCCGGCCCGGCTGGCCGGCCCTTCCCCCCCTCCTGCTTCCGCGACCTTCTTTCGGCTCATGTCCGCTCCCGCCCGAGGACAGCCCCGGAAAATCCCGCCCGTTCTTCCAGAAAGGCAAGGATATCTTCCGCCGCCCGCTGTTTGATTTCCCTGCCGCCCCCGCCCGCATGGGCTCCCAGAGCGCAAAATTCCCGCCGCCGGAGGACAAATTCCTCCTGCGCCATGCTCCGGCCGCTGTCCGCCTCCGTAAGCCGGCCGTCGTCCTCCTGCCACCACAGACAGCCGGAATAGTTTTCCGCCGCTTCCAGAAAAACAGGCCGCCCGGCCAGCTCCCAGCAGTGCCCGGCCCCGGGGTATACGCGCAGGACGATGTCCGCCGGGCCGGCCTCCCGCATACGCCGCACATACATCAGAGGCTGGACGACGCCGGTATAATCATCTTCCTCCGCCAGCAGGACAAGCAGGGGCCTGCCGTCCGTGCGGGCATCCCTCTGCTGGATGTGGCAGGGCGGCACCAGGGCGGCGCGGGCCGCGAAATCCCGTTCCGGCCGGGCGAACATCCTTCTGCGGACAGTCAGGGCCGTGCGCAGGACCGCAAGGCCGCCCAGGGAAACACCCATGAGGGCTATCTTCCGGCAGTCCACCCTCTCCTCGGCGCAGAGCAGGGCAAAGGCCGCGTAGGCATCCTTCTCCATAGCATCCTCCGCCAGCCGGGACTGGTCGGTTATGGTCTCCGTTATGCCGCGCGGGCCAAAACTGTCCACCGCCAGGGCGGCAACCCCCCGGGAAGCGAAAAAACCGGCATAATAGCGTTCCCTGATGTCGCACACTCCCGCGCTGCTGCTCAGGATGACCACGGCGGCCAGCTTGTCCTGATCCCCGGAAGGCAGATACAGCTCCCCCCACAGGCAGGGAGTCCGCAGTTTCCGCGCCGCGCGCAAGGGGTTATCCGCTTTCGTTGTCGTAGGCCCTTTCCTCTTCCTCTCCGACAACTTCATAGCTGACGGGGACTGCAAGACTGTTGGAGACAAAGCAATATTTTTTGGCCAGTCGGAGAACCTTCCGGAGTTCCTGAATGTCTCCGGTCGTCCGCAGGCGCACCCGGATTTCACGGAAACGAAAATTGCCAGGATCCTTGATGCCGGACACATCCAAGGTCAGTCCCTCAATATTTTTACGCATTCTCTGAGCCATGTAGCGAATGGACTGGCCCAGGCAGGAAGAAACAGCCCAGAGCAGCAGTTCCGAAGGCCGGGGACCGTTGTCCGTTCCCCCGTATTCCGCGCTGTTGTCGGAGAGGGCGGCAAAGGGTCCGGCGGACAGCTCAAATACCGCTCCTTCCCTGTGCCTGGCCTGCACGCTCATTGTCCCGTCTTCTTGCATAGCGGATATTCCATGATTTGATGTTTCCAGCCGTGCCAGAGAAAGGGCCTGCCCCGTTTTTCCCAGCCCAGGCGGGAGAAGAAGCGCACATTCCTGTCCTGCACGGCGGCGCGAAAGCGCCGGACGCCGGGCGTCCGGCGCATCACGTCCACAGCCTCGCGCACCAGCAGGACGCCCAGATTGAATCCCTGCCGAAATTCCGGGAGTACGGCCAGCCTGCCTCCGAACCAGACTCCGCCTCCGCGCGGGTAGCAGCGTACACCGCCGGCGGCAACACCCCGCACGCGGGCAAGGATATAAACAGCGGCATCGTCATGATCATCCTTGTCGCATATGGGAAATATTTTTTGTTCCTCCACAAAAACCCTATGGCGTATTTGCATATAACTATCTTTATCACGTTCATCTTCGGCAATACGGATATTTATATCTTTTTTATCAGCGTTTATGTCTTTTCCAAGCTGGGCGGCAGTCTGCTCCTGTTCCGTAAATTGCAGCAAAGAACATGCCTTGCAACGGGCACACCCCGCTGAACTATACTCTGCGGCCAATCCGTTTTCTTGCAGGATACGGCCCAGCGCCCGGTACATTCGCTCCAGGTATTTGGGATCCACGGGTTTGGCCCGGGCAAAACAGGAATCCACCAGAGGGCGCAGAGGCACCACAATGGGATACACGCCCAAGGCCGCCGCCCGGGCGCATCCTTCCAGAGTCAGCCGCTCGTTCTCCCCCAGCCCGAGAATGACGTAAGTGCTGACCTTGTTGCGTCCGAACACGTCAACCGCCAGGGCAAAGGCTTCAAAATATTCCTCCAGGCCGATCTCCGCCTTGCCGGGCGTAACGCGGCGGCGCACCGCGGGATCAAAGCTTTCCACATGCAGACCCACATCCGTCACGCCCAGCTCCCGGAAAAGGGCATAGGACGAAGAGTCCCGCACCGGCTCAAACTGGATTTCCACCGGCAGGCCGGCGGCCTCGCGCACCGCGGCCGCGCAGCGGGCCAGGTACAGCGCGCCGGCGTCGGGCGGGGCGGTGGTCCCGGCCGTAAGGGTCACATGAGTTACGCCGTCCAGTTCCCGGGCGGCCAGCGCCACCTCGGCCAACTGGGCGGGGGTTTTGCGCAGAATGGTCGCGCCCCGTTCCAGAGAAGCCCCGATGGCGCAGAAGCGACAACGGGTCCGGGGATGGCTGTAGCGGACGCATTCCTGAATTACGGTGGAGGCCAGGCAGTCCTTGCCGTGCAGGCGCGCGATCTGGGGGTAGGGAATGCCGTCGGCGGTCTTTTTCTGATAAAATCCGGCGGCGGGAACCGGGTCCAGGTAACAGAGAAAGCGCCCGTTCCTCTCCAGCCTGCTGCGCTGGTTCTCCCGCACAAGGGCATACTCGGAATGGCGGGCGGACGGACTCAACGCCGGAACCATCAGAGGCCGCCCCTGGATAAGATAAGCTCCGGCATCAGCCGGCCCGGCCCCTCCCCGGCGGATGCCCTGGCTGTCGGCCACCCTGGCCCCCCCGCTGTGCAGGGAGACATAATCCAAAAAGGTCATTTCCATAGCCGCTCATCCGCATCAGTTGACGATTTTCACCCCGTCGCCAGCCTTGACCAATTTCGCTTTGAGATGGTTGCTTAACGGCGAGCAAAGCTCGCCTGCGACCATCGCTCGGCAAGGATTCACAGGCAAATCCTTGCAGAGCAGTTCAACTTTTTCAAAGTTGAACTGCTCCTGGCAATCACACTCCGTATAATTTCTCGGCATTTCCCCAGAATATTTTGTCCTTCAGTTCGGAAGAAAGCCCGAGTCCTTCAAATTTGTAGTATTCGCTCCAGAAATCCGACCACGGCTCATCCGAGGAGAACAGAACCCGATCGTCGCCCACTCCCTGCTTTTCCATTTCCTCAAACAGGTAGCGGGTACAGAAGCCGACGGACCAGGAGGTGTCCGTGTATACCTTGTACTCCTCCTGAATGAGCTTGAAAAACTCGGGGATAAACTTGATATGCCCGGAAACCCCTCCTCCGCAATGGACAATATGCACTTTAACCCGCTTGCCGTAGGCGCGGACGAACTTAATGCCGTTGCTGACGTCTGAACCGCCGCCCGGACTGGTATGAATATGAAAAACATGGTCATACTTTTCGCCCACGGCAATGATGTCCTCCCACATGGCCATGGTTTCCCCGTCCCAATCCTCGGGATTCCAGGTTCCGCCCAAGAGGCAGGTGGCTTTGAGCACCTTGACTCCCGGCTCTCCGGCCAGCTTCAGGGACCGGGCATTGGCCTCCTTCATCTTGGCCAGGGGAGAAAACCATATCCCGCCGAGAATCCGTTTATCAGGATGGGCGCAGGCCTCCAGAACGACCGGGTTCAGCCCGAAGGGCTGGGCCGCGTCCGGAATGCCGTAATTGGACATGACAATGGCCCGCTCCACTCCCAAGGCGTCCATCTGCCTGATTTTGGCAGCGCGATCGTTGTCACAGTAAACCGTTGGATTAACCGGTTTCGGCAGGCCATAGTACGGAAAGCCCTCCATAAAGCCAATGTGATTATGAGCATCAAACACTTTACGCTTAACTTTATGCTTTGCATCGAAGCGTTCCATATAGTCTCCTGTAGAGCATTTTATTTTGCAATGGCACCTTTATTATACGGTCCATGTTGAGATAATCAGGGCGCCGGCGCGCTGGTGGAGAAGACTGCAGTCCAGGACATCCAGGGGATGGATGGCCTGAACGCCGGGCAGGAGGTCCGCCTCGCGCATGCCGTACAGGGCGCTCATAGCGAAACGACAGGCCAGAATCTTTCCGCCTTCTTTCATAATTGTAGCAAGCTGCCTGTTATAGGCCAGGTTGCCTCCGAAGCCCTCGTCCCCCACCTTGGGGAAGCCCCGGGTATTGGAAGCCATGAGTACGCCGGGACCATAGAGCAGCATGGTGAAGTCATAGCCCTTGCGCACCAGACGGGTCGCGGTCAGCATGTTGATCAGGCCGACTGAGCCTTCAAAGGGAACCGTATGCATGGTGATGAGCGCCTTTTCGCCGGGACGCGCCTGGATGTCTTCAAAAATTTTCGGCCCGTGATTGACAATTTCATCCCCGGCGACAATGGGAGGAATGGGTACCATAGGCATGGTCGGCTCCTTGGATAATAATGTGTAAGGGCAAGATACTGCGGAGCATTAGCAATATACATGCCAGGCATTGCCTCCTCCCCCCTGGACGCGAGCGCGACTGGCGTTGGAAGATACTTGCACGGAACCGGGAGGATGACAACAGGGCCGAAAGATACATTTTGGGCCGACAAAATACGTCCGGGTAGAACTGTATTTAACGGCGGGGGGCGGGGAGCTAGAGCAGTTCAACTTTGAAAAAGTTGGACCGCTCTGCAAGGATTTGCCTGCAAATCCTTGCCGCGAAATGCTTGCAGGCGAGCCAAGCTCGCCGTCAAGCAAGCATTTCAAGCGTAAAATGCTCTAGATCAAAGCCAATAGGCGCATGCCGGCCTCGGGGTATGGGTTCCGGCCTTGACGCGGCGCTGTCCAGCGGATATGCATAGCGCCGAGGCGGATACCGCGCCGCCGGCCACAGCGGGCGGACCGGAAAGGATCCTCCCTCTTCCCTCTGCAGTAAACTCCCCGGAAAAGGCTCCGCGGCGGAACCTCTGGGCCGCCGGCCAGCGGCCGGAAACAATCATCCCCTGGCCCAGCCCGGGGAAACAGGCAACAAAATTCCCATGCAGCAACGGCATTTCGCCCTTACCGGCCTTATTGCCTCTCTCGGCCGCCTTGTCCTGAATTTCATCGCTGAAATGGGGGCCATGGCCCTGTTCGCGGCCCAAGGCATCCGCCACATGCCCTCGCGCGGACAGGCGGGCAAGGTGATCCGCCAGATCTACTTCATGGGGGCGGGGTCCTTTTTCCTCATTGTACTCATCGGGCTGTTTACCGGCATGGTTCTCGGCCTGCAAGGCTACTACAACCTGGCCCAGTTCGGCTCCGAGGGACTGCTCGGGTCCGCTGTGGCCCTGAGCCTGATCCGGGAACTCGGCCCGGTACTCACCGCCATTATGGTCACCGGGCGGGCCGGTTCCGCCATGGCCGCGGAAATCGGGGTCATGCGCATCAGCGATCAGATCGACGCCCTGGAGGTGATGGATATCAGCCCCATGGGCTATCTGGTGGCCCCGCGCGTCACCGCATCCCTGCTCTGCTTCCCTCTGCTGACCTCCGTGTTCACCATCGTGGGCATTCTGGGGGGCTATGTCTCCGGCGTGCTTCTCTTGGGCATCAGCCAGGGAGTATATTTCGACCGGATCGCCAGTAGCGTGGTCTGGGCGGATGTTCAGGGCTGTCTGCTCAAATCCCTGGTCTTCGCCCTGACGGTGATCCTGGTCTGCTGCTACAAAGGATATTTCGCCCACATGCGCACGGACGGCATGGGTCCGGAGGCCGTGAGCAACGCCACCACCTCGGCTGTGGTTCTTTCCTGCGTCCTCCTGCTCACAGGAGACTATGCGCTCACCTCTTTCCTGCTGTAACCGAATGAGAACATTCTGGGACATAGAACTGCGGGATCTGCGCCTGGGCTACGGCGAAACCGTTGTTCTGGAAAACTTCAGCGCCGTCCTGCCGGCCGGGAAAATCTCCGTCATTCTGGGCGGATCGGGGAGCGGCAAATCCACTCTGCTCCGCCACATCATCGGCCTTGCCCGGCCTCTGTCCGGGCAAATCCTGCTGGGCGGGCAGGATCTTTTCGCCCTGCCGCCCAAAGCCTTCCGCCGCATCCGACGCCGCATGGGGGTGCTGTTCCAGGACGGCGCCCTGCTGGGATCCCTGACTCTGGGGGAAAATGTGGCCCTGCCCCTGGCCGAACATACCCGCCTTTCCCCCGACGATATCCGCGCCATTGTCCGGCACACCCTCTTCCTGGTCAATCTGGCAGGATTCGCCGGCTACTATCCCTCGGAGCTGTCCGGCGGCATGAGAAAACGGGCCGGCCTGGCCAGGGCTCTGGTCACGCTCCCGCCCCTTCTGCTCTGCGATGAGCCCACCTCCGGCCTGGATCCGGTGAATGCCGCCCAGATGGACGCCCTGCTCCTGACCATGAAAAAACGCTTTCCGGACATGACCATCGTCACCGTCAGCCACGACATGGCCAGCGTGCGCGCCCTGGCCGACCATATCCTGGTCCTGGCGGACAAGACCGTGGCTTATGCCGGAGATCTCGACGGTCTGCAGAAGACGGCCAATCCCTACCTGCGCTTGTTTCTGGACCGCGCCGCCCCCCGGGAGGATGACGGCGCCCCCTGCCCGGCCGCGGCCGATCTGGACCCTGCCGTCCGGGGACGCATGGCGGAAGCTCTGGACAGTTGGCTGGAGAGCCGTTAAACAAACCGGAACCGGGCGGAATCACGCGCGGACAACAAGCCTTTTCCCGCCAGGGAAAAGGGGGGAGCAGCGCCCCCCGGCTTTACGGGCGGCAAATGCGAACCGGAAAAAGGACAGGCGGAATGAGAAAATATTCTCTGGAATTTTCAGTCGGCCTTTTCGTGCTTGCCGGCCTTCTCTGCCTCGGATACCTGACCATCAAGCTGGGCAGGATGGAGCTTTTCTCCTCGGACGGCTACCTTGTGGAGGCCACCTTCGCCTCCGTGAGCGGGCTGCGCCCCGGAGCCAGGGTGGAAATCGCAGGAGTGAGCGTGGGCAAGGTGATCGGCATCAGCCTTCAGGACGGTTTCCGGGCCAAAGTGACTCTGCAGATGGACAAGAATGTCGCCCTCAGCGGGGATACCATTGCCTCCATAAAGACCAGCGGACTGATCGGCGATAAGTATGTGCGCCTGTCTCCGGGCGGTTCCTCCTCCCTGGTGCCGCCCGGAGGGGAGATCGAAGAAACGGAGTCCGCTCTGGACATTGAAGCGCTCATCGGCAAATTCGTTTTCGGAGGAGTAAAATGACGGCCTCTTTAGCGCGTTTTCTTACATACGCTCTGCTCTGCCTGCTGGTCTCCCGGCAGCCCTCCCCCGCCCTGGCGGCGGAATCCGAGGCCCGGCAGCGCCTGGAATCCACCATCAACGCCGTGCTGGCGGAACTGGGCCGGCCGGAGCGCAACGACCCGGCCAAACAGCAGGAAATCATGGACTCTGTGGAAAAGATCATCCTGACTCTCTTTGACTTCGGCGAACTTTCCATGCGCGCGGTGGGTCCCGCCTGGCTGACCTTCAGCGAAGATCATAAAAACCGTTTCCAGGCGGCCTTCACCAACCTGCTGCGGGAACGCTACCTTGAGAAACTCGCCGGCTATGACGGAGAAACCGTCACCTACCTGGACGAGAGCGCCAGCAAGGACGGCAGGCGCGCCGAGATCCAGACCAGCGTGGACGTCAAGGGCACGCCCGTGTCCGTGGCCTACTGCATGACCCGCAAAGACAACTGGGTCGTCTATGACGTGGTTATTGAGCGCGTGAGCATGGTCCATTACTACCGGGATCAGTTCCAGGAACTCCTGAGCAAGGGCGACGTGGAGCAATTGATCCGGCAGGTCGGAGACATGGCCGCCAAGATGCGCGACCTTAACCGACCGCGGCAAGCCGCGCAGTAGAGCGGAGAAGCGGTCTGTGATCCCGTGCCCGCCTTGCGCTTCCGGAACGCGCCGACGCTTTCTCCTCCCGGGGATCCTGATCTTCTGCCTCCTGCTGCCCGGCGCCGGGCCGGCCGCGGCCGGCCCCCATCCTTCCCTGGAAGAAGACGACCCCTTTGCGGAGTATGAGGACAATCGGGTGCCAGACCCTCTGGAGGGCTGGAACAGAGCCGTTCAGTCCTTTAACGACGTCGCCATCGACTATGTTCTCCGGCCCCTGCACCGGGGATATGTGGCCATAACGCCCGATCCGGTGCGCACGGGCCTGCACAATGTATTCTACAATCTCCTTTTCCCGGTGCGCTTCGTGAATAATCTGCTGCAGGGCAAGGGATTGGCGGCAGGAGCCGAATTCTCCTGGTTCATTCTGAACTCCACCGCCGGCCTGGGCGGCATCTTTGATCTTGCCCCCTCCCACCCCGCCATTGTCCCGGTGGAAGAGGAGGACCTGGGGCAGACCCTGGCCGTCTGGGGCATGAAGGAAACTCTGTATATTGTCTGGCCTTTCCTGGGCCCAAGCACTCTCAAGGATTCTCTGGGCATGGTGGGAGACACCTTTCTGGATCCCCTGGCCTATATGGACCCTTGGATCGGCTTCGGCCTTACGGCTGTGAAAACCTTTAACGACCTGGACAAGATTCTGGATATCTACGACGATATGCGCGGCACGGCGGTGGAACCCTACTCCGCCGTGCGCAACGGCTACATCCAGTATCGGCGGGGCAAGGCGGCCCGCTGACGGTAACTCCGCCTTGCGCAAAACAACAGGACCGGGCCTAAAGAAGGCCATGAGTACCACAGCGCCGGCCGACAATTCAAAACAGCAAGGACGCGGTTTTGAATCGGAAATAAAATTAGGGCGGCATTGGCACGGAGACCGCATGTCCGGGAAAGGAAGAGAGATCGCCGTCTTTTTGTGCGGCTACCCCTGGACCCATCTTATGCTCTGCCTGACCCCTCTGGCTCTTACTCTGCTCTGGCTGTCCGCGGCTTTCGGCTCGAACCGGGAACTTGCCGAATACTTCAGCGGCCTGCGGCCCAGGCAGCCCCTGCTCACCCAGGCCATGCTGGCGGTATCCTATGGAGCGACGCCTCTGTTCTACGGGGTCTACGCCTGGATCTTCCGGCGGGGACTGAAAATGCCCGATCTTTCCCTGCTGCGTCTGTGCGTCGCCTATGTTCTCGTCCAGATCAGCCTTTCCTTCCTCCTGGTGCGTCTCCTGAAAATCGCCGTGGGCCGGCCCCGGCCCCAGTCTCTGCTTCAGGGCGTCGGCTACGTCCCCTTTACTCTGGAACACGGCAACCATTCCTTTCCCTCCGGACATACCGCCGAAATAATCGGCGCCTGCGCGCCTCTGGCCACGCGCCGCGCCCGGCCTCTGTTCTCGCTGGGGCTGGGCCTTGTACCGGCCCTTGTCGGATACTCCCGTATCTATCTTTCCATGCACCACATCTCCGATATCGCGGCCGGCATGGGCATAGGCGCTCTCTGCTCCCTCGCCGTCCACTACATCAGCGCGCGGGGGTTATCGTGAACCAGCCGTCTGACCCTTCCCATCCCCCGATCCTGCCCGCAGAAAAGGAATTTCCTCCAACTGACGCCTCTGGCGCGGATGGTTCGGGCCAGGGCTTCCCGGCCTCGGATATCTCTCCGTCCGAGGCCCCTGGCATGGAAAATCCGGACGGCGGGGATCGCCCGGACGCCGGCCCCACCCCCTCCGACGCCGCCGGCGCCGAGGAACCGGGCCAGGAGCCGGAGGCCGGCGCCTCCCGGCCCGCAGCCTCCGCCTATCTGGACACGGAGAACAAACAGGCCGTCTCCCGCCCAAGGGCGGAACCCGGGGCGGCGGATTTTTTCCGCACCCATCCCCTGCTCAGGGCCGAGCCGGGCCTGCCCGCCAGCCTGGGTTCGCGGCTGTTCAATCTTCTGGCCCTGTCCCCTCTGGTTGTTCTTACCCTGCTGCTGGCGGCCCAGGTTCTTCCCGCCCTTGACTCGCGCTCCCTCTGGTATTCCGATGAAATCCGGCACGCCGCCGTCTTCCGGGAACTGGCGGACAACGGGCATTGGCTGCTCCTGCGCCTTAATGGGGAGCTATATCCTGACAAGCCGCCGCTCTACTTCTGGTTTCTGCTGGGATTGCGGGAACTGCTGGCCCTGGCCGGAACGGAAGAAGTGAATCTGTATTTCGCGGGCGCGGCGGTCTCCGGCCTGCTGTTTCTCTGGGCGGCCCTGTTTTTCGGCCGTTTTGTCGCCCGCTATGACGGGCGGACCCAACTGGCGTCAGGGCTGATCCTGCTTACCTGCGCCGCCGTGATGGGACTTTTGCATTACGCCCGGATGGATCTGCTTTTTTCCGCCCTGGTGGTGTGCAGCCACGCCGCCTTCTACCATGCCTGGGTCCGTCCCCAGGCAGCGGGCTGCATGGTTCTGGGCTTTACCTTGGCGGCCCTTGCTGTTTTGACCAAGGGAGCCCTGGGCCTGGCTCTGCCCCTTGCGGCCGGACTGTTTTTCCTCTGCTGGCGGGGCACGCCCCGGCGCATCCTGCGCGGAGATTTCCTGCTCGGCCTCCTGGTGGGTCTGGCCCTGATCAGCGCCTGGGCCGCGCCAGCCGCCTTGGAACTGGGCGGCTTTGACGCCTTTTTCCGCGTCTATGTGCAAGAGCAGACCGTCAACCGGCTGGTCAACGCCTTTCACCACCAGGAACCCTGGTATTACTATTTGGCGGCCCTGCCCCTGATTTTCCTCCCCTGGACCCCGCTCCTCCTCGCCCTGCCTTGGACCGGGCTGTTCGGCGCCAGAATGCGCGCAGGACTCGCGGCCTCCCGCCGTCCGGAAGGAGAGGGCTACGGCTACCTGTGGTGCGTGGCGATCTCCTCCCTGCTTCTGCTCTCCGCCGTAAGCACCAAACTCGCCGTCTATTTCCTGCCCTCACTTCCCGCCCTGGCTCTCCTGGCGGGCCGGGCCGCCCTGCAGCTCTCCGCCCGGAGGTCCGCCCTGTTCCGGCACAGTCTGGCCCTGACCATCCTTCTGGCCGGCCTGGCCCTGGGCATTGCCTCCCTGATGCTCTTCGGCCTTCTGCCTCGGCCGCCCCTGAAAGGTCTGCCCGGTTGGGAGCTGCCCCTGAACACATGGTTCTTCCTGACGGCAGGAGGGATGATCCTGGCCGCCTTCCTGCTCTGGCTGCTCCTGCGCTCCTCCCGTCCGGAAGGCACGATCCTTACGGCGGCTCTGTCCCTGACAGTCCTTTCCTTCCCCCTGGCAACGCAGGTGGCTCCTTCCTTCTCCGCCGTCCTCAGCCCGGAATCCCAGGCCAGGGCCATGAAGGATCTGGCGGGCAGGGGATTCACTCCGGTCTCCTTCCGGGATTACGGCGGAACCTACACCTATTACCTGGGCAGGACGATCCTGGAAACCCGCGATCCTGCGGTGGTCGCTGAACTGGCCGCCAGAGAGAGGATTGCCCTGGCCATACCCCTGTCGGTCTGGGAATCCTGGCCGGACAGGCCCGCCGGCTGCGAGGAGGCTCACCGGCAATGGCTGGAAACGCGGCTCAGCATCCTCCTGGCTTGCGAGCCGGCGCCTCCGGCCGCCCCGGAACCTGACCCGGCCGCCCCGGAACCTGACCCGGCCGCCCCGGAACCTGACCCGGCCGCCCTTTAAGTAAGCACTGATTAAATGGATTTCGGAAACGCTGAGTTTTTTCGTTTGGCAAGGCGCGAGTTCTTTTTGCGGAGGGGCTGGACTCTTCCGTCCTGCCCCT
>JAISMK010000007.1 GCA_031276785.1 Desulfovibrio sp. | reverse complement strand
GGGCAGAGGGGCCAAACTGTCTCAAGCGGCTGTCGGCAGCATTATCGGCAACGACATAAAGCTGACGTACAAGCATGCCAAAAACCTGGATGCGTTGGCCGGATTGGCTGCTGCGCTGTGATGAGTATTACATTGACATAAGGACAGTTAGAGCAGTTTAACTTTGAAAAGTTGGACCGCTCCGCAAGGATTTGCCAGCAAATCATTGCCGCGAAATGCTCTAATCAGTGCTTCCCGAAAAATGTTCCAACGCCTCATGGCACCAGAGCTGCTTGGCCCAGGCCGGCGGCCAGAGGCAGACCGCACATGAGATTGGCATTGGCGATGGCCTGGCCTGAGGCCCCCCGGCAGAGATTGTCGATGACGGAAACTATGATCAGGCGCCCCGAGCGGGCATCGGCAACCAAGGCGATATCGCAGAACATCGTTCCGCGCGTGGACCGAATCTCGGGCAGCCTGCCGGCGGGAAGCATCCGGACAAAGGGGTGATCCGCGTAAGCGGAGGCATAGGCCTCGCGGGCTGCGGCAGGCGAGAGGCCCGGATCCTTGGGCTTGGTGTATATTGTGGCCAGAATGCCTCGATTGACGGGCAGAAGATGGGCATTGAAGGAAACAACCAGAGGCCGGCCGGCGATGGCGGACAGTTCCTGCTCCATCTCCGGGGTATGCCGGTGGGAGCCGAGGCTGTACGCCCGAAAACTGTCCTGCACCTCGCAGAACAAAGATCCCAGGACCGGACCGCGGCCCGCCCCGCTGACTCCTGATTTGGCGTCAATGACAATGTCGTCTGGATCAATGAGCTTCCGGGCCAGGGCCGGATACAATCCAAGTATGGCGGCGGTGGGATAACAGCCGGGGTTGGCGACCAGACTCGCGGCGGCAATCCTGTCCGCATACAGCTCAGGCAGACCGTATACGGCCTCGGCCAGAGCGTCCGCCAGGGAATGTTCCCGGCCGTACCATTTTTCGTACACTGCCGTATCCCGCAAGCGGAAATCCGCGGAGAGGTCCACCACCTTGCGCCCTCTGGCCAGGAGTTCCGCCGCTATAGACATCGCCGCCCCGTGGGGAACAGCCAGAAAAATCAGGTCGCAGGCATCGGCCAGGGCGTCGGCGTCCGGGAGGGACACGACGAGATCCCCCACAGCAAAACCCTGAAGAAAGGGATAAACCTCCGCCAGGGTCTGCCCGGCCTCCTGGCGGGAAGTCACGGCCGCAAGACGAAATGAGGGATGGACGGCAAGGAGGCGGGCCAGTTCCATGCCGGTGTAGCCGGTCACGCCCACCAGCCCGACCCGGACAAGGGTGGAGGACATGGGGATCTCCTATTTTTTCAGTACGAATTTCAGGCGCAGTTCATAGAGCAGGCCGTCCAGAAGGCGGTTTTCCTCCTCGTCCAGGCTCTGGCTGGTCTTTTCCCGCAACATGTTGAGCAGGTCAATGGTATGGCCGGCCAGGGCCAGGTTTGTTTCCGTCCGTCCGCTGGCGGGATCAGGCACTTCGCCCAGGTGGACCAGACCGGAGGAAGCCAGGGAGAGAATGAAGGTGGTGAAGGTGGGGGCAGGCAGGCAGGTCTGATCGCCGGCAGCATCGCCCACGTTAGTTTTCCCCGCTGCTTCGCCGGTCTGAGACGCTGTTTCCAGCCCCGGATCGGGCCGGAGCCCGGTTGCATATTCATCTGCCATTCTGCTGCTCCCCTCTTCCGGAACTCCGGAGTCTCCTTTGGAAATTGCTCTGGCTAGGCCAGCGGAGGCCCGCCGCCAGAAAATTTTTGTCTACCGCCCCCTGGCCTCCGGCCAGCGTCCTCTTTTTTCGCCGCAGGCATCGTTCCGCAGGGCAGGCCTGGAAACAGGGCGGCTCTCAGGCTGCCGGCGGACCCTCGTCCAGGGCGGTCCAATAGGCATCCAGGGCTTGTTCCAGGTAATTCCCGGCGCCAAGATACCCCCCGCAGAAAATAAAACTTCCGGCCAGGGCATGGAGTCCGGCAAGCAGATCGGAATAATCCAGCCACCCCATGTGCCCGATGCGGATCATGCGCTCTTTGTAGGCGTCCTGCCCGGCGGCCATGACCACCCCGTACCGTTCCGCCGCCCTGGCCAGCAGAGGCCCGGAGTCAATTCCCCCGGGCAGCAGGATGCTGGTGACTCCCCAGGCAAAATGTTCCCGGACAAAGAGATCCAGCCCCAAAGCCGAAACCCCGGCGCGGACCAGCATGGTCAGAGCCCACTGCTTGCGGTGGATGGCGGGCAGGCCGATCTCTCCGAACATCCGCAGGCTTTCGGCCAGCCCGGCTACAAGTCCCACAGGCAGGGTAAAGGCGCTTTCTCCCCGCAGGCAGAAGGATCGCTCCTTGAGCAGATCGAAATAAAAATTGCGGACAGGGATGGTTTCGGCCTTGCTCCAGGCACGGGGAGAGAGGGAGATGAGAGCCAGGCCAGGGGGCAGCATAAGGCCCTTCTGCGAGCCTGTCAGCAGGCAGTCAATCCCCCAGCGGTTCATGGGGCAGGGGGTAATGGAAACGGCAGAAACGCCGTCCGCCACCAGGAGGACAGGCCGGGTACGGGTAACGGTTGCCACGGCTTCCAAGGGGTGCTGAACGCCGGTGGAGGTTTCGGCATGCTGGATGAGAACCCCGCTGATGTCCGCATCCCGATCCAGAGCCTCGGCCACGGCGGCGGGAGACACAGCCTGCCCCCAGGGAACGGACAGAATTACGGGCACCACGCCGTGGACGCGGCAGATTTTCGTCCAGCGCTCGCCGAATTTGCCGCCCTCCACTACCAGAACCTTTTCTCCGGGCTGAAACAAGGAGCAGACAGCGGCCGCCATCGCCCCGGTACCGGAAGAGGCCAGAGGCAATATAACCTGATCGGTGTCGAAAAGGACCTGTAGACCAGCCTGAACTTCCCGCATCAGGGAGGCGAAAGCCGGGGTGCGGTGGTGTACCATGTCTCTGGCCATGACCAGCCGGACACGTTCCGGCAGGGGGGTAGGCCCGGGTGTGAGCAGATGCGTCTTGGTTAGCATGGAGGGTACCAGCACATAGAGGTGGCAGACAAAAAGAAGCGACGATCCATGTGGGCATGGTAGCGCAAGAGCGCAGGACCGGCAAGGGAAAGCGGCCGCCATCTCCTCCTTTCGCCACGTTGAAAATCGCCCTTGCCCAGGCCCCTGCTTACGACATATACTTTCCCCAAGCAGGGGGCGCCTGCTCCGAATTCCCTTGGCTCTCCCCGCATATCCGGCAGAGAAAAGGCGGCATCCGCTCTTGGCGAAAAAATGGCATAACCGAAGAAAACCGGCCGCTACGGCTTGGCGGCGCCCTATGTTCCCGTCCCGCATTCTTCCCTTGGCCTCCACCCTGGCCCGGCGGCTCCTGTTCCGTATTCTTCTGCCCCTGGCCGGGCTTGCCGCCTTGTCAGCGGCTCTTTTCTACCTGCTCTGCGTCTTCAAAAGCGACTTCCTGGCGGCCGCTCTGGAACAGCGTCTGCGCGCCGACACTCTGCTCCCCTGGAGGATAGCCGGCCCCGTCCGGCCCGAATTTTTCCCCTTGCCCGGTCTCCGCGTGGACAATGTGCAAATTTTGGCCGCTTCTCTTGAGCAGGAATCCGGAGCCCTTTTCCTCCCGCCTTTGCTGTCCGTCCCCCGCCTGTATATCAGCCTGGATCCCCTGGAACTTCTTTCCGCCCGGCTGCGCCTTAGCCATGTGGAACTGGACTCCCCGGCCATCACCCTCGCCCTGGACAAAAACGGCCTTCCCCTCTGGCTGCCTCCGGCCGCTCCCTCCGTTTCCCGGCCAGAGGAAGACTTGCACCCCACCCGCCGTTTTCTGGCGGAAGCGGCGGACTTCCTGTCCAGGGGCGGGTACTCCGACCTGCCCTCCCTCAGCGTCAGGGACGCGGACATTATCCGTCTGGACGCCGCCGGTAGCGTAAGCCTGAGCCTGCGGGGGATTGACCTTGCCCTTTCACCCCGTTCCCCCAAGGAACTAATCACCTGCCAGGCCCGTTTCGCTCTCCCCCCGGCCCGCCTCAGCGCGACCTTTACCGCCTCTCTGGGCCTGGAAGACGCATCTCCGCGCCTTTCCGGCAGGCTGACCGGTTCCTTCCAGATGACCCCTCCCGGAAGCCGCGCCGTCAAAGGCGCCATTTCTTCCCTGGCCTCCTGGCGGGGCGGAGAGGACAGCCTCCTCCTGCCGGAATTTCATTTCCAGGCCGAAGGGGACGAACTGGCGGCCGACCTGCAGCTCCACCTGGTGGAAGAAACTCTCAGCGGTTCGCTACGCGTAGGCCATTTCAGCCTTCCCCGCTGGTTTCTCTTCGCCAGGAAATTGCCTTCAGGACTCCAGACCATCCTGCACGACATATCCGGAACACTGGATATTTCCGCCTCACCCCGGGGCATCCGGGGCGACAACCTGCGGATGGCCTCCGGCAGTCTGGCGTTAAGCGGCAGCATAGCCTGCCCGGACTTCAGCCTCCCGGTGGTTGAAACGGATCTCCTGGTGAAAGATGCAGTCAACCTGGACGCCGTCTTTCCTTTTCTGGCCGTGGCTGACGATACCCCTGCGGAAGCCGAGGCCCCCGTCTTTTCCCTTCCTCCCCTGATTCCCTTTCCCGGACTGGCGGCGGACGAAGGACACGATGTGGGCTATGACGTCCGCCTGCGCCTGGATCAGCCCCTTGCCCACCGCCTGCGCCCCGGCCCCCTGGAGTTGAGGATCTTCCCCCTGAAAGGGGATCCCACCAGGATCACCCTGTCCTGCCGGGACATCCTGGGAGGAGAGCTGGAAGGACGTCTGGACATCGCCCGCCAGAAGGTTCTCATGTATTATGCTGTGAAGAACATGGATCTGGATGGGCTGCCGGAGAATCAAGGCAACTCCGTCCGGGCGCTGGGCCGGGTCAGCGGTTCCGTCAACCTGGACATCCCGGTGGATAAGGATGGCCATTGGGCCGACGACTGGCAGCTCACGGCCGATGCTTCCATCGCCTCCCTGAAAATCCTCGGCGGCCGGGCTAAAACCTCCTGGTGGCTGAACAGTCGCCAAGCCAGTGTGCAAGGGAAGGGACCGCTGCATACGGTGCGCAGAAACGGCATCTCCCTCGCCGGCATCTGGAACATTTCCCTGGAAGAAATCCGGACATCCTGGTTCCCCGAGGGCAAGGACTCCCTGGCCACCGTCTTCACCGGCGCCCTGGCTTGGCCGTCCTCGGCGGAGGACGGCGGTAATACGAACCCGAAACGGCGGGGAGTGAAACGGATTTACGGCGCTATAAATGCCACGGGTTCCCTGGTGGCGCCTCTGGGATCGGAACGGGTTCCGCTCAGCGGAACCCTGAACGCCAGTATGGACTGGAACCTTTTCCAGGACAATCTGGTTCTGGACCAGATAGCCTTTGAGGGCCTGGGCAGCTTTGTGGGCGGACGGCTGGCCCTGGATGCCACGGGGCCGGAGCTGGCGGTCACGGCTCCGGTTAATTTCAAGCTGGCCCCGCGTGTCCTGCTTGAGGCCTGGAAACTGCTGCCTGCCGGAGGCATCCGGATGCCGGCCCTCTGCACCGGCAGCGCCCAGGTAAGCGCTACCCCGGACAAGGTGATCTTCAGTCAGCTAAAAATCCAGGTAGACGGCGACCCCCTGCAAGGACAAAATGAAGTCGGCGGCGACCGGCAAACGCCTCGCGCGGCCGACAAAAAACCGGAACCGGCCAAGGGATCGCATTGGGTCTTCCGCCTTTCCTCTGACAGACTAAACCTGGACACCTTTTTCCCCCCCGCCGCCCCGGAAGAGCGGGACACCCCCCCTTCCACCCAGCCTTGGGATCTCTCCTTTCTTGCGAATCTTTCCCTGGATGGCGAGCTGGCCGCCAAGACCGCCAAGTTCCACGGCCTGAATGCGGGCGGGTCCAGAACAGTGGCTACCCTGCAAAGAGGCCGTTTTTCTCTCCGCTCGGAATCCTCCGATTTTTACGGAGGGTCCGCCATCGCCCTTATCCAGGGCGCTTTTGTGCCGGAGCAGTCCCAAATGCACATCTCCCGCCTGCTGGGCGAAATGCGCGGCTTCGCTCTGGGCCGGGCTATTCAGGACAGCACCGGGGCCAACGCCTACGGCGGAACGGCTGACGTGGTCTTTGATCTTTCCGGGACCATGCGCAGCAACGCGGATCTCTACGCCGGACTGTCCGGCATCTGGAACCTGAAAATCGCCAACGGCGTCTATCCCGCCTTTCTGGGCAGCGAAACCGCCGGCCTGCGCAACACCTTCGGCCAGGCCTCCGCCGAAGGGGAAATGAGCAAAGGCGTTCTCAAGTTTGACAACTTCCGTCTCTCCGGCATGCTGGTGGATATGGCCGGAGGCGGCTGGGTGGACCTGGCCGGGCGGACGCTGGATATTCGCATCAGCGTCACCATTGCCAAGGTGCCGACAGTGCCTGTGCGCTTTTACGGCCGTCTGTCCTCCCCCTCCATGTACTTGCGTGGCGCCAGCATGGTTTTTGATACCGCGCAGGCGGCGGGCAACACTGTTTTCAGCCTGCTGCTCGGCATCCTGGAACTGCCCGCCCGCGCCCTCAACGGACTCGGCGATGCTCTGGGAGGCGGCGGAAACAAATAGAGCATTTTACGCTTTAAATGCTTGCTTAACGGTTGGCGAAGCCCGCCTGCAAGCATTTCACGGCAAGGATTTGCAAGCAAATCCTTGCGGAGCAGTCCAACTTTTTCAAAGTTAAACTGCTCTAGAATATTTTGCGGTTTCGCTCGCGCCCGCAAGGGCGCCTGTTACGGAACCATCGGAAAATATGTGACAAGGCGGGGGGTCCATGATACCCCTTCACAGGACTTCTTCGCCATGTCCGCGCAGGACGGATACGGCCCTTGGGAGGGAAACTTGAACCAGCGCAATCTCTTTATCTGGATCATCAGCATTCTGTGCATGATTGTGATTTTCAACATGTTCTACCAGCAACCCGGCCGTTCGCCGGAGATGAGCTATTCGGAATTTCTCCGGCATGTGGAGAGCAAAGAAGTGCAGGAAGTCACCATACAGGGGCAGAAACTGACAGGGAGGCTGGCTGGCGGCATGCCTTTCGCCAGCTATGCCCCTCCTTGGGACGCCAAACTGGTGGATCGCCTTTTGGAGCAGGGCGTCATCGTAAAGGCCGGCCCTCCGGACGATTCTCCCTGGTATATCATTTTTCTGACATCCTGGGCACCCATGCTCCTGCTCATCGGGGTATGGATCTTCTTCATGCGCCAGATGCAGGGAGGCGGCGGCAAAACCATGTCTTTCGGCCGGTCCCGCGCCCGCATGGTTTCCCAGGAATCGGCCAAGGTCACCTTTGACAATGTGGCCGGCGTGGACGAGGCCAAAGAGGAGCTGGCCGAGGTTGTGGATTTTCTCTCCAACCCCAAAAAATTCACCAGGCTGGGGGGGCGCATTCCCAAGGGCGTCCTCCTGGTAGGGCCTCCGGGTACGGGAAAAACCCTGCTGGCCAGAGCTGTGGCCGGAGAAGCCGGGGTGCCCTTTTTTTCCATCTCCGGATCTGATTTTGTGGAGAAGTTTGTGGGCGTCGGGGCTTCCCGGGTGCGCGCCCTCTTCGCCCAAGGGAAAAAAAAGGCCCCATGCTTGATCTTTATTGATGAGATTGTCGCTGTGGGCCGGCAGCGCGGGGCCGGTCTGGGAGGA
>JAISMK010000140.1 GCA_031276785.1 Desulfovibrio sp. | reverse complement strand
GGAATGGAAAGGAAAAGGGACCGCAAGGCAACACATTACAGGTCAAGGAGCGCAGTCTCCATGCATATTGGCTCACCTTTCTGTTTTTCTTTCAACTCGGTTGGCTTTTTCGGACACTTGAACAAAAAGCTTGTCCGACAGACTCCTAGCACGCTGTAACATTTAAAATTGCGAATAAAGTTACGGCGCACTAGAGCAGTCCAACTTTTTCAAAGTCAAACTGCTCTAGAGAATTTTTTCGCTTGAAATGCTTGCTTGACGGCGGGCAAAGCTCGCCTGCAAGCATTTCGCGGCAAGAATTTGCAAGCAAATCCTTGCCGAGCAGTCCAACTTTTTCAAAGTCAAACTGCTCTAACGCAGGGCAAAGCCCGGCGCGCCGCCGCAGGCGGCGGAGGTACAATGAGGACTATGGTGGTTAAAGGAAGCTCGGCGCTCCGGTCCCGGAGGCGCATATCCTTGCAGCGCCCCGGAGGAGGCAGAGAAATAAACCGGATCCGGGCGCGCAGCGCTCCCTCTTCCCGGCGGCTGCCGGCCGTTCCCTGGCGGGGGTTGGGCCGCTCCCTTCTTCTGGGCCTTTCCTTGTGTCTGGGGGCAGTGTTTTTTTGCGCCCTGAGCGTCGGACTCATTTACGGATACAGGGCTATGACCAGGGGCGGCTATTTTTCTTTGAAAAAGATTGAAATTCAGGGCCTTTCTCGATTGACTTCTAAAGAAGTTCTAGACATTACTGGATTATCGGAAGGCGGAAATTCTCTGGCCCTGTCTCTGGATGCTCTGGAGGCGGCCCTTTTGCGCAGTCCCTGGGTGGCGGCCGTATCGGTCAAGCGGGTTTTGCCGGATTGTCTTATCGTGGCGGTGCAGGAAAAAGATCCGGCCTTCTGGAAGCTGGAGGATGGCGTCCTCATGTATGCCGATGCCCGGGGCCGGGTTATCGCCCCGGTGCAGTCCGGCCAGTTTACCTCCCTGCCCACCTTGGAGGTGGAGCCGGGAGCGGAGGAATCGGCGCGGGCGCTGCCGGATCTTGTGCGCAGCATGAGAGGGGCCAGAACCCCCCTGGACATGGGGGCCGTGTCCTGGGTGAGGCTTTCGGCCGCGCGCGGGGTGGAGGTTTTTGTTGAGGATACGCGTCTGCATATTACCATCGGCCTTGAGGACTGGCTCAACAATTTGCGCCGTCTGGGCAGGACTCTTGCCGATTTGCGCGCCAGAGGGGAATTGTCCGGAGCGCGGGCCATCAAGGCTGAGGGGACCAGTGTCTGGGTGGAGAAAAGGAGAGCCTCCGGATAGAGCCTTTTAAAGTGGAGTTTATCTGGCGGCCGCCCGGGCGCAACCCAGCCGCGGCAGCGGTCAAGCGCAAGTTATTTGCGCAGTCAAGCGCCGGAGCGGGCGCAGGCGAAACGGGGCTTGCGCTCCGGCCGGGCTTGCAGAACGGCGGGAAGCCGTTTGCAGGCAACCTGGCAGCAGACAAGGAGCCAATAAATGGCAAAATCGGATTTGATTATCGGCCTGGACATCGGGACAACCAAGATTTGCGCCGTGGTGGGGCAAACCACGGATGACGGAGTGGATATTGTGGGCATTGGCGCCAGTCCCTCCACCGGATTGCGCAAGGGCGTGGTGGTCAATATTGAAGAGACGGTCAAGTCGGTGCAAAAGGCCCTGGAAGAGGCGGAACTGATGGCCGGCTGCGAGATCCGCACCGTCTATGTGGGCATTGCCGGCAGCCACATCAAGGGGTTCAACAGCCACGGGGTCATTGCCGTCAAGGATGGCGAAGTCACCCAAAAGGATGTGGACAGGGCTCTGGACGCGGCCAGCGCCGTGGCCATTCCCCTGGATCGGGAGGTCATCCATACCCTGCCTCAGGAATACATTGTGGACGACCAACGGGGCATCGTACATCCTCTGGGCATGGCCGGAGTGAGGCTGGAGGTGAAGGTCCACATCGTCACCGGGGCCGTGACCAGCGCCCAGAATATTGTGCGTTCCTGCCACCGCAGCGGTCTTGACGTTTCGGACATTGTTCTGGAGTCCCTGGCCTCGGCCAAGGCCGTGCTCACGGAGGAGGAGCGCGAGCTGGGCGTGGCTCTGGTGGATCTGGGCGGGGGAACCACGGACATCGCCATTTTTGCCAGCGATACCATTAAGCATACAGGCGTTCTGGCCTTGGGGGGGCAGAATTTAACCAATGATATTGCCTACGGCCTGAGTACCCCCATGGCCAGCGCGGAGCGCATAAAGGTCCGCCACGGCTGCGCCATGGTGGATCTGGTGCCTCAGGGAGAGGTAATTGAGGTCTCCACCGCCGGAGGACGGGAGCCACGCCGCCTTTCCCGCCGCATGCTGGCGGAGATCTGCCAGCCGCGGATGGAGGAGGTGCTGGATTTGGTGGATCAGGAACTGGCCCGGTCGGGCTGCAAGCACCTCATCGGGGCCGGAGTGGTTCTTACGGGAGGATCCTCCCTTATTGACGGCTGCCAGGAACTGGCGGAGCAGATTTTCCGGCTGCCCACGCGCATAGGCTACCCGCGCAATGTGGGGGGGCTGAGGGATGTTGTGAACAGTCCCAAGTTCGCAACAGCGGTGGGGCTTTTGTGTTATGGCGCTGAAAAGGAGGTGGGAGACCGCAAATTCCGCATCCGCGATGACGGGGGAAATATATTCGACAGAGTCCTTTCGCGCATGAAAAAATGGTTCGTGGATATTACCTGATGCCGTATCCGAACCCGCGCGGCGGGCGGCGGGCGGCGGGCCTGCCGGGTGCCCCGTCCGCGCCGGGCGGCATTTCCGGGCAAACGGCCTGCGGGCAAACTGGCAAGGAGAGTTAAGCCATGTCTTTTGAATTTATTGAAATAGGCCCTGAGGTTGTGAGCGCCCGGATTAAAGTCGTAGGCGTGGGAGGAGGCGGCGGCAACGCAGTGAACAATATGTTCACCTCCGGCCTGCAGGGAGTGACCTTTATCGCCGCCAACACGGATCGCCAGGCTCTGGCCAAGTCCCAGGCGGAGAATAAGGTGCAGTTGGGGCTGAAGCTCACCAAGGGCCTGGGCGCGGGCGCCAATCCCTGCGTGGGCCGGGACGCCGCCCTGGAGAACCTGGAGGAGATCACGGCTCTGCTGTCCGAATCCGATATGGTTTTCGTCACCGCCGGCATGGGCGGCGGCACGGGCACGGGGGCCGCTCCCATTATCGCCCAGACCGCCAGGGAAACGGGGGCTCTGACCGTCGCGGTCGTCACCCGGCCCTTCTTTTTTGAGGGCAAGCCAAGGCAGTTGGCCGCGGAAAGGGGCATCGCCGAATTACGGCAGTATGTGGACAGCCTCATTGTTATTCCCAACGACAGGCTGCTGCAACTGGCTCCCAAAAAGGCTCCTTTTCAGGAAATGCTCAAAAAGGCGGACGAGGTTTTGTACTATGCCGTCAAGGGCATATCAGATCTGATTATGGTCACGGGCCTCATCAACCTGGATTTTGCCGATGTCAGAACGGTGATGAGCGAATCAGGCCTGGCTATGATGGGCACGGGCATCGCCTGCGGCGAAAACCGCGCCCGGGAGGCGGCCATGAAGGCCATTACCAGCCCGCTTCTGGAAGGCGTTTCCATTGACGGGGCTACGGCCGTGTTGATGAACGTCACCTGCGGGCCGGATCTGACTATTGACGAAATAAGCGAAGCCGCCGGAATTGTGCAGGAAGCCGCTCATGACGATGTGCATCTCCACTTCGGCACGGTGACGGATGAAACCATCGGCGATGAAATGCGCATTACCGTCATCGCCACGGGCATTGACAACAATGCTCTGGAAATGGCCCCCAGGCCCGCCATTCTGGGCATGCCCAGACAGGCTAAGGTTTCCTCCCCTCCGGCGCAAGCCGCTTCTCCGGCGGTTCCCCCCGTGGAAACTGGCCTGCGCAGGAGTCCAGTGCCTCCGCCCCAGGCCGCTCCGGCCAACCTGAATATACCTGCATACCTGCGCAAGGAGAATCCATCCGCCGTCACTTCCTTCTCCGGCGGCGCCCATGTCCCTGGCGGGGAAGATTTTATTTTTGGTGAAGATGACTTTGAAACACCGTCCTTTCTCCGTAAACAGGCCAACTGATTTCCGCGGTGTTATTTCAATTCCAGGTTAAAAATGCGTTAATTTGTTAGACCATTTTTCGCTTGAAATGCTTGCTTAACGGCGGGCAAAGCCCGCCTACAAGCATTTCGCGGCAAGAATTTGCGAGCAAATCCTTGCAGAGCAGTCCAACTTTTCAAAGTCAAACTGCTCTAACCTGGAACTGGAATTTGCCCTCAACAGGCCAGCATTGTGCCGGGGACTGATCCATGACGGTTGACGTCGCCCTGAACATTTTCGCCAAACCATACTGTACGTCTCTGAGCTTACTGTCTCTCCTGCGTTGTTCAGGACGCCACATCAACTACATCTATCTGCAATTCGAGCCTTTCGGCTCTCAATATGACGCGGACCAGCCATATCTCATCGTCGATTTTCTGGCCTCATCTCTGGGAAACAGGATCCGCGTCTTCCAGTCCGAACACTGGCTGCACCTGGCCCCCCCGGATCCGGCCCGCCTGGGGGATGCCGGCTACCGGCTGGGCATTCGCTACGAAAGCGCTTTTGAGCATACCAGGGAAAAATACCTGTTTGTCATGCATAATGACGTGTTCATCCAGCGGGATATCATAGGCATGCTGCTGGAACGCGCGGACGGCGCCTTCGCCGTGGGGCAGGTGGGGCAATGCTGGAACTGTCCGGCCCGGCTGCCCTCGCTAATGCGCGCCGCCGGCTGCGGAACGGAAGGCTGCCGCCCGGAAACCTACGCCGCCTTCCAGCCGGATTTCGATCAGCTTGTCCGCCTGTATGAAGCCGCGCGCCAGGCCGATGTTTTTGTGCGCCCCTGGTGGGAGGGGTGGGAAGAGCGGTACAGGGCGAAAGCCTGGCCCCTGCCCGAATGCCGGGTCAACGAATGGAGCTGCCTTGTGGATATGGAACAGACCAGGGAACATGTGCTGCCCCTGGGACCTGTTACGCCCTTCGGCGCCTTTGAGCAGTGCGGCGTCATCTGTCTGGATACGGCTACGGCCTGGTTCCGCGAACTTAACCGCCTGGGCCTGCGCGCCCGGCATGTGGATTTGAGGGGTTTTCTCCTCCATTTTGTGGGTACAGGGAAAATGACCGCCTACCGCTACGCCCGCCTTGAGGACAACGCCCGCCTCCTGCTGGAGAGGCACTTCCCTGCTTTTGTCTCATGGTGTCGGCGGCAGGGCAGCGGTCTGTTCCCGGAACGGGCATAGAGTGGTTTCAGTATGTAGCCATGCTGATATATGGAATAATTTTCTAAAAACTTCCGCCTTCCAATTCCGGCGCCAAGCTGAACTGTCAAACGGATAGGGCTTGACATGAGGCCAGCCCTGCCTCTATAAGGGAGATGAATCTCCCAGGTTAGGTATTTTCCTTCTGCTTGTAGCATAAGTGACATAGCATCTCTCAACGGCCTTCCAGGCGCGGGTGCTTCATGTCCATTGAAAAGATCAACCTCTGTGACGAGACTTTTAACCATATTCTGGCTATTATCGCGGCCCAGGGGTATGAGCCTGGGTCGAAGATCCCTTCCGAGAGCGAGCTGGTCATTTCCATAGGGGTCAGCCGTAACACGGTGCGCACGGCCCTCAACCGCCTCAACGCCCTGGGCATTCTGGACATCAGGCATGGTGAGGGCTACTTTCTCAAAGACATCAATGTGGATGTCTTCAGCAATCTCCAGCTTCCCATCCTTCTGGAGGCCCATTCCGACCTGGAAACCCTGACGGAATTCCGTCTGGGAGTGGAACCGCAGGGGGCCGCCCTGGCCGCCGTGAGGGTGATACCTGAGGATCTGGACGGCATGGCGCAGATTCTGGCCCTTTCCGCCGGCTCTCTGGAGGATGAAGAGCGCTTCGCCCGCAGCGACATGGATTTCCATCTGGCTATTGCCAAGGCCTCCCGCAACAGCATCATCCACCGTTCCGTGGAAATGCTCAAGGCGCTCTATACGGTGTGGCTGCGCGGCTTTGTGCGCGTCCACGGCAATGCCGCGAGCAACGACTTTCACCACCGGATTTTCCGCTCCATCCGCGACGGAGATGCTGGGGCGGCGCGTCTGGCCATGACGGAACATCTGACGGACGTTCTGGGCAAGGTCCGCCTGGACGCGGCCGGGGGGCCGGGGATGCCGGCCAGCGTCCTGCTCGCCGGGTCCGGGGAAGGCGCCTCCCCGGCGGGAGGACGGACGCGATGACGCCCCTGCTGCGCTTTCAGCGCATCACCAAAATCTTTCCGGGAGTGAAGGCCCTGGATGATGTTTCCCTCGACCTGAGGGCCGGAGAAGTCCATGTTATCGTCGGGGAAAACGGAGCCGGCAAATCCACCCTGATGAAAATCCTCTCCGGAGTCTACGCCCCTGACGGGGGCGAGCTGATCCTGAAGGGCGAGATCATCCGCAGGAACAGCCCCAGGATTTCGGAACAGATGGGCATTGCCATGATCTATCAGGAACTAACCCTGATTCCGGAACTGTCAGTTGCCGACAACATCTTTCTGGGGCATGAGATCAGGAAGGGCTTTCTGGTCAACCGCGCGGCCATGGAAGAGCGGACGGAAAGCCTGCTGGCCTCCATCGGGGTGCAGGTTCCGCCCCGCACCCTGCTCAAGAATCTCAGCATCGCCAACCAGCAGATGATCGAGATAACCAAAGCCCTTTCCAAAAACGCCCGGATCATCGTTTTCGACGAGCCTACCAGCTCCCTGACCAGTGCCGAGATCGCGGAGCTTTTCCGGATCATAGCCGCGCTTAGGGAAAAAGGCGTGGGCATGTTCTATATTTCCCACCGCCTGGAGGAAATTTTTGAAATCGGCGACCGCGTGACCATTATGCGGGACGGAAAGCGCATCAATACCTCGGCCATCGCCGAAACCGGCATGGACCAGGTGGTGGAGGGCATTGCAGGACGTCGGATCGAAAACGTCTACAACCGCAGCAGTACTGAAAAGGGCGACATCCTTCTGGATGTCCGCGATCTTTCCGGAGCGGCCTTCAAAAACGTCAGCCTCCGGGTGCGTTCAGGCGAGATTGTCGGCCTGGCCGGGCTTGTGGGTTCCGGCCGGAGCGAAGTCGCCCGGGCCGCTTTCGGCATTGACCCCTGTACCGGGGGCGAAGTCTTCGCCAGAGGGGAAAAAATGCCGCGCAACAACCCTCAGGCCCTCAGCCGCAAAGGGATCGCCTTTCTTCCGGAAGACCGTAAACGTGAAGGTCTGGCCCTTTCTCTGCCCATCCGGGAAAACGCCGTCATCTCCGCCCTGCACCGCCTGAACCCCGGAGGAATTATCCGCCGGCGCAAGGAGCGCTCCGTGGTGCGGGACTATGTGGACAAGCTGGAAATAAGCACCCCCACCGTGGAAAAACTGGCTAATTTTCTCAGCGGCGGCACCCAGCAAAAAGTCGTCCTGGCAAAGTGGCTTATCACCAAGGCCCATACCTTCATCTTCGACGAACCGACCCGGGGCATTGATATCGGCTCCAAGAGCAGCATTTACAGCCTGATGGACGAACTCACGCGGCAGGGCGCGGGCATTCTCATGATCTCCTCGGAACTGCCCGAGGTGCTGGGCATGAGCGACAGGGTATACGTCATGGCCCAGGGGCGTCTGGCGGGGGAACTCAGCAGGGAGGAGGCGGACCACTATGCAGTCATCCAACTGGCCTTTTCCCGTCCGGAAGCAACGGCCTGAAGGGGGGATGTGAGATGCGCGCCGGAAGCGGACTCGCGGGCTGGAGGCTGTCCCATCTGCCCCATTCCATCTTCGCCTTTTTCCTGGTTTTTCTCCTTGCCTCCCTCTGGGTGCCCCGCTTCTTCTCGCCCGGCAACCTCTCCACCCTGCTGCTCCAGGCCTCCATACTCATTATTTTGAGCATCGGCATGTCTCTGGTACTCATAGCCGGGGGCATAGACCTCTCCATGGGAGGCGTTCTTTCCATGTGCGGGGTCATTATGGCCCTCTGCCTGCGCGACGGCGTTCACGTCTTCGCCGCCATTCTCATCGGACTGGCCAGCGGAGGGCTTTTCGGCCTGCTCAACGGTCTGTGCGTAACCCGCATGAAGGTGCCGGCCTTCATCGCCACCTTCGGTTCCATGGGCATTGCCCAAAGCATCGCCAACACCCTTTCCGGCAAACGGACCATCTATTGGGAAAGCGGAAGCCACAGCAGCGTTCTTGACTTTCTGGGCGGCAACATCATCCGCGTGGAATTCGGCCCGGAAGCTAGCATGACCTTCTATATCCCCTTTCTGGTTCTTTTGACCGTGGTGGTGGTGGGCTGCATCATCTTCCTGTTCAAAAAGACCGTCCTCGGCTCATATGCCTTCGCCATCGGCGAAAATGAAGAGACGGCCCGCCTGTGCGGCATTGCCACGCGCCGCTGGACCATCCTGCTGTATATGATTTCCGGCATGCTGGCCTCTCTGGCGGCCCTGCTGGTTTTGATCCGGACCAACAGCATGCAGCCGACCTCCGGAGACGGGCTGGAATTTCAGGCCGTTGTGGCGGCGGTGCTGGGCGGAAACGCCCTTGAAGGAGGCAAGGGCAGCCTGTACGGCGCCATTTTCGGCGCCCTGACCCTCTATGTGGTTCGCAACTCCCTGACTCTTAAGGGAATTGACACATCAACCACGATGATCGTCATCGGGGCCGTTCTCGTGGGCGGCATGGTTCTCAACGAACTGGCGGCGAGACATGAACGCGGCCTCTCCCGGAAAGGCTGAAGGAGGCCCTGACGATGCCCGCGCAAACCCCGGACTTTTCCAAAAGACTGGTCAAAACAGCCACGGATTTCTCTTCCCTGCTCATTCTGGCCGTGGTCTTTATCTTCTTTGAAACGGCCAACGCCATAAACGGCGACCACTATCTAACCCTGTCCAACTTGTCCGTTATCCTGAATCAGGCCTGCTTTCTGACCATTATCGGCATTGCCCAGGCCCTGGCCATCCTGACGGGCGGCCTCAACCTCTCCATCGGCTCGGTCATGGCCTTTACCACGGTCATGTGGGGGAGAATGCTGGTGGGGAATTCCCCGGACAACGTCCATTTCCTCTTCCCCATGATGCTCGTGGTGGGCACGGGGATGCTCATCGGGCTGGTCAACGGCCTGTTGATCACCAAGCTGAAAATGCCCCCCTTCATCGCCACCTTCGCCACCATGTTCGCCTGCCGGGGCATGGCCTGGCTGGCTCTGGGCAAAAAAGTCATCTATAATCTGAACAGCGATTTCCGCTACCTGGGGACAGGGGTGGTGGATCGCCTGGGGGCCTTTACCGTCACCGTTCCCATGATCACCGTTCTGATTCTGCTCCTGGGCGTCAGTTTTCTGCTGACGCGCACCAGTTTCGGACGCAGGATTTACTTCACCGGAGCCAACCCCGTGGCGGCCCGCTTTTCCGGAATTCCCACAGACCGGATCATCATCTGGGTCTATGTCCTCAGTACGGGCCTGGCGGCCTTTGCCGGCCTGCTCTATGGAGCCCGGCTCAACTCCTTTGAGCCGGGCATGGCCACTCATGCCCCCTTTGAGGCCATTACCGTGGCCCTCATCGGCGGCATCGCCATTACCGGCGGCTTCGGCAACATCTGGGGCGTCCTGTGCGGCTCCATCATTGTTTCCACCATATACAACGGCATGAACAGCCTGAGCGTGGCTTCCGAACTGCAAACCCTGGTCATGGGCGCCCTGATCATCTTTGCCGTGGCCTTCAACCAGTTTCTGATCAAGGAGAACATGGAACTGCGCAATGAACTGGATGATACCGCCCCCCAGCGGGATACGTTCTCCAGAACAATTTAAAAGCAAAATTGTTCCAAGGCATTGTGATTTTTTGAACTCTCCCTCGGCGCTTAACGGTGAAACCCGGTTTCGTCTACGCCTGGAGGGGCGGGCGGCGGCGATGCGCGCTCTCGCCGCCTTAGAATCGCGCAACGCGACTTTTCTCTGAAATCAGCACAAGGAAAAGAGCCATGAAACCGCGCATCCTGTTTATCGCCACCTATGACACCAAGGGCGAGGAATCGGAATACATCAGGAAAACAATCCGGAATCAGGGAGTGGATTGCCTGACCGTTGACGTGGGCGTGGGCGCGCCCCCATCCCTGGCCGCCGATGTGGGCCTGGCCGACCTGTGTTCCGGCGGCGCCCGCACTGCGGAGGATATCCGGAGCATGAAGCGCGGAGAGGCCATTGCGGAAGTTTCTCTCCTGCTGGAAGGCTATGTGCGGCGGCAGTACAGCGCGGGCAAGGTGGACGCGGTGATCGGCATCGGAGGGGCGGGAGGCACCCAGATTGTCACCCAGGCCATGCGCGCTCTGCCCTTCGGCCTGCCGAAGCTCATGCTCAGCACCCTGGCTTCCGGCAACACCCGCTGGTATCTTCAGGACAGCGACATCGCCCTGCTGCCTTCCATTGCGGATGTGGCGGGCCTGAACGGCATCACGGAACTAGTCTTCAGCCGTTTCGCCGCCTACGCGGTCCAGGGCGCCTTCTGGCACCGGCAGAACTTCGCCGCCTTCCGGCAGCGGCTGGAGGACAGGAATATCCGCCGCGTGGCCCAGACAATGTACGGCACGACCACTCTGGGGGTATCCAAGGCCCGCCGCCGCCTGGAGGCAAAAGGGCTGGAAACCCTGGTCTTTCACGCCTCCGGAGCAGGCGGGCGATCCATGGAAAACTTCATCCGGGATGGCATTATCCACGGGGTGCTGGATATGACCCTTGCGGAGATTGGCGCTCACTTCGTGGGCGGGCTGCACGACGCCGGTCCCGAACGCATGGAGGCGGCCATCGCCGCGAAGATTCCTCAGGTGATTGTTCCCGGCGCTGCGGACACCATCGTCCTGCCGCCCATGTCCGACCTGCCGGACAAGTTCCGGCGCCGAACCCTGAATTTTCATAATCCGACCATGACCACCATGCGCACCAATGTGGAGGAATGCGCCGCCATCGGCGCCTTCCTGGTCCGCAAACTGCGGGCCGCCAAGGCGCCCGTCACCCTCCTGCTGCCCTTGGGAGGGCTGAGTTCCATTGATCGGCCGGGAGAAATTTTTTACCTGCCGGAGGCGAACGAGGCCCTCTTTGCCACACTCCGGGACGGACTAAATGATGTTCCCCTGGTGCGCATCGTGGAAGACAGGCGCCATCTGTACGATGAGGGTTTCGGCGAAGACGCGGCGGACCTGCTGGCCGCAATGATGGGCATAGGCTGAAGGCCATTTGGCAAGCGCCTTGCCTCTCGCGATGCTTTGCCTTTCAGCGCGGCATCCTGTCGCGCGTTCCAATTCCAGGTTAAAAATTAACGCATTTTTAACCTGAACTTGGAATAACAATCCAAAAAGGAGAAAATTCCACATGCGGCAATACTCTCGGGAAGAACTGCTGGCTAGATTCAGACAGATCAGAGAACAGGGCAGGTATATCATCGCGGCCGGGGCAGGCTCGGGCCTCTCCGCCAAATCCATTGAGACGGGCGGGGCGGATCTGCTGCTGGTTTTCAATTCCGGCTTCTACCGCATGCACGGCCACGGCAGCTTTTCCGGGCTGCTGGCCTTCGGCAATGCCAACGATATCGCTCTGGAACTGGGGACGCGCTACGTCCTGCCGGTGGTTAAAGAGGTTCCTGTCGTCTGCAGCGTCTTTGCCCAGGACGGTACCAGGGTCATCTCCCGCCATCTGGACAAACTGGTGGCCGAAGGCTTTTCCGGCATCAACAATTTTCCCACCATGGGTCTGGTGGACGGTACTTTCCGCGAGCAGTTGGAACTGACCGGGCTGGGCTACGAAAAAGAGGTGGAGATGGTCCGCGTGGCGGCCCGTAAGAAGATTTTCACCATTGTCTATGTATTCAACGAGGATGAGTCGAGGCGGATGGCCGAGGCGGGAGCGGACTGCATCGTGGCGCATGTGGGCCTGACTGTGGGAGGCATGATCGGCACGACCAAGGCTCTTTCCTTGGAGGACAGCGCCGCCCTGACGGAAAAAATCATGACCGCGGGCAAGGCCAAAAAGAAGGACGCGCTCTGGCTTGCGCATGGCGGTCCTCTGTCCACGCCGGACAGCTTCAGGCAATTTCTTGCCCTCCTGCCCGCGGTGGACGGCTTTGTAGGGGCATCCAGCATGGAACGCATCCCCACGGAACAGGCCATTGCCGCGACTGTGCGGGACTTCAAAAGCGTCGGTTAGAGCAGTTCACGAATGAAACGAGTGAACTGCTCTGCAAGGATTTGCAAGATAATCCTTGCCGCTAAACAGCGGGAAGGCTGGCTTTACCCGCTGTCAAGCAAGCATTTCAAGCCTAAAATGCTCTATGGTACATAGTACTGGAGCGATACTCTAGCGTTTATGGAGGCACGCAACCTGTAACACAAGGATATAGCCATGAAAAAAAGAATGTTGTGGACATTGTGCGCAGTTTTGTTCGCCGTGTCCTTCGCCTGTCCCGGACTGGTCAAGGAAAGCCGGGCGGCCGGACAGAAAAAGGAATTAAATTTTGTCTTCATTGTCAAAAGCATGCAGTTTCCCTTTTTTCTGAATATGATTGAAGGAGGGGAGGAGGCCGTCAAGCTCCTGCCGGGTGTCAACCTGAAAAGCATCGGCCCGGAAACGCCCTATTCCGTTGAAGAACAGATCCAACTGGTGGAGCAGGCCATTACGGACGGCGTGGACGCCATACTCATTGCCCCTGCCGACTCCAAGGCCATTGTTCCGGCCATTGAAAAAGCCAATGCCGCGGGCATCCTGGTGGCAACGCCCAACACCAAGGCCTATGGAGGCAAAATACTGACCTGGACGGGCGTGGACAATTACCAGGTAGGCTACGAACTGGGCATGGCCCTGTGCGAGGCCGTCAAAGGCAAGGGCAACGTTCTGCTTATTGAGGGCACCCCGGGCAATTCCACTTCCGAGGAGCGCGTCGAAGGTTATAAGGACGCCTTCAAGAAGTTTCCGGACATCAAGCTTCTGGATTCCCAGCCCGCCAACTTTAACCGGGAAAAGGGCATGGTGCTGATGGAGAACTGGCTGCAAAAGTATAAAAAAATAGATGCCGTCGGCTCCATCAACAAGGATATGACCATGGGCGCCGTGGAGGCCGCCAAACAGGTGGGCCGCGACAAGGAAATGATCCAAGTCACTTTTGACGTGGACAACGATGCCCTGGACGCCCTGGAAAACGGAGACATACTGCTGACCGGCGCCCAGAACGAACGCAGCCAGATTGCCCTGGCCTTGACCAGTTGCTATCTGGCCCTGCACGGCTATAAAGTTCCGCCGATTCAGTACCTGCCGCTCAGCTTGGTGTACAAAAAAGACGTTTCTCAGTACCGGCACTAGTACGCTGTAACATTTAAAATTGCGGATAAATTTACGGCGTACTAACGCCGGGCTTTAAGTCCGGCGCGCCGCTGCAGGCAGAGGAGCAAGCCGAAAACCACGCTTTTCGGCGTAGCGATCTTACCACTTAAAACGCAGTTTTAAGTGGTATATGGCACTAGAGCAGTTCAACTTTGAAAAAGTTGGACTGCTCGGCAAGGATTTGCTTGCGACTCCTTGCCGCGAGATGGTTGCAGGCGGGCTTGGCCCGCCGTTAAGCAACCATCTCAAAGCGACATTGGTATAGGGGCTATTTAGTCGATCCTGAAAAATGCCTTTTGCAGAAAGGCGCTCCGGCCGTGAGCAGCCGCGGCCCGCCTTTCGCCGCTACATCCTGTAGCGCATTCCGATTCCAGTTTCCCGCTTGCGGCGGCCGCCGCAAGCGGGAGCAACAACCGAGACCCGCCATGCCCGCCCGCCCCTGTCCTTACTTCCCCCATGCGGACAAGCTGCCTGAAACGGGCTGCGTCAGCATCATAGGCATGGCCGCAGCCGGCAAGACCACCATTGGCCGCGAGCTGGCCATTCTGCTGGATTTTCCCCAACTGGACACAGATCATCTCCTGGAGGCGACCTACGGGACTCGCCTGCAGAACATCACCTCCGCCTTGAGCAAGGAAGATTTTCTGGATGTTGAATCTCTGGTGGTGGGCAGACTGATCGCCCGGCGGGCGGTCATCTCCACTGGAGGCAGCGTTGTCTACCGGGCTTCCAGCATGGCCCATCTGGCGTCCTTGGGTCCCGTCATCTATATCGACGTTCCCCTGCCCATCATTGCGGAGCGCATCCTGCGCAAGCCGGACCGCGGCCTGGCCGTCAACCCAGGCCAAACCCTGGAAGACCTTTTCCGGGAGCGCGAACCACTGTACAAATCCTTTGCCACCCATACCATCAGGGGAGGCGAAGGTCAGGCCCGGACATACGCTTCCGCAATAGCCGACTGGCTCTCCTGCCCTTGGAGCGGATGACGCGGCGGATCCTGCGCTAGCCCGGATATTGCATAAAAAGAATGACGGTGCTTTACCGATTCCCGCCGTAGGGCCAGTTGCAGCCACAATACGGAATAAATCAGCGTGTCCTCTGGCCCGCGCGCGCCTCGCCACCCCCCCGGCGGAGCCGGAGCAGGGGGCGGACGGCCTCCCAGACGGTTTCAGGGAGGATGCCGGTCATGCACAGGTGGTGCTTCCGGGGGCAGCGGGCGTGTCCGTGCCGGCCGCAGGGGCGGCAGGGGACATCGCTTTCCAGAATGATGTCCCCTGGTCCGCGGGGAGTGAAGCCGAAGGCGCGGACGGTGGGTCCGAAGAGGGCGGCCACGGGAGTGCGCAGGCACCAGGCCAGGTGCATGGGTCCGGAGTCGTTGCCCAGAAAGCAGTCCAGGCGGGCGAGGCAGGCGGCCAGTTCCGTCAGGGAAAGCCGGGCGGAGAGGTCGTGCAGGTCCGGTTCCCGGAGGCGGCGGCGGAGGCCGCGCACGCCCTTAAGAATGGCCCCGGCCAGGGCTTCTTCCTCGCCCCGGCCGGCGAAGAGCAGGATCTGGATGTCGTGGTCCAGGGCCAGGGCGGCGAAGGCGGAGAAGTGGGCCGGGGGCCAGCGTTTGCTGGCCCAGATGGAGCCGGGGTGCAGGCCCAGGACCGGGCGGTCCGGGTCCAGGAGCTGGAAGATTTCCCGCGCTCTGGCATGGGCGGCGGGAGGGAGGGCGATTTCCGGCCAGGAGGAGAGGGGGCCGGGCCCCAGAGGCTGCAGGAGCCGGAGGATGCGTTCTATTTCCTCCAGTTGCCCGAAGCGGCGGTCCACGGTGCGGGTGTAGGCCAGGCGGTTGTAGCAGGGGGCGCTGTAGCCCAGGCGGAGGGGAGCGCCGGAGGCCAGGGCCGCGACGGCGCTGCGCGGGCTGGTGTGGGGGGAAATCCACAGGGAGTAGGCGCGCCGGGCCAGGGATCGCCCCAGGCGGAAGAGGGCGGCGGCGCCGCTGTCCGCCCGGCGCTTGTCAAAGCCGATGACGGCGGAGATGTCCGGGTGGGCGGCGAACAGGGGGGCCAGCCCGCCGCGCACATAGTAGTCTATTTCCGCCTCCGGATAGCGCAGGCGCAGGCTTTGCAGCAGGGGCAGAGTGAGCACGGCGTCGCCCAGAAAGGCGGTGTTCCAGACGGCGATGCGCTTCATCTCCGGGAGTCTCCGGAGGGACCGCAGGGGCAGCCGCCTTCCAGGAGGCTCAGGGCCGCGGGCAGGAGAGCTAGGCCGGGAAGGATAAGGTCCGGGTGTTCCTCTCCGGCCGGGCGCAGGCGGCGCAAGGGAGAAGGGTCTCCTTCGCGGGATACGGAAGGAGCCAGGAGCAGGCGGGCGGCCAGCCCGGCGCGGGCGGCGAAGGCCATGTCCGCGGGCTTGTCGCCCAGCATGGCGGTGTCGGCGGGGCGCAGGCCGTGGCGCAGACGCAGGATCTCCCAGAGGCCGGTGGCGGGTTTGCGGCAGGAGCAGCGGTCTTCCGGGGCATGGGGGCAGAAGACGGAATCCGCCAGAAAGACTCCGTAGGGGGCCAGGAGGGCCGCCAGGGCGGCGTTGCAGGCCAGGACAGCCTCCCGGGGAAAGTAGCCCCGGCCCACGCCGGACTGGTTGCTTGCCAGGAACAGGCGGCATCCCCGGCGGGCCAGGGCGGCCAGGGCTTCCCCGGCGCCGGGCAGGAGTTCCACCCCGGCGGGATCGGCCAGATAGCCCTTGTCGGGGATTATGGTGCCGTCCCTGTCCAGGAGCAGGGCCGTGAGGCGGGGCATGGGCTTCCTTTATGGCTGGGGTCCGGGCGCGGGGACAAGAGTGCCACGAGGGGATTGTTTCGGCAAGATGGGAAATACATGCCCATTAGAGCGGTTCAACTTTGAAAAAGTTGGACCGCTCTGGCTGAGTCCGGGCGGTCACGGTGGCGGCGTCCGGGCGGTGGTTGTATGTCTCCCGGTCCTGTGCTAAGGGTGAAAAGAGTCGCGGAAACGCCGCCACCGCGCGCCCGATGCCGGGCGGAGCGGCACCGCGGCGGGATGCAGCGGCCAGGAGGAGCTTATATGTTCCCGGATCCCTGGCGCCTTTCCTCTCTGCAGCCTTCCACCCCCCCCCCTCCGCCCTATCCGCCCGCTGGCGAGAGCCGGAAAGCCCGCGCCTCTGTCCTTCCCCTGCTCTTATGCGCCTTGCTCCTGTTTCCGGCCGCGCCGGCCTGGGGCGCGACGGTCGTCACCGGCACTGACAGAAACGCTCTGGATAACGCCACTTCCGCCCCCGGCGATAATCGGACGATTGAATTCACCTCTCCCGGCATTACTTTCACTAATAACAGCGCCACGATTATCCCCGCTGATACCAATCCCGCCGCCGCCGCCCGTATTGAGCGTTCGGGCACTACCATCCAAGGCGGCGCCTCCAACAATTACATAACAAAATTCGGGAATCTCGCCGCCGCCCTTTTCTCCGGAGCGGAAGCGCGAAAAACTCAGGGCGCGGCCAATATTGCCAACTGGGTGCAAAGCGCGATTGCTCCGCTCTCCGTCACTCCGTCCAATCTTACCTATATTCAGGGCAGCGCTTCTCCCGCCAACAGGGGCGTACAGGGAACCTTATATGAAAATGATGGAGGCATCAATAACCGCTACAAATGGCTGAGGTTTAAGAGCGCGGGCAGCGGTCTGAGCCTGAGGGACATGCATTTCCGCAATGTGGACGTGCGTTACAGATACGCCGCCGGTGGAGCCGGCGGCATCGTGAACGGGCTTATCGGTAACGACCATGACAACGCCGCTAATATCAGCATGGGCACTCTCGCCGGCAACGCTTTTACCAACATAGACGTTTCTCTGGTCGGGACGATGGCTGTTCACTATCTGGCCGGCGGCGGGATCATCGGCCTGCGTTCCACGGCGCAATCGGCTTACGTAGACACCATCATCGGAAATCTCTTCAAGGATTTGACCGTCACCACAACCGGCGCAACGTTAACCGGCCCCAGCGCCTACCTTGAGGGCGGCGGGATCATCGGCGTGGACGCGGTTTCCTCGCCGGCGGACAAACCCGGCCACGCGGAGATTAACTACCTGGTCAACAACCTCTTTACCGGCGTCAAGGTGATATCCGACGATGTCCTGCTCGGCGGCGGTCTGGTAGGTCTGAACAACAACAGCAAAGACAGTACAGGCGGTTCTGACACCTATGTCAGGCTATTCGACGCATCCGGCAACATCTTCGGCGATGGAACTGATGCCAGCATCAAGGTGGACATAGGATATTCCCTGAGGGGCGGAGGGGTGATCGGCCTGAACGGCCTTTCCACCGCTCCGGTCGATCTAGACTTCCTGACCGGCAACATTTTTGCCGGTATAGACGTGACGGCCGGCAGTTACCTCCGGGGCGGCGGCATCGTCGGCCTGCAGACCAATGACGGAGGAACCGGCAAGCCTGATCCGGACCCGAACCCCCCTGGAGTCAAAGCCTATCTCGGAAATGTTTCCGACAACCTCTTTGTCAATCTGAATGTCTCCAGCGGGGCCGTCAACACTACAGGGGCAACTGGCAATCTGGAGGGCGGCGGCATCATCGGCGTTCGCTCCAACAAAGGTCTGGCCGCCATTGGGAGCCTGACAGACAATCTTTTCACCGGCTTGACGGTGAACGTAAACGAAATCAATCTTACAGGCGATTATCATTTGGACGGCGGCGGCATTGTCGGCGTATCCTCATTGGGTCAAGCCGACATGCAAACCGTGAGCGGCAATTATTTTGACGCCTCAAAGCTGGTGGTTAAGGGCGCACTGCGAGGCGGCGGCATACTTGGGGCCTCTTCCGATACCGTGTCGGTGTTGAACAGCGTTGCAGGCAATACTTTGAACAATCTAAAGGTAGAGGTTTCCGGAAGTCTGTACGGCGGCGGGATGGTTGGGGTGAACACCAACTCCGCGGCGAGCGCGACAAGCGGCACCATCATTGAATATCTGACCGGCAACATTTTCTCCGGCTTGAGTACCGCAGTCGAGGGAGATCTTGCCGGGGGCGGCATTGCGGGCGGTTATACCGGGGCCGCCGGTGGGGGAATCGGAAGCGTAAGCATCTCCGGCAACAGATTTGCCACGCCATACGTTTATGCCCGCTCCCTGTCCGGCGGCGGCATCCTGGGCTTTAACGCGGTGGGGAATACCTCAACCGCCGATGCCTATATCACATCTGTGGCTGACAATGATTTCATCAAACCCGTGGTCGAGACCGACCGCTACATTTCCGGCGGCGGCGTGCTGGGCGTGCGTTCCGAATACGGCATCTCCTATATCAAGTCCATCGCCGGGAACCTGTTTCAGGAGGCGGAGATAACCGCCGGCACCTACATTGACGGCGGCGGACTCATCGGCGCAACCGGCGAAATAACAACGATATCCTCTCCCGATCAGATCATCGGCATCGGGGAGATTGTGGGCAGCGTGTTCAGCGGCAACAAGGTTACGGCCAAGAACGGCCAAATCATGGGCGGGGCGGTGTACAGCTACGGTCTGGACACCGGCATGACCATCAGCGACAGCCTGTTCACCGACAACACCTTCAGTTCCAAAATTTCCGACAGCAGCGCCTACAACGGCGGCGTACCCTCAGCCAGGGTCTATGGCACGGTCACTGTGGACACCGGCCGCGCCAGCGCCGACAATACCCTGACCCTGACCGCCGGCAGCGGCAAAAGCACAATCTTCCGGAACAACAAGATCATTGAAGGATCAGATGAGCGCTATAATTCTCTGTATTTCGGCATTGTCGATGGCTTTTCGACTGACCCCTCCTCCGGCAACATCACCACTACACCCGACCCGGCAGTATCCGACGCCCGGCTCATTGTCGAGCCCCAGGCCGGCGGCGTGGTGGCCCTGTACGACCCCATCCGGGTGAACCAGAACAATGACTCCGTAGATGACCGCGGTTTCGCCATGACCGTGCGCGGGGCGGGGGAATTCCTCTGGGGCGGGGAGAACCTCTTTGAGGAGGTTAACCACCTGGCCAGCGGCGCCCTGCCCAACACCGTTCGGTTTGAACCCGGCAGCACCACCACCCTGCTCTCCGGCATGTCCCTGGACGCCGAATCCCACGATGTCAACCTGCTCTCCGGCGGGCGGATCAACGTCATGGGCGGCAACCGGCTGAACGTCAACAGAGCCGTCTTCAACGGCCACATGCACTTCAACCTCATGGGCACCACCCTGAACACCCCTTCCACGGTGCTGCTGACCATCAATAATCCCACAGACTCCCACGTTGCCAACGCCGACATCGCCGGGGCCACGGTCAGCCTCTCCGATTTCGCCGCCGGCCCGACCCTGCGCGACGGCGATGAATTCTACCTGATAGCCACGGACGAATACAACCCAGCCTCCGGCGACGGCTATCTTAAGAACGACCCGGCAACCAACCGGGCCAAAGCCCGGCAGGGCCTGACCCGGGAATACGACTTCATCGTGGACAAAAACCAGACCAAGGCCAAAGGGCAGAACCGCTACCTCGTGGCCCGCCTGGCATCCTCCCGGGCGGCGCCGCAGACCAGGATCCTCTCCGAGGGCCGGGCCGCCGGTCTGGCCTTCCTGGCGCACACCGCCGGCTGGCTGGCGGATCACAGCTTCCAGCAGGCGGATCTGGCCCTGAAGCACGACGGCTTGGTTTCCTTCGGGGGCATAGACGGGTCCGTTTTCCGCGTGAACACCGGCTCCGATCTGACCATCAAGGGCACCCACTTCCTGGCGGGCCTCGCCGCCCGCAACAGCGGCCCGGCCGGGGCCTCCCTGTTGGGAGGCTTCTTTGAAGCCGGCTTCGCCGACTACGACATTGACGGCGATTTCACCCCCTCCGGCGCTCCGGACATCTCCGGGGGCGGAACGGCGCGCTTTTACGGCGCCGGCCTCCTGGCCCGCCAGACCTGGCGCGACCTGCGCCTGGAAGGCTCCCTGCGCGCCGGCCGCCTGGAAAACCACTTTGACGCGGGCAATTACAAGGCCGCCACCGGCGAGTCCGCCAGCTTCGACTCCGCCTCGGCCTATTTCGCCGCCCACGCCGGGCTGGGCTACGAATGGCGCCTCTCCGACTCCTCCACTCTGGACTTCCTGGCCCGCTACTATTGGACCCGCCAGAACGGCGGCACCGTGGATCTGCCCACGGAGGAAAAGGTGCGCTTCAAGGCCGCTGAATCCCACCGGGCGCGCGGCGGCATCCGCTATACCCATGCCGCCAACGAGCGCGTCTCCTTTTACGGGGGCGCGGCCTATGAATACGAGTTCGACGGCAAAACCCGCGCCTCCGCCCACGGCTTCAACTTCGACTCTCCGGATATGGGCGGCGCCACCGGCATAGGCGAAATAGGCGCCATAGTCCGCTCCCGCGCAGAGCCCCGCCTCAGCGCCGAAGTGGGGCTGCAAAGCTATGTGGGCGCAATCCGGGGCGTTTCCGCCGGCATCCGCCTGGGCTGGGAGTTCTGAAGGGGCTTGGCGGCCGTGTTTTTGGCCCAGGCCTCAGGGCAGTTGGGTCACCACCGTGGGGGCTATGGGAGCGCCGGGGCGGCCGGCGTCCTGGCCGGAAAGGAGGGCGGCCACTTCGCCGCTGATGGGCACGCTCATGGAGGTCATGGCCAGGACATCGCGGCTTCCGGCCAGGATCAGGCGGATATTGAAGCGCACATGCTCCGGGGTGATGGTATAGGTGCCGGCGACCACGGCGTTGCTGTCGGCTGTTTCGCTCAGAAGCAGGTTGTTGCGGCGGGTAAGGAGCAGTTCGCCCGTGGGCGGGGAAAACAGCAGGCCGGCTCCGGCGCGGATTTCCCGCACCGGGTATCCGGCCTGGGCGAACCAGGAGGCCAGTTCCTCCTGCACCTGGCGGGCCAGGGGATTGGATGTTTCCAGGTCGTTCAGGTCCACGGGGGTGGTGAGGATCAGGCTGATGCCTCTGGCCGGGGTTTCCGCCTGCTGCAGGCGGGCGACCGCCTGGCGGTCCAGTTGCCGGCCCATGGCGGCGACAATCTGGGGGACGAAGGCGGAGGCCAGGGCCTGGGAGGGGAAGCAGAAGGCCGCTGCCAGGAGGAGGATTGCGGGGAGAGAGCGGGCGGTCATGGCGTGTTTCACCGTTGGGCTTGGATGATTAGGTCCACGGCGTTCAGCTCGTGGGTGACGATGGCGCGCGTTTGCCCGTCGGAGCTGGAGGCCAGGGCCATGAGGTATTGTTCCTTGGCCAGTTCGTAGCGCCCGGCGGCGGCGTATTCCCTGCCCAGCAGCAGGTTCCGGAGGCTGTTGGGATCGTGGGGTACCAGGACCGCCCGCTCGTCGGAAAAGCGGGACAGCACGGACCCCGGGCCGCATCCGGCCAGGGCCAGGGCCGGGATCAGGATAAGGCGGAGCAGAATGTTCATGCGCTCATTCCCTTTAATGAATGTCTTCGTTGCGGTCGAAGGGGCTGAGGGCGGAAGGGGCGATTGTTTCCTTGTAGTCAAGGATGCGCAGCGTTCCCGCTTCCAGGCGCATGCCGGCGGAGGCCGTCATGCGGCGGGTCAGGTCGTTGGCCGGCAGGAGCAGGCTGGCCGTGCGCAGCACCCGGCCATCCGCCGGGCGCAGCAGGCGGGCGTTGATAAAGATCGCCTGCGGGGTGGAATAATAGGTGCCGGCCACGACCACCGCCGCCGGGGAGACGGCCGCCGCCTGCTGCAAGGCGCGGGAGAGGTAGAATTCCCCCCGGCCTTCAACGGTGGCTATGCCGCCGCCGGGAATGCGGTATTCGCGCACCGGAAAGCCCCGCTGGTTAAATTCGTGGAAGATCTGTTCCGCGATGTAGCGGCCCAGGCCGGAGGTTTCCCCCATGTTGTCCAGATTGACGAAGGAGACGGGCAGGGCCACAGCGGAGCGCAGGGAGGAATCCTGAATGCCGGCTGCCAGTTGTTCCGCCAGTTCCCGGACCTTAAGCCGGAGTTCGCGCGCGTCCGCATAGCCGGGGTGCGGCCGGACTCCAGCTTCCCCCGGCACCCAGACCACGCCGCCCCTGCCATCGGGCATGGCCAGGCCGGGGGTAATCTCCGGGGCCTTTATGGAGGAAAATTCTTCACCTTCCACCAGGATGCGCGGTCCGTAAGACCCGCTGAGAACGGCCGTGGAGGAAAAATTTGCCCCGCTGCCCGAGGTTTCCGGCCTGTCAGGCAGCAGAGGGGAAGGGCGGGCTCCGGAACAGCCGCCCGCCAGCAGCGCAAAGCCCAGGGCCAGGAGGAGGATCAGGGAGGCCGCGCCAGAGGAAAAGTGCGGCTGTGCGCTCATGGGATTCTCCTTGCAAATGAATGGCGCTTACGCCTCCGCGGCGGGCGGGGCAATTTTATTTTGAAATAGCTCCGGCGAGGAGGGCGCCGCCCTCCCGCAGGCGCGGGAGACCTCCGTCCCGGCTCATCCGCCGACGGGGGGGAAGTAATTCCCTTATCGGCAGGATGGCCCGCGGGCATTACAGCGCTTCCGGGCAAACCTTGCAAGTTGCGGGCCACAACTGACGGATCCGGGCGGCTTGCGTTTCTTCGGGAAATAGGCCATGTTGCGGGAAACAGACGAGGGCGTGCAGTTCCCTTGCGCCCCGTGTTCCTGAGGAGTCGGCGATGAACAAAAGCGAACTGATAAAGGCCCTGGCGGAAGAAAACGGCCTTTCCTCGGACGAGGCCGCGGTGGTGGTCAACACCTTTTTCGACGGCATCCGCCAGGCCCTTGTGGACGGGCGCAGGGTGGAGATCCGCGGCTTGGGCAGTTTCAAGATCAAGGACTACAAAGCCTATTCCGGCCGTAATCCCAAGACCGGGGAAGTGGTGGCCGTGGCGCCCAAAAGGCTTCCCTTTTTCCGGGCGGGGAAGGAACTGAAGGAATTTCTCAATGAGGGGACGTAAGAAACGTCCCTGCGGGGCGGATTGATAATGTTTGTCCGCCGGGCCGCGAGCCTGGCGTCCGGGCGAATTTACCCCGCCGCGGACGGCGCTTCGCGCTTGCGCCGGCGGCCGATTGAGCTTGGGCTTCCGAAAATTTCTTTCGGAAGTCCTTCCATTTGTATGCCGGCAATCCCCCCCGCGGGATCGCCCAAAAACCGGGCGGTCTGGACAATTTCGCTTTGAGATGGTTGCTTAACGGCGGGCAAAGCTCGCCTGCAACCATCTCGCGGCAAGGATTCGCAGGCAAATCCTTGCAGAGCGGTCCAACTTTTTCAAAGTTGAACCGCTCTAGCCGGGGCCAAGGCATCCCGGGCCAAAAAAATTCTTGCCTTTTGCGTTTTATATTATTACATTTCCTGTCGTCTTTATTGTAATAGAAAAATCATCATAAAAACCCAAGGAGTACGGACATGTCCAGAATTTACCCGGATAACTCGCAGTCCATAGGCCACACCCCTCTGGTCAGGCTGAACAAGGTGGTCAATTCCAGAGCCACTGTTCTGGCCAAGGTGGAGGGGCGCAACCCCTCCTATTCGGTCAAGTGCCGCATCGGCGCCGCCATGATCTGGGATGCGGAGCAGCGCGGCCTGCTGAAGCCCGGAGTTAAAATCATTGAGCCGACCAGCGGCAACACGGGGATCGCTCTGGCCTTTGTGGCCGCGGCCAGGGGCTATGATCTCACCCTGACCATGCCTGAAACCATGAGCCTGGAGCGGCGGAGGGTGCTGGCCATGCTGGGGGCGCGCCTGATTCTGACCCCCGGGGCAGAGGGCATGCCGGGGGCCATCCGGCGGGCCGAGGAAATCGCCTACAACGAGCCGAAAAACTATTTTATTCCCCAGCAGTTCAAGAACCAGGCCAACCCCGCCATTCATGAAAAGACCACGGGCGTGGAAATCTGGGAAGACACCGACGGGGCCGTGGACGCGCTGGTGGCCGGCGTGGGGACCGGCGGGACCATCAGCGGCGTTTCCCGCCATATAAAAAAGACCAGAGGCAAGGCCATTGTCTCCGTCGCGGTGGAGCCCCAGACCAGCCCGGTGATCACCCAGCACCTCGCGGGTCTGCCCCTGCAGCCCGGACCGCATAAAATCCAGGGCATAGGCGCGGGGATCATTCCGGACACTCTGGATCTGAGTCTGGTGGACAAGGTGGAGACGGCCAGCAACGAGGAATCCGTGGAATTCGCCCGGCGCCTGGCCAGGGAGGAAGGGATCCTGGCGGGAATTTCCTCCGGAGCGGCCGCGGCCGTGGCCGCCCGCCTTTCCGCCCAGGCGGAGTTCGCGGGGAAGACCATTGTGGTGATCCTGCCCGATGCCGGGGAGCGCTACCTTTCCTCCATCCTGTACGAAGGCGTCGGCGCCTAGAGCAGTTTAACTTTGAAAAAGTTGGACTGATCTAAAGCGAAATTGGTCTGGCGGCCGCCAGAATAATTTTAAGGAAGCACTGATTAAATGGATTTAGGAAACGCTGAGTTTTTTCGTTTGGCAAGGCGCGAGTTCTTTTTGCAGAGGGGCTGGACTCTTCCGTCCTGCCCCTCTGCAAAAAGAACGAGCAACGCAGTCCAAACGGAATAAATCAGCGTTTCC
>JAISMK010000118.1 GCA_031276785.1 Desulfovibrio sp. | reverse complement strand
TTGCATCGTCAGCGCGGATTTCATCATGGGCACAGGGAAATATCCCGTAAAAGATGCCGGATACATGGATTGCATTCGATTCGAAAACTCAAAAAAACCTTGACTCGCGGGGCGGGTCTATACATGCCCTGCTATATCTAACGGCCGCCCTTGACGCCGGAAGTCTTTTTCTTTACTTTTCCGCCTTCCGGGCAACGAAGGCGCCAGGCTTGGGCCTCTGCGGCTGGTTGCGCCGGCGAGGCCGCTGGAGAGCCAATGAAAAACCTGACCTCGAAAACTAAAAGTTGCTGGGAGGCGTATGCCTCTCCCCGGCATCGCCAGGCCATGCAGGATCTGGCCGGACGCTATCTGGACTTTCTCTCCCGCTGCAAGACCGAGCGGGAAACCATAGCCTATATCCGGGATCGCCTGCTGCGGGCGGGTTTTGTCCAAGGCGGAAAAGGGGACAAAACCCTGTCCTCCCTGCACGGCAAGACCCTTTTCGCCGCCCGGCGGGGCCGGGCATCTCTGGCCCGGGGCCTGCGCCTGATCTGCTCCCATGTGGACGCTCCCCGCCTGGACCTGAAACAGCACCCCCTGCAGGAACAGGCCGCCGTCGGACAGGCCAAAACCCACTATTACGGCGGAATCCGCAAATATCAGTGGCTGGCCCGCCCCCTGGCCCTGCACGGGGTGATCGCGCGGGAAAAAGGGGAAAGCTTTTCCTTTGTTCTGGGCGAGGCGCCGGACGAACCAGTTTTCAGCATTGCCGATCTCCTGCCTCATCTGGCTGCGGCCCAGGCGGAACAACCTCTGTCCAAGGCCTTTGAAGCGGAAAAATTGAACCTAATCCTGGGCCATGCCCCTTTGCCCGCAAGCGGGAGGGCGGGGGCTGAACAAGCTCGCGAGGATCCCGTGAAGGCCCATATCCTGAGCCTGCTCCACCGTAAGTACGATGTCACGGAAGAAGATCTGTACTCGGCTGAAATCCAGGCCGTGCCCGCCGGCCCGGCCCGATATGTGGGCCTGGACAGCGCCCTTATCGGCGGCTACGGCCAGGACGACCGCATCTGCGCCTTCATTTCCCTGGAAGCCCTTCTGGATGCCCCGCGCGCGGCGCCGGCCCATTCCCAGTGCCTTATGTTCTGGGACAAGGAGGAAATAGGTTCCGAGGGTTCCACCGGGGCCAAATCGCGCTTCTTTGAATACTGCGTACAGGATCTCCTGTCGGCCTGGGAGCCGGAAACGCGTTTTTCTTCCTGCATGCTGGCCTCCCGCGCTCTTTCCGCCGATGTCCACGCAGCTCTGGACCCTGACTGGCAGGATCTGCATGAAAAACTGAACGCCGCCGTCCTCGGGCGCGGCCCCTGTTTCTGCAAATTCACCGGCAGCAAGGGGAAATACATGGCCAATGACGCCCACCCCGAATATGTGGGCTGGCTGCGCGGCATCCTCAACCAGAAGGGCATCCCCTGGCAGATGGCCGAACTGGGCAAAGTGGACGGCGGCGGCGGCGGCACTGTGGCCATGCATCTGGCCGCCTACGGCCTGGACATTATAGACTGCGGGCCGGCCGTCCTTTCCATGCACAGCCCCTTTGAACTCGCCAGCAAGGCCGACCTGTACGCCTCCACCCTGGCTTTCAAAGCCTTTCTCCAGGCCTGACCACGGGGCCACGCTCCAAAAGACAGGAGGAAAATGAGGGTTCCCGCCGCAAATCCCTTTCCGGATCTGGCCCCGGAGAAATGGAGCATTATCTGTGATTTTGACGGCACCATCACGCCCTTTGACGTGACGGACGCCGTGCTGGAAGCCTTTGCCGCTCCGCTCTGGAAAGAGATCGAAAAGCAATGGGATTGCGGCGACATCTCCGCCCGGCAGTGCATGGAGAGGCAGATCGGCCTGCTGGACGTTGCTCCTGAAGATCTGGACGCCTTTTTGGACGGCATTCCTCTGACAGAGGGGTTCCGGGAATTTGTCCGTTTCTGCCGCTCCCGCTCCTTGGACATACGGGTCGTCAGCGACGGCATGGACTACGCCATCAGGCGCGTCCTGGCCCGCCACGGCCTGGACAGCCTTCCGGTCCTGGCCAACCGTCTGCTCCGGGCCGGCCCCTCCGGCTACCGCCTGGAGTTCCCCCACAGCGCGGCCGGCTGTCCTTCCGGAATGTGCAAGTGCGCCGTGGCGCGGACCCCCGGCAAACGCATCCTGCTCATAGGAGACGGCGCATCGGATTGCTGTCTGGCCCGGGAGGCCGCCTTTGTTCTGTCCAGGCGAGGTCTCCGGCTGGAACGCCACTGCCGGGAAAACCGCTATCCCTGCCTGCCCTATGAAAATTTTTTCGATATTCTCCATCTCTTCAAGGCCCCGGGCCCGCCGTCCTGAACAGGCGCCGCCGCGCGGCGCCTTTGCGCTGTTAAGCGCCGAAGCGTGCGTAACTTATGAAAGAGTGATATGTAATATCAAATTGGAAATGCTCTAGGCCGGAAGGAAGGGAGCGGCCCCTATGAAATCTCTGGCCTTTCTGTTGTGGGCTCTGAACATGCTTGTGGACACGGGCGGGCAACTGGCTTTCAAAAAAGCCGCCGGTCACGGCCTGGACGTCTCCGGCCCGGGACATTGGAAACTCATGCTCTCCCGCCCCTGGATCTGGCTGGGGATTCTGTGTTATCTGGGCGAATTTTTCGTCTGGGCGGCCTTTCTCTCCCAGGTGGAGCTTTCCGTAGGCATAATGCTGGGATCCATCAACATCGTGGCCATCATGCTGGCCGGGCGCCTCCTGTTCGGAGAAAGGCTGACCTTCCGGCGGGTAAGCGGCATCCTGCTCATTGTCTGCGGAGTGGCCGTAGTGGGGTGGGGCGCGTGAGACGGTTCTATATTCTGGGGTTTCTCGCCTTGATGTGCGTGGACACCCTGGCCCAGCTCTGCTTCAAGCAGGCCTCCATGCAGGCCCTCCCTCTGGATCTGGACCCGGACTGGTTGTTGCGCCTCTTTGCCCGTCCCTGGATCTATGGGGCTGTGGCCGGCTACGCCGGGGCCTTCGCCATCTGGATGACCCTGCTGCGCTATGCCCCTGTGGGGCCTTCCTTCGCCGCATCCCATCTGGAAATTGTCAGCGTGACGCTGTGTTCAGTATGGCTGTTCCAGGAACCTCTGAATTTTCCGAAAATAGCGGGCGGCGTACTCATCCTGCTGGGCGTCCTCTGCCTGGCGAAAAGCGAAGAAGCGGGCCATGCCCCGGACAGCGCATAAATCCGCGGAGCTGCCTCCCACTGCGGGGCTGCCCCTCGCCCTGGCCGATTTTCTGGCCGCGCCGGCCCGACCCTTGCCGGATGGTCTGAGGATCTGGTTGGATCTGCCCCACAGTCCTCTGCCCGTCGCCTCAGGCACAGCCGCCCTGGCGGTGGCCCTGCATACCCTGCGCCAGCGGCTGCCCGGGCGCAGCGAGGTCATTGTCCCGGCCTACACCTGTCCCCTGGTGCCCCTGGCCGCCGGCTGCGTCCCGGGCCTGCGCGTCCTGGCCTGCGACACCCTGCCCGCGAGCCCGGATTTGGATCCGGACCGGCTGGCCCGGCTGTGTACGGAACGGACCCTGGCGGTGCTGCCCACCCACCTGGGAGGCCGGGTGGCGGATGTGGAGGCCGCAAAGGCCATCGCCTCCCGCTGCGGCGCCCTGGTCATTGAAGACGCGGCCCAGTCTTTGGGCGCCCGTAGCGGGGGGCGTAGCGTAGGCCTGTCCGGGGACGCGGGTTTTTTCAGCCTGGCAGTGGGCAAGGGCCTGACAACCTATGAAGGGGGCCTGCTTTTCAGCCGACAGGCTTCCCTGCAGGCCGCTCTTAAGACCTGCGCAGCCTCTCTGCTCCGGCCGCGCCGCCTTCTGGGCCTGCGCCGTCTTCTGGAACTTGCCGGTTATGCCCTGTTCTACACTCCTTCCCGGCTCCGCCTCGTCTACGGCCGCCCCTTGCGTAAGGCTCTGCGGGCGGGCGACGAACTGGCGGCGGCAGGCGACATCCTTCCCTCCGGAAAAATCCCTCTGCACGGGCTGGGCGGCCTTCGTCTGCGGGCGGCGGCCAATGCCCTGGCCCGTCTGCCCGGCCACCTGGAGCAGGGCCGGCAGCGCGCCCTGGAGCGGCTGGCCCTGCTCCGCGGCCTGGACGGCCTGTCCCTGATCACGGACAGGCCAGGCCAGGAGGGAGTATGGCCCTTTTTTATGGCCCTTCTGCCCGACAAGGAGGCGCGGGACAGAGCCCTTGACCGGCTCTGGGGCGCCGGGGTCGGGGTTACCCGCCTTTTTGCCCGCGCTCTGCCGGATTACGCCTTTCCGGATTCCCTGGTGAGCGATCCGGAAGGGTGCCCGCAGGCTCGTCTGCTGGCGGACAGGATGCTGACAATCACCAATTCTCCCTGGCTGGATGCGGACACTTTCCGCCGCATTCTGGAAGATCTGCGGCGGATCCTGTGAGCGCCGCATCCTCTCCCCTCTGGCTCAACCTGCTGGAACCGCCCGCCTTCGCTGAACTCTTCCTGCGCCATCCGCCGCAAGGCTTTGCCGTCGGCGCGGGCGCCGGGGGGCTACCCCTGTTCCGGGCCAGACTGAATCTGCTGACCACTCTGGATCGCGGCGCTTTGGCCCGCCTGCGCCGCCTGCCCCTGTTCACCCTCTGGTCCCGGCGCCTTTCCTTGTCCGCCTGCTTCGCCGGGACAACCATCACCGAGTACGCCCCCCTGCCCGGCGCCCTGTCGCCGGAAGAACTGCTGGACATTCTGGGCCGGGAAAGGGATGCCTCCCTGGTCATTCTCAAGGATTTGCCGGACCAGTCGCCCCTGCTGCCCGAGGAGGACAACGCTCTGGCCGGGGCGGTGGCCGCGGAGGCGGGGAAACGGGGCTGGCTGGAAATCCGGGGCCAGGCCCTGGCCTATGTGCCTTTGGATTTCGCCGCTGTGGACGACTATCTGGCACGGCTTTCGCCCGCGCGCAGAAGAGATCTGCGACGCAAGAACAGGCGGCGCGGGCAACTGGAGGTGGAGCGCCTGCCTTTGGGGGACGCGCGCTTTTTCCGGAGGGATTTTCTGGACGAACTATACGCCCAATATCTTGCGGTCTTTGCCCAGAGCGACATTCACTTCGATCTTCTCAGCCGGGACTTTTTCGCCGCCCTGCTGCAAAGCCGCGAGCTGGCCGGGGTCACCCTGCTTTACCGGCGCCGGGGCGCCCTTGCGGGCTACAACATCTGCCTGATCCACAAGGGCAGGCTCCTGGATAAATATATAGGCTTCAGCTATCCCCTGGCCCGCGAAATGAATCTCTACTTTCTGAGCTGGCTGGTCAATCTGGAGTTCGCCCTGGAGAACGGCCTGACAGCCTATGTGGCGGGCTGGACGGATCCGGAGGTGAAAGCCTCGCTGGGAGCGGCCTTTACCTTCACCCGCCATCTGGTCCTGGTGCGCCACCCTCTCCTGCGCCGCCTGCTTTCCCCTCTGAGGGGATATTTTGAAGCCGACCGCAAGACAATTGGTGACATCCGGTGACGCGGAGGGCGCCCGCGGAAGGCCCGGCGCGGCCCCTGATCCTGGATCTGGACGAGTCCGTTCTTCCCCTTGGGGCGAATGAAATCCGTCTGCCTCTGCAATCCTGGCAGGAGACAATCCGCTACGGCTGTTCCCGGCGGGCTTTCGCGCGCTTCGCGGCGCATCTGGAAGAGATCCTGCCCCTGGAATACGGCTGCGTCTTTACCGGCAGCGGCGATTTCCACCACCTTTCCCTCCTGCTCCTGCGCCGCCTGGAGCGTAGCGCCGCCCTGCCTGAGACCGGCCTGGATCTAGTAGTCTGCGATAATCATCCGGACAGCATGCGCTACCTCTTCGGACTGCATTGCGGCTCCTGGGCCTACCATGCCTCCTGCTGCCCCTTTGTCCGCAAGGTGCATGTGCTCGGCGTCACCTCGGCGGATATCAGCCTGGCCCACGCCTGGGAAAACCATCTCGGCCCGCTGTTCCGGGGGAAGCTGGCCTACTGGGGCATCCGGCGCGGTCGCCTGCCTTCTCTACACGGCAGCGGCGGCGTTTTTTCCTCAGCCGACGCCCTGTTGCGGGCCTTTTTGCCTGTTTTGGCCGCCCTGCCCCGAGTGTACCTTTCCATCGACAAGGATGTGCTCTGCCCGGAGGCGGCGCCCACCACCTGGGACCAGGGCGTCTTTTCCGCTGACCATCTGGAGGCGGTGGCCGGCGCCTGCGCCTCCAGGCTGGCCGGGGCCGATATCTGCGGGGATGTTTCCGGCTATGTTTACGCCGGTTGGCATAAACGCCTGCTCAGCCGTCTGGACGGCGCCCGTCTTCCGGATCCGGACCGGCTGGCCGCCATGCGCGAAGCTCAGAGGCGGGTGAACCTACGGCTGCTTGCCGCTCTTTTCCCTTGAGCATTTTTAAGGAAACGCTGATTTATTCCGTTTGGACTGCGTTGCTCGTTCTTTTTGCGGAGGGGCAGGACGGAAGAGTCCAGCTCCTCCGCAAAAAGAACTCGCGCCTTGCCCAAGGTATTGGCAATGTCCGGGTTGAGCGGCCTTGAATTGTGCGGAGCAAGCAGGTTGTTTTCCGTCCAGCCCTCCGGCAGAGTGGCTGGATTCCAGATCATCAGCTTGTGAGCATAGACGCGGATTTGGATCGGAGCGGGAATCATATAGTCGCGGTGGATCAGGGAGTTGAGCAGGGCTTCGCGCAGGCAGGACGCGGCACGGGAAGAATGACGTGAAGCGGCTACGGTGAAAGCCGGAGCCACTTCACGAAAGAAGGAGCAAGATGAAATTATTTCACTACGACAACGCGATCCACATCAATTTCCACACTGTTCCAGTCTTTGTCGATTTCTCCATATATCTCAACAGTATCCTGGGGAGTCACGGTCTGACCTCCCCACTTGTCCTGATCAATCTCCGCATGAATATATCCGGTCGTATCCTTGAACAGATATTTATCCTTGCCTAGATGCTGTGTGATATTACCGCGCAGAATCGCATAACTGTCATCGCGCAGGGTCATGGCCTGCTGGACGGTTATGGGGGCGATACCCGGACCGGAAAAACCGCTGCCAGCGACGGAAGGGTCACCATGAAAACCGCCACCTTGTGACGCTGCCATTGAAACTCCGTTTGGAGATACCACAGCAAACAGCAGCGCCAGCAGAACAGAAAGGAGAATTTTTTTCCCCATACATACCTCCATAATTCAGAGTTGCCCCATATCAAATACCAGAGAAAGGTCGGCCTATCAAGTCGCTGCGGGACATGCTTTACAGCGTTTGTCTGCACTCCGGCCAGCCGGAGCAGCCTCAAAAATCATAATGTTTGCCGTTCTCGCCCTTGCCCGTCCGGTGCAACATGGGCTTGCCGCAGGCTGGGCAGGTCTTGCCCGTGGTCTTCTCAAAAGCCGATACCTCATCGGCAAGCGTCCAGTAGGCCGGAGCCAGCACGGAAACATGCTCCTCCCGGCCTTCGGCAATATCATCCAAGGATTGCTCCATCTTCTCCGTAAAAGAAAAACCAGCGAAATCACGGGCTTTTTTGTCGGAGGAAAAGCATTCTCGTTCTCAACTTGCGTGAAAGCTCACATTCGCCGCGCAGATCGTACCCCCGCAAGGGGCTCATGTTTGTCTTCGCAGAAGATTAATCTTTGCCAAAAAACAAAACAGGGTTACGACTTGTCGTCGTAAGCCCCTGTAATTTTTGGTGGAGCTGGACGGAATTGAACCGACGGCCTCTTGAATGCCATTCAAGCGCTCTCCCAACTGAGCTACAGCCCCTTCAGCCTACGGGCATTTTCACTGCCTCATTTCAGACGGCTTGTCAAGATCCTTCTTCCTTTTTACTTCGCCGGACCGAACAGGAGAGCATTTCTATTTTGATAGTACGCGTCAAGCCTGCTTTAATCCAGACCAATCCTACGCTTAACCGCGCAAATAAATTGCGATTGATCCTGGCGCGGCGGACGGCCGCCAAAGTATTCTCATTCTAAGAATGCGCTGTTGCCGGGGACGCAAATTTTGGGACAAAAAATACTGCCCGGAGCGGCCGGCAAGCCTCAGCTTCGGTAACCGGCATTGACGTCCACATATTCATGGCCCAGATCCGAGGCCAGCAGCCTGTACTCTCCCGGCCCGCCGCCAAGTACGATATCCAGCTCCAGATCCCGCTCCTGCAGAGGTTTTGCCAGCAGGGCATCGGCCTCCGGGCTGACTGGCCGTTCATTCCGGAACAACTCCACTCCGCACAGGCTGACTCTGACTTCCGCCGGGGAAAAGGCGGCTCCGCTCCGGCCCAGGGCGGCCACAATGCGGCCCCAGTTGGCATCCTGGCCATACATGGCGGTCTTAACCAGCTGGGAATGCCCCACCGTCCGGGCGGCCTTTTCCGCGTCTCTTGCGCCGGCTGCCCCGCGGACCCTGATATGCAGCACTTTAGAAGCTCCTTCGCCGTCCTGCACCAGCATGTAGGCCAGTTTCCCCAGAAGGCGATCCAGAGCTTCCTCCACAAGCCGCTCTTCCGCCTTGCCCCGGACGGGAACCCGGGAAGCGCCGTTGGCCAGTCCGTACAGGGTATCATTGGTGCTTGTGTCGCCGTCCACAGTGACCCGGTTGAAAGTGCGGCGCACGGCCCGGGCCAGCATTCTCCGCCAGATTCCCGCCGCCGCCGCGGCGTCGCTCAAAACCAGGGAAAGGGTAGTAGCCATGTTGGGGCAGATCATGCCCGCGCCCTTGGCTGCTCCGGCCAGGATTATCTCCCCGCCGGACAGGGCTACCCGTTCTACTGCATACTTGGGAAAGGCGTCCGTCGTCATGATGGCTTCGGCCACATCTTTCAGGCTGGACCGGCCAAGGTCGCGGATCAGCTCCGGCACGGCGGCCCGCCAGCGGTCCATGAGCAGATGCTGCCCGATGACGCCGGTGGAGGCAGGCAGGATTTCCCCTTCTTCCAGATGCAGAGCCGAGGCGATCAGGGCCAGAGTTTCCCGGCAGTTGGCCAGACCCTCTTCCCCTGTGCAGGCGTTGGCCTGCCCGGTGTTGACAAGAATGGCCCGGCCCGTGCGCCGCTCCCGGATGCGTTCCATGCCTGCCAGAACTGGCGCGGCTTTGAACAGGTTGGACGTGAAAAAGCCGGCCGTGGCTGCGGGAACCTCGCTCACCACCAGGGCCAGATCCCGTCTGCCGGGCGTCTTGAACCCGCCTGATGCCGTGCCGAAAATAAACCCCTGGGGGGATGCGCTGTCCATGGCGGAAACCTTGTAGTGTTAAATCAATTTCAAAATGAAACTACTCCGGTCCTCTGTATCATCTAGAGCGGTTCAACTTTGAAAAAGTCAGACCGCTCTGCAAGGATTTGCCGCTAATCCTTGCCTCGAGATGCTTGCAGGCGAGCTTTGCTCGCCGTTAAGCAACCATCTCAAAGCGAAATTGGCCTAGCGGCACATAGTATTAGGCTCTGCGGCCGCAGCAGTTTTTGTATTTTTCGCCGCTGCCGCAGGGGCATTTCTCATTGCGTCCCACCTTGGGGGTTTTACGACGCTGGGGAGTGGGTTTGGACTCTGCCGCGGCAGCGGCGGAGGATGAATAGGAAACGTTTCCGGCCCGCTCCTTATGGGTAAAGGAGGGGGCGGCGCAAGGAGCTTGGGCCGGCTCTTCGTCAGGCGGGGGAACCACCTGAAGACGCAGGCGGCTAAGAGATTTGAAGATGTTTTCATGGATGCGATAGAGCATTTCCTGAAACAGGGAGAATCCTTCCCGTTTATACTCCTGTTTGGGATCCCTCTGGCCGTATCCGCGCAAGCCGATACCGTCGCGCAAGTGGTCCATGTTCAGCAGATGTTCCTTCCAGCAGCGATCCAGTTCCTCCAGCAGAAAATAGCGCAGGATGTCGCCATAGATGCCCGGCGCCGAGGCCCGAATGCTGTTCAGGCTGTCCAGGACGCAACCGCGGGCCTCGTCCGGGGTGGGCAGACGGACTTCCTTCCATTGGCGGCTGATGTTGAAGACCTCCTGCAGGCGGGCCTTCAAGACCGCCTCTTCTTCGGGATTCAGCCTGCCGCGGGAGGCGTCATAGGGGGCATAGATGTCGCCAAGGGTGTCGTCCAGAAATTCCATGAGAGTTTCTTCCACATTCTCCGCAAAGATGGCGTCGCGGCGCAGGGAGTAGATGACATCCCGTTGCTGGCTCATGACATTGTCATAGTCCAGAAGGGTCTTGCGGATTTCAAAGTTATGCCCTTCCACCCGCTTCTGGGCATTTTCAATAGCCCGGGAGATCATGCGGTGCTCAATGGATTCACCATCGCGCAATCCGAGGGTCTCCATGATCTTTGCTATGCGGTCCGAACCGAACAGGCGCATCAGATCGTCTTCCAAGGAGAGATAAAAGCGCGAGCAGCCCGGATCTCCCTGGCGTCCGGAACGTCCGCGCAACTGGTTGTCAATGCGCCTGCTTTCGTGGCGCTCTGTGCCCAAGATGAACAAGCCGCCCAGTTCGCGCACCCCTTCCCCCAGAACAATGTCCGTGCCCCGGCCGGCCATATTGGTGGCGATGGTCACCTTGCCCCGCTGTCCCGCCTCGGCGATGATGCCCGCCTCCTGCTCATGCTGCTTGGCGTTGAGGACATTGTGGGCGACATTAGCTTTTTTAAGCAAGGAGGAAAGCAATTCCGAGGTTTCTATGGAGATGGTCCCCACCAGCACTGGCTGGCCGGCGGTATACAGTTCCTGGATTTGCCGGATAATGGCCGCGTATTTTTCCTCTTTGCTGCGGTAGATGACATCGGGGAAATCTTTTCGGATCATGGGCTTGTGGGTGGGGATGGAAATGACCCCCAGACCGTAGATTTCCTGAAATTCCACGGCCTCGGTATCCGCCGTGCCGGTCATGCCGGAGAGTTTGTCGTACAGGCGGAAGTAGTTTTGGAAGGTGATGGAGGCCAGAGTCTGGTTTTCCGCTTCCACTTTGACGCTTTCCTTGGCTTCCAGAGCCTGGTGCATCCCGTCGGAAAAACGGCGGCCGGGCATCAGGCGGCCAGTGAATTCATCAACGATGATCACCTGGCCGTCCTTGACGATATAGTCCACATCGCGGCGGAATACGCCGTAGGCCTTGATGGACTGGTGGACGTGGTGCTGCAGGGCGATATGCTGGGCGTCGAAAAGGTTGTCAATGTCCAGCGCGCGCTCCACGGCGGCTACCCCGTCGTCGGTAAGCATGGCCGTCCTGGCCTTTTCGTCAACCGTATAGTCGATGTCCGGCCGCAGGCGTTTAACGAGGGCGTCAATCCGGTTGTAAAGATCGGTGGAGTCTTCCGCCGCGCCGGAAATGATCAGCGGGGTTCTGGCCTCGTCAATGAGGATGGAGTCAACTTCGTCCACAATGGCGAAATTATGTCCGCGCTGGACCAACTGAGTCTGGTAGAACTTCATATTGTCGCGCAGGTAGTCGAAACCGAATTCGTTGTTGGTGCCGTATGTGACATCCGCGGCATAGGCCTGCCTGCGCTCTTCATCGTTCAGCCCGTGGGTGATGATGCCCACGGAAAGGCCGAGAAAGGCGTAGACCGCTCCCATCCAGGCGGCATCCCGCCTGGCCAGGTAGTCGTTGACGGTGACCACATGCACGCCCCGCCCGGACAGGGCGTTCAGGGCGACCGCCAGGGTGGCCATCAGGGTTTTGCCCTCGCCGGTTTTCATTTCGGCAATCCGGCCGGCGTGCAGAACCATGCCGCCGATCAACTGCACGTCAAAATGGCGCATGCCTAGGGCGCGGACCGAGGCTTCGCGCGTCAGCGCGAAAACCTCAGGCAAAAGGCTGTCCAGACTGGCATCCCCCTCCTCCAGGCGGGTGCGGAACCGGGCCATGTGCGCAGGAAAGTCCGCGTCCGCCAGTAGTCGCATTTCTGGTTCCAAAGCGTTTATGTCCCGGACCAGGCTCATTTTTTGCCTGATGTATCGCTCGTTGGAGGAGCCGAAGATTTTTTTGATGATCAGGCTGAACATGCAAAACTCCCGGGGAAGGCAGGAAAAGATTTTTTCTTTTACGGGAAAAAACGACAAAGGAAAAGCGCGGGGGCTCTTTCGTCAGGGAACGATTTCAATGGGAGTGCCGATGGGGGTGCGGTTGAACAGTTCCTCAATTTCCGGATTGGTAACGGCGATGCATCCGTATGTCCAGTCGGTGAGGCGGTGGGAGGCCCCTATGGCGGCATAGGCCGGAGCGAGGCCGTGGATTTTGATGTCGCCGCCAGGACTTTTCCCGTTTTTACGGGCAAAGGCGCTGTCGGCGTTGTTGGGATAGGAGATGCCCAGGTTTCTGTAATAGGCGCTCCGTGGGTTTTTGTCGTTTATGGCGTATCTACCCTCGGGAGTTTTGCCGTCGCCCTGGAACTGCTTGTGCCCGACAGGGGCGAACCCCAGAGCCACAGTATAAATGCGCACGGCTTTGTCTCCGTGGAAGGCGGTGAGGCGGCGCAGGGATTTTTCCAGCAGGAGCTTGTCAAAGATGAGATCCGGGGGCAGGGGTCCGGCGGGATACTCGGCCAGGACCGCCGGGGTGTTGTCCGGACGGGCGGCCCCGGAGGGAAACAGGCGGGGCAAAAGAAGCGCCGCCAGGAGCAGGCCGGCCAGGACAAGGAAGGAGGGGCGCAGACGGGGGGAACGCCGCAGAGGATAGCGGGGTTTTTTCATGCCTCAATCCTTGTCTCCCATATGTATTTTAGCCGGCCGCCGGAACAATTCCATTTTGAAATTACTCCAAACCGCTGCGCGGCAGCACTTGGGCGGAGATATGCCCTTAGACCAGTTTCGCTTTGAGATGGTTGCTTAACGGCGAGCAAAGCTCGCCTGCAACCATCTCGCGGCAAGGATTCGCAGGCAAATCCTTGCAGAGCAGTCCAACTTTTTCAAAGTTGAACTGCTCTA
>JAISMK010000116.1 GCA_031276785.1 Desulfovibrio sp. | reverse complement strand
CCCCGTAGGAATCCAGCACGCCCTCCCGGTGCAATTGCATGGCCAGGTTCAGGGCCGTTTGCCCGCCCAGAGTGGGCAGCAGGGCGTCCGGGCGCTCCTGCATTATTATGCTCCGGGCCATGTGGATGTTCATGGGTTCCATATAGGTCCGGTCGGAAAAACCGGGATCGGTCATAACAGTGGCCGGATTGGAGTTGAGCAGGACAACGCGGCAGCCTTCCTCTCTAAGCGCCTTGCACCCCTGAGTGCCGGAATAGTCAAATTCGCAGGCCTGGCCGATGACAATGGGACCGGAGCCAAGCACCATGATGGTGCGCAAATCGTCACGTTTAGGCATGTAATATTCTCACCTTGCGTTCAAAATAAGGTCGCGGAAACGCTCAAAAAGAATTCCGGCCTCGGTGGGGCCGGGTACGGCCTCAGGATGGAATTGCACGGAAAAGGCCGGAGCGTCCTTGACCACCATGCCTTCCAGAGTATGGTCGTTCAAATTCCAATGGGAAGGGGCGGCGCGGGAGGGCAGGGAATCCGGGTCCAGGCAAAAGCCGTGATTCTGGCTGGTAATAAGAACCCGCCGCGTGGAGAGATCCAGAACCGGATGGTTCACCCCGTGGTGCCCGAAAGGCAGCTTGTAGGTTCTGCCGCCCAGGGCCAGACCGAGCAACTGGTGCCCCAGACAGATGCCGAACAGGGGCACGCGCCCCAGGAGGTCGCGGATGACGTTGACGGCCTGGACGCAGGGCTCGGGATCTCCTGGTCCGTTCGGCAGCAGGACGCCGTCCGGGGCATCGGCCAGAATGTCGGCAGCTGAGGTCACGGCCGGCCAGATCTTCACGGCCATGCCCTGCCGGGCCAAATGGACCAGGATGGACCGCTTGACGCCAAAATCCAGTACCGCCACCCGCATAAGAGGCCTATTGCCGTGCGAGGGCCTGGAAGAAAGGGGCGGGGAAAATTCGTAACTTTGCCGGCAGCCGGCCGTGACGGCCAAATCCTGCCCCTGCATGGGAGGAATTTCTCCAGCCCGGCGCAGCAGGCTGGGGCGATCCAGATCCAGAGAGCTGATGATGCCCCCGCGCGCGCCGTGTTCGCGCAAGTGCAGAGTGAGCGCGCGGGTGTCCAGGCCGGCTATGGCGGTAACGCACTGCCGGGCCAGCCGGGCGTCCAGAGATTCCTCGGCCCGCCAATGGGGAAAAGGAATACCCTCGGCCGCGGTGAAAAGATCGTGAAATACGGCCCCGGCGGCGCGAAAACGCGCGGATTCGTCATCCAAGGGACTTACGCCGTAGTTGCCCACATGGGCAGAGGTGAAGGACACAATCTGGCCCAGGTAAGAAGGATCGCTCAGAGTTTCCTGATAGCCCGCCATGCCGGTGGTAAAGACCACCTCGCCGGCGGCCTCCCGGGCCGCTCCCCGAGCCTCTCCCTCAAAACATACGCCATCGTCCAGCATGAGTAATGCCGGTTTGAACATAAACCCTCGCAGAATTCTTTAGACCAATTTCGCTTTGAGATAGTTGCTTAACGGAGAGCAAAGCCCGCCTGCAAGCATTTTGCGGCCAGGATTCGCAGGCAAATCTTTGCGGAGCGGTCCAACTTTTTCAAAGTTGAACTGCTCTAATCTCGAAACACTCCCTTCGGCGCTTAACTTTGATACGCGGTTGCGCCTACGCCTGGAGGGACGGACGGAGTAAGTCATGCAATTTCAACGCCAAAATATTCCGATGGGAATAACGCGCCTGGCCTCCTTAGGATTGCGCCCGATCCTCAAAGTGGACATCCGCTCTGCCACCGCCGGAACAATTTCCAGACGGAATCCCAGCGGTAAGACACTGGCATAAAAAATACGTTTAGGTAAAAACAACAAAAAAAGCAACAACAATGTTTCTTTATTGCCCTATACGCTTGGCGTCCGTAAAAGACTCCAGGAGAAGAGAAAATTTTTTATCCTGTTATTTCACAAAAATAAAAAATTTTTCCCGCCCCTTCCTTTTTGTTCTTCTTTGTACGAAAGTTGCTAACCGAATCTGGTGGCGGGCCGCCCCTTGTCGCGCCGCCCCCTCATCCTCATCAGAAGTAAGGAGTTCCCATGTCCGCGACCCTTCGCAACACAGTCCGCGCCGCCGTTGCCTCCGAGCGCTTTGTTCCTGCGGTCTCCGCCAATTGTCCCCCCGCCGAGCTTTTCGGCCGCGATGTCTTCAGTATGAAGGTCATGCGGGATCGCCTGCCCGGCAACATTTACGCCCGCCTGGAACAAATTATCGCCAGCGGAGGTTCCCTGCATGAAGGCGATGCCGATGTCATTGCCAGCGCCATGAAGGAATGGGCTCTGGAACGAGGCGCCTTCCACTATACCCACTGGTTTCAGCCCATGACAGGCGCCACCGCGGAAAAGCACGACACATTTCTGGCCTCGGCGCCCGGCATCTCCGGGCAGGCCCTGGCGGAATTTTCCGGCAAAATGCTGATCAAGGGAGAGCCTGACGCTTCCTCTTTCCCCTCCGGCGGAATCCGCTCCACCTTTGAGGCCCGGGGATATACGGCCTGGGATCCCACCAGCCCGGCCTTCCTAATGGATACCGGGGCCGGCAAAACCCTGTACATCCCCTGTATTTTTCTATCCTATACAGGGGAATCCCTGGACCGCAAAACCCCGCTCCTGCGATCCCTGGAAGCCGTTTCCACCCAGGCCCTGCGCATCCTGCGCCTCTTCGGCAATACCACCGCCACTTCGGTCAACGCCCTGATCGGAGCGGAACAGGAATACTTCCTGGTGGATCGGCGCTACTTCACCCTGCGCACAGACCTTCTCCTGGCCGGCCGCACCCTGTTCGGCGCCAGGCCCTGCAAGGGGCAGGAGATGGAAGACCACTACTTCGGCTCCATCAGCCCCCGCGTCCTCGCCTTCATGACCGAAGTGGAGGAACGCATGATGGCCTTGGGCATTCCCGCCCGAACCCGCCACAACGAAGTGGCCCCCGGCCAGTACGAACTGGCTCCCCTGCATGAAACGGCCAACATCGCCACGGACCACAACATGCTGACCATGGAGATCCTGCGGTCCACGGCGGAAAGGCACGGCTTCGCCTGCCTGCTGCACGAAAAGCCCTTTGCCGGCATTAACGGCTCCGGCAAGCACAACAATTGGTCTCTGTGCGACTCCGATGGCAACAATCTGCTGGATCCCGGGTCCACCCCCATGGACAACGCCCAGTTTCTGGTCTTTCTGGCCGCCGTGCTGCGGGCCGTGCATAAAAACGCTGTCCTCCTGCGCCTCGGCACCGTGGGAGCCGGCAACGACCACCGCCTGGGCGCCAACGAAGCTCCCCCGGCCATCCTGTCCGTCTTTCTGGGCGAGCAACTGACCCAGGTTATGGACAGCATCGCCCTCGGCGAGGCCAAAGACAAAACGCCCCATGCCCCCGGCGGTTTTATGGAGGTGGGCGTCTCCTCTCTGCCCAAGCTCCCCCGATACGCCTCGGACCGTAACAGGACCAGCCCCTTCGCCTTCACAGGCAACAAGTTTGAATTCCGGGCCGTTGGTTCCTCCCATCCCATCGCCCCGGCCAATATCACCCTCAATACCGCCATTGCCAGCGCTCTAGACGACATCGCCAGCGAGCTGGAAGAGGCCGTCAGCCAGAATCGCCCCCTGCCCGCGGCGGTGCAGAATCTCCTGGCCCGGCTCTTCAAGGAACACCGTCCCATCGTATTCAACGGCAACGGCTACTCCGAGGAATGGCAAATGGAAGCGGCCCAGCGCGGCCTGCCGAACTTCCGGGATTCCGTGACCGCCCTATCCCATGCCAGCGACCCCGAAGTCATGGCCGTCTTCCAGCGCCACGGCGTCCTTTCGGAACGCGAAATCCTGGCCCGCCAGGAAATCCTTCTGGACAATTACGTCAAGGCCGTCCATGTGGAAACCAAGCTCACCCAGGTTCTGGGCCGCTCCGTCGTCCTGCCGGTCTGCCTGAAATTCGCCGCCAAACTGTCGGCCTTCACGGCTTCGGAACACGCCGCGGAAGTTTCCTCCGCCGGTTCCGGCTATTATGCCCGGGTCCACGCCCATGTCTCCGGCCTGCTGCGGACTCTGGACGAACTGGACGCCAGACATGAAGAACTGGACGCCTTGGAGGGCATACCGGTAAAGGCCAAGGCTGCCCGCGACATTCTTCTGCCCATCCTGGCCCAGTGCCGCAGCCATGTGGACGCCCTGGAAGGCATGGTGGACGATGCCGACTGGCCCCTGCCCAAATATAACGAACTGCTCTGGCACCATTGATTTTCGTTGAGGATGCCGCATGCGTGCGCTTGGCCTGTATAATCCACAATGGGAACACGATGCCTGCGGCGTAGGCTTCGTCTGCCGTCTGGACGGGGACGCCCGGCATGATGTGGTGCGGATGGGCATTCAGGCTCTGTGCAATCTGAGCCACCGGGGAGCCGCGGGCGCTGACTCCGACTCCGGCGACGGCGCCGGCATCCTGCTACGTATTCCCCATGCCTTTCTGCGCCGGCGGCTTGGCCAGGCCCTGCCGGCAGAAGGCGCCTACGGCCTGGGCATGGCCTTTTTCCCCTTGGAGGAAGGGGAAGCGCAGCGCTGCCGGGAACTGACGGAAAAAACCGCCACGGCGGAAGGCTGGCGGCTGGCGGCTTGGCGGGCTGTTCCTGTGAATCCGGACATTCTGGGAGAGACGGCCAGACAGAGCCTGCCCTCCATCTGGCAGTTTGTGGTCAGCGATGGGCAGTGCGGCGACGGTGAAGATCGGGAACGGCGCCTCTACATCCTGCGCAAAAGCCTGGAACGGGCCGCCGCCAAAGAAGGCCTGGATGCGGACAGCATGTATGTGGTCAGCCTTTCCAGCCGGATCGTCATCTACAAGGGCATGATGATGGCCTCCCAGGTTACGGGCTTTTATCCGGACCTGTCGGACGAACAGGTGGTGACTCCCTTTGCCGTGATGCACCAGAGATACAGCACCAACACCTTCCCTTCCTGGCGTCTGGCCCATCCCTTCCGCTGTCTGGCCCACAACGGGGAAATCAACACCATCCGGGGAAACCGCGGCTGGCTCTCCGTCAGGGAGGCGGGGATGTCTTCGCCCTTATTCGGCGGGGACATGGGAAAGATACTCCCCCTTCTGGAGTCATCGGCCAGCGACTCCGCCAGCCTGGACAACGCCTTGGAATTTCTGATGCGGGGCGGCCGGTCCATGGAACATGCCATGGCCATGCTAATCCCCCAGGCCTGGGGGGAAAAATACCCCATGGGCCCGGATCTGCGCGGCTTTTTTGAATTTCACGCCGGCCTTATGGAACCTTGGGACGGCCCGGCCGCCGTCGTCTTCACCGACGGGCTGAGGGTGGGGGCCTGCCTGGACCGCAACGGCCTGCGGCCGGCCCGCTACCTTCAGACCAGAGACGGCCTGCTGGTGCTGGCTTCGGAAACGGGCGTGCTGGATCTGTCTTCAAGCCAGATTGTGCGCAAGGGATCCCTGCGGCCGGGGCAAATGATCCTGGCCGACATAGGAGCCAACCGACTGATCGAAAACGCGGAAATAAAAGGACACCTGGCCAGGCTGCAACCCTATCGCCGCTGGGTGGCGGAAAACCGCATCGACATCCCCGGCTTTTTCAGCGCCGATACCGACTTTTCCCTGAAAGTTGAGTCTCTGGCCTTTTTCCAGTGTCTGTTCGGCTATACCAGGGACGACATTGACATCCTGCTCCTGCCCATGGCGGAAAAAGGCAGCGAGCCGGTGGGATCCATGGGCGCGGATATCCCCCTGGCGGTTCTGGACACGCGGCCGCAGCCTCTGTTCTCCTATTTCCGACAGCAATTCGCCCAGATAACCAATCCCCCCTTGGATCCCATCCGGGAAGCCCTGGTCATGTCCCTGATGACCTTCATCGGCTACAAGCCGAACATCCTGAAAGAAGAACCCCTACAAGCCCGCCTGATCAAGCTCCGCCACCCCATACTTTCCAACGACGACCTCCTGCGCCTGCGGGAGCTGCATCAGGACGGCTTTTCCTGCCGCACCCTGAACGGGACCTTCAGGCCGCTTCCTGGGGAAAAGCCCGGCAGCGCCCTGGCCAGGGCTCTAAGCCGCCTGGAAGAAGAAACCGGGCTGGCAGTCGAGGATGGCGTGGGAATTATCGTTGTCTCCGACAGAGAAGCGGACGGCGAAAAACTGCCCATTCCCGCCCCCTTGGCCGTGGCCGCCGTGAACCGCAGGCTACGCAAGGGAGGGGAGGTGGATATCGGGTTGGTGTGTGAAACCGGCGAAGCGCGCGAGAGCAACCATATAGCCATGTTGCTCAGCCTTGGAGCCGCGGCCGTCAACCCCTGGCTGGCCTTTGAAACCGTGGGGGACATGGCCGCGCGCGGAGATTTCCGCGACCCGGTTTCCCCCACCAGGGCCATAGAGAACTACGTTCAGGCCCTCTGCGCCGGCCTGCGGAAAATCATGTCCAAAATGGGCATTTCCACCCTGCGCGGATACCGGGGGGCGGGGATTTTTGAGGCTGTAGGCCTGGGCCGGAACCTGATGCGCGCCTATTTCCCCTCCATCTCCTCGCGCATCGGGGGGATTGAGCTGGAACACATCGAACATGCCTGTCTGTACAGACGGGATCTGGCTCTACGGCAGCGGGAAGGCGAAAACGTCACCTCCGGCGGAACGAAGGAGGAAAAGCCCGCCTCTATGGAAGGGCTTTTGCCGGTGGGCGGTACCTACCGCTTTCGCCGCGACGGCGAAGCCCATCTGTGGACGCCGGAGACCATCACCCTGCTGCAGCAGGCGGTGCGCAACCATGATAAGGACGCCTACCGCCGCTATGCCGGGCTGATCAACAGCCCTCCGGGTAAAGCCTTTACCCTGCGCCACCTGCTGGACTTCGCCCCGGACCCGGAGCGTCCTCCCCTCCCCCCGGAAGAAGTGGAAGCAGAGGAAAATATCATCCGCCGATTCGTTTCCGGAGCCATGTCTTTCGGCTCCCTTTCCCGTGAAGCTCACGAAACTCTGGCCAGGGCCATGAACAGCATGGGCGCCCGCTCCAACTGCGGCGAGGGGGGGGAAGATCCCGCCCGCTACCGGCCACTGCCGGACGGCGCATCTTTGCGCTCGTCCATAAAGCAGGTGGCCAGCGGCCGTTTCGGCGTAACCCTGGAATATCTGGTCAACACTGATGAACTGCAGATCAAAATCGCTCAGGGCGCCAAACCAGGGGAAGGGGGACAGCTTCCAGGGCACAAGGTCAACGGGGAAATCGCCCGGGTACGCCACTCCACGCCCGGAGTCAGCCTGATTTCTCCCCCGCCGCACCACGACATTTATTCCATTGAAGACATCGCCCAACTGATTTATGACCTGCGCCAAGCTAATGACGCCGCCCGTCTTTCCGTCAAGCTGGTTTCGGAAACCGGCGTGGGTACAATAGCGGCAGGGGCGGCCAAAGCCCTGGCCGATACCATTCTCATCTCCGGCTTTGACGGAGGCACCGGAGCCTCGCCCCTGTCTTCCATAATGCATTCAGGCTGTCCTTGGGAAATCGGCCTGGCTGAGACGCAGCAAACTCTTGTGCGCAATAACCTGCGCGGCCGGATCCGCCTTCAGGCCGACGGGCAGTTGAAGACCGGACGGGATGTGGCCGTGGCCTGCCTCCTGGGCGCTGATGAATTCGGCTTTGCCACGGCAGTCCTGGTAAGCATGGGCTGCCTGATGATGCGCAAATGCCACTCCAACTCCTGTCCTGTGGGCGTGGCCACTCAAGATCCGGCCCTGCGCTCCCGTTTTGCGGGCAAGCCGGAGCATGTGCGCGCCTTTTTTCACTTTGTCGCCGCTGAAGTCCGCGAAATCATGGCCAAACTCGGCTTTCGGACCATGGCGGAGATGACCGGGCAGGTGGAGCGGCTTGCCTTCCGGCCGCACCCTGACCTGCCTCAGACCCGCTATCTGGATTTTTCCGATCTGCTCCATGTCCCGGAGAGCGGCGAACGGCGCTATACCGGCCCCCCCGAGGGCATCTCCCCGGCAGGCAAAGGGCTGGATGACTCCCTGCTGCCTCTGGTGGATCGCGTCCTGGCCGGCGGTGGGCGGCTGGAGCGGACCTGCGTAATACACAATACGGATCGCACCACAGGCGCAAAAATCTCCTCGCGCATTGTCCGGGCGCGCGGTCTTGCCGGCCTGCCGGAAGACAGCATCCGTCTGACTCTGGACGGCGACGCCGGCCAATCTTTCGGCGCCTTTGCAGCCAGGGGACTGACTCTGCACCTGCGCGGCGCAGCCAACGACTATGTGGGCAAAGGACTGTCCGGGGGCCGCATAATCGTCAGTCCCCCCGCGGATGCCCCGCCGGAATTTCTTCCGCATAAAAACATCATTGCCGGCAACGTCGTTCTCTATGGGGCGACGGGCGGAGAACTGTACCTGTGCGGACGGGCCGGGGAACGCTTTGCTGTGCGCAACAGCGGGGCAACGGCCGTGGTGGAGGGAGTGGGCGACCACGGCTGCGAATATATGACCGGAGGACTGGTGGCGATTCTCGGCCTGACCGGGGTGAACTTCGCGGCCGGCATGTCCGGCGGCCTGGCCTACATCTATGACAATGACGGCATGTTTGACAGCCGCTGCAATCTGGAAATGGTGGACCTGGACCTGCTGACCCGGGCGGACGAGGAACGCCTGCGCCTCCTGCTGGAACGCCACGCCGCCTACACGGGCAGTCCCCTTGCCCGGCGTCTTCTGGCGGACTGGGAATGGGAAAAAGGCCGTTTTCTCAAGGTCTTTCCCATGGAATACCGCCGCGTTCTCGGAGAAATGTCCGTGGCGGACGCCTCAACGCCCCGCCCGGAAGACGGGACGGTGTAAAACGCCGGCGGCGTTATCTCTGCCGGCACAGGACTCTGCCATGTCTCATTACAGGCCCCTGAGCGAAAGAACCCATGATTTTAAGCCGGTGGAAACCCTGCCCGGGGAGGAGGAACTGCGCCTGGAGCTGGTCCGCTGCCAGGATTGCGGCATACCCTTCTGCCATGCCTCTGGCTGTCCCCTGCAGAACGCCGTGCCGGAAGTCAACGCCGCCGCCTTGGACGGCCGCTGGGGCACGGCCCTGAGACGGCTGTTGGCCACCAGTCCCTTTCCGGAATTCACCGCCAGACTGTGCCCGGCCCTGTGCGAAGGCTCCTGCGTCCAGGGCCTGCATGACCTTCCCGTGCCCTGCCGCCGGGTTGAACTGGCCGTTATCGAACACGGCTTCGCCAGGCAATGGGTCCGTCCACGGCCGCCAAAACAGCGGCGCGGCCCGACGGTGGCCGTCATCGGCTCCGGCCCGGCCGGTCTGGCCGCCGCCTGGCGCCTCAACCAGGGAGGAGCCAGGGTCACAGTCTACGAACGGGACGCCCGTCCGGGAGGCTTTCTCCGTTACGGCATTCCGGACTTCAAACTGGATAAGGAAATTCTGGACCGCCGCATCCGCCTCCTTGAACAGGAAGGCATACTTTTTGAGTGCGGGGTTGACGCCGGGACCGATTTCTCCGGCCGCCTGCTGCGGCAGCGCCACGGCGTACTGGTTCTGGCCGTAGGCGCCCGGCAGAAACGCGATTTGCCCGTTCCCGGACGCAGCCTGTCCGGTATCCTTTTCGCCACGGACTACCTGGCGGCCCAGAACCGGGTTGTCAGCGGCGAGCAGGCAGCTCTGCCGGAGGAATTCTCTGCCCGGCGCAAACGGGTCATTGTCATCGGCGGCGGCGACACCGGCTCGGACTGCGTGGGCACCGCTTGGAGACAGGGCGCCATCTCCGTCCTGCAACTGGAGATCATGCCCAAACCCCTGGAACGGCGCGGGCCGGACAATCCTTGGCCCCAGTGGCCGCGCGTCTTGCGCACCTCCAGTAGCCACGAGGAAGGCGGCGAACGCCGCTGGAACGTTATGACCACAGCCTTCAGCGCCGATCCGGATCGCCCGGATCGGGTGAGCGCGGCGTGCTGCGCGCCGGTGGCCTGGAAGACAGATCAAGGACGCCTCCAGCCAGTGGTTGCGGATGACTCCGGCTTTGTCCTGCAGACGGACCTGGTCCTGCTGGCCATGGGCTTCACCGGCATACGCGCTGATCCCCTGCTGGAATACCTGGGAATGCGGCCCGATGCCTCCGGCCGCCTGCCCAGGGACGCCGGAGGCCGCCTGCCGGAAGCGGACGCATACGCCTGCGGCGACGCCGCTCTGGGACCGTCGCTGGTGGTCCGGGCCATCAGCGATGGCTTGCGGGTAGCGGAGCGTATTATTGAGGATATCTTTTGAGGGAGATTCAGCTTAAATATGTTTAACTTTGAAATTTTCCCTACGTGCGCGCGGGACAAAAATCCGCGTCGGGTCGCCAGGTTGCCATTTTTCTCCCGGACGGCTATATTTTTGCCGCGGATGCCGTCCGCAGCCAAGGAACGAGCATGAGCAGCACCTCCACTTTCTCCTGCCGGCCCGCGCCCGTCTCGGACAAGAGACTGCCGCGCCGCCTGCCCTTCACGAAAATGCAGGGTCTAGGCAACGACTACATCTATGTGGAAGAATTCACCTCCCCCCTGGCCGACCCCGCTCCATTGGCCGTGGCCGTGAGCGACCGGCACTTCGGCGTTGGCGGCGACGGGCTTGTTCTTATCGGCCTTTCGGACCGGGCTGACTTTCGCATGCGGATCTTCAACGCGGACGGTTCCGAGGCGGAAATGTGCGGAAACGCCACCCGCTGCATCGGCAAATATCTTTATGAAAAAGGACTGACGACGAAAACCGAGATCACCTTGGAAACCCTTGCCGGCATACGCATCCTGGCCCTTAACACTGAGGGATCCCTGGTGCGAACGGTACGCGTCCAGATGGGACGCCCCATCCTCACTCCTGCGGACATCCCCATGGAGGCCGAGGGCGAGTCCTTTATCGATCAGGACATTCTTGTGGACGGGACCAGCTTTCGCGGCACCGCCGTTTCCATGGGTAATCCGCATCTAGTCATTCCCGTGCCCAAAGTGGCGGATTTCAATCTGCAACGCTTCGGGCCGCCGTGTGAACGCCATCCCTGGTTCCCCAAACGCGTCAACACAGAATTTGTTGAAATTATTAACCGAAAGAGGATCCGTATGCGGGTCTGGGAGCGCGGATCGGGCGAAACCCTGGCCTGCGGCACAGGGGCCTGCGCGGCTCTCACGGCCGGCGTGCTGAACGGCTGGACGGAGCGTGCGGCCGTGCTGGAACTGCGCGGTGGCGAACTGGAAATCGAATGGGCCGGGGATGGCGCCATTTATATGACCGGCGGAGCGACCTTCGTCTTCTCCGGGGAATACATCATTGGTTCCTGACGAATTTACCGGGGAAAAGGCCCTGCGCCGCCCGCCCTCCAGGTTTCGGCGAAACCGCGTTTGGGCCTTAGAGCCGTTTCGCTTTGAGATGCTTGCTTGACGGCGGGCAAAACCCGCCTGCAAGCATTTCGCGGCAAGAATTTACAGGTAAATACTTGTGGAGCAGTCCAACTTTTTCAAAGTTAAACTGCTCTAAGAAAGCACTGATTAAATGGATTTCGAAAACGCTGAGTTTTTTCGTTTGGCAAGGCGCGAGTTCTTTTTGCAGAGATGCTGGACTCTTCCGTCCTGCCCCTCTGCAAAAAAAAAAACGAGCAACGCGGTCCAAACGGAATAAATCGGCGTTTCCCTAAAAAACGCCAGCCCCGGAGCATGCCCTATGTCCCGCATCAACGCCCACTATCTCGACCTGCCAGGGAGCTACCTGTTCGCGGAAATCGCCCGGCGGGTGCAGGAGCACGGCGCGCGCGATCCCCAAAAGCGCGTCATCCGCCTAGGCATAGGCGATGTGACCGCTCCCCTGCCTCCATCGGTAATCAGCGCTCTGCATCAGGCCGTGGACGAGCAGGCGCGGCAGGAAGGCTTCCGCGGCTACGGCCCGGAGCAGGGGTACGCATTTCTGCGCGAGGCCATTGTCCGGGACGCATACCAGGGACTGGGCATTGATCCGGATGATGTCTTCATTGGGGATGGGGCCAAAGAAGACCTTGGCAACTTTCAGGAAATCTTCGACCAGGGCTGCTTGGTGGCCATTACCGATCCTGTCTATCCGGTCTATGCGGATTCCAATGTCATGGCCGGCCGGGCGGGTCCGGCGGACAGTCTGGGGCGCTTTCAGGGACTGATCTACCTGCCCTGCACGGCGGACAACAATTTCCGCCCTGATCTTCCCCGCCGGCGGCCGGACCTAATCTACCTGTGCTATCCCAATAACCCCACCGGAGCCGTCCTCAGCCGGGACGATCTGGCCCGCTGGGTTGGGTACGCGCGGGAGCAAGACTGCGTCATATTCTACGATGCAGCCTATGAAGCCTATATTACCGAACCGGGCATTCCGCGCAGCATCTATGAGATCCCCGGAGCCCGCGAAGTGGCTGTGGAGTTCCGCAGCTATTCCAAGACAGCGGGCTTTACCGGCCTGCGTTGCGGTTTTGCGGTTGTTCCTTCCAGCGTACGCGGGCGCGGCCCCGGCAACGCCCTTGTTCCCCTGCGCGATCTCTGGCTGCGCCGCCAGACCACCAAATACAACGGCTGTCCCTACATCATTCAGCGGGCTGCCGAGGCCACGCACACTCCCCAGGGGAAAAAGGAAACGCGGGCCATCATTGCCGGCTATCAAGAGAACGCCCGGCGCATCCGGGAAGGGTTCCAGACTCTGGGCCTGACGGTTTCCGGCGGAGTCAACGCCCCCTATGTCTGGGTCCGTCTGCCCACCGGCCTGGACTCCTGGGGTTTTTTCGATGCCCTCCTGAACCGCCTGGGTATCGCGGGCACCCCGGGCGTCGGCTTTGGCCCCAGCGGCGAAGGGCATTTCCGCCTGACGGGCTTCGGGACTTCCGCCGACACCCAAGAGGCCATGGAACGCCTGAAGGGATTCAATATTTAGTCGGCCCTGAAAAAACATCAAACATATTGATATAATAGTATAATTTTTACAAAAACGCATGTTGTGTCAATCGTAAATACCCGCCAGGGCCGACTATCCCGGTCGCTGCCAAGCGACCGGGCGCGGCGAAAGGTGAGTCGCAACTTGCTTGTGGCGTCCGCGAAGCGGCGCCTGAAGCCGACGTGCCTTTCTGAAAAAGGCGTCTTCGACTTTTTCAGCATCGACTATTTAGAACATTTCAGAGAATTTCACTTTGAAACGCTCCGGAGAACACGCGGCGCATCATGAGAAAAGACGCGGCACACGGAAAAACGTCCCTGCGCGCGGAGACTCTGGTCATCGGCGGCATGACCTGCGCCGCCTGCGCCGCGCGTATAGAGAAGGTTCTGGGCAGGCTGGAGGGGGTGTTGTCCGCTTCGGTCAATCTGGCCACAGAGCGCGCATCCGTTTCCTTTGATCCCGCGAGGACAGAGATCCCCGTAATCCGGGAAGCCATTGAAAAGTCCGGTTTTCGCGTATCGGACGTGAACAGGCAAGGCTCCGGGGACGAGGATCGGCTACGCAAGGGAGAGGAAATCCGCTCTCACCGAAGGCGTTTTCTCTTCTCGGCCGCCTTCGGGCTACCGCTTTTGTATCTGGCCATGGTTCCCATGACGCCATCGCTGCACTGGCTCCCCTTTCCGCCTCCCCTCCATCCCATGCCGCACCCGTTGCGCTACGCTCTAGCCGAGCTCCTGCTAGCCCTGCCGATTATTTTCGTCGGCCGGGGATTTTACGCGGGGGGGGTCAGGGCGATCCTGGCGGGTGCGCCCAACATGGACTCTCTGGTCGCCTTGGGAACGGCCGCCGCGGCCCTGTACAGCCTGTATTCCACCAGACTTGCGGCCTCCGGCAACCACGCGGCGGTGGACAACCTGTACTTCGAGTCCGCCGGAGTAATCATCTCCCTCATTCTTCTCGGCAAATGGCTGGAGGCCGCGGCCAGGAGCAGAACGTCGGAAGCCGTGAGGAAACTAATGGATCTTGCGCCCAAGACGGCAACGGTGATCAGGGACGACAAAGAGCTGGAAATCCCCCTGGAGGAGGTTGAAATCGGACAGATCCTCCTGGTCAGGCCCGGAGAGAAGATACCCGTGGACGGAACAGTCACCTGGGGAGAGTCCGCTGTGGACGAATCCATGCTTACCGGCGAGAGCATGCCGGTTGACAAAAGGGCGGGGGATCCGGTATATGCCGCCGCCCTCAACACTAACGGCGTGTTCCGCTTCCAGGCTGACAAGGTGGGCGGCGATACCGCCCTGGCGCAGATTATCAAACTGGTGGAGACGGCGCAGGGTTCCAAAGCGCCCATTGCCAAACTGGCGGACATTGCCGCCGGATACTTTGTGCCGGCCGTCTGCGCGACAGCGGCAGGGGCAGCGGCAGCCTGGTATCTCTCGGGACAGAGCCTTTCCTTCGCCCTGACCATATTTGTATCCGTCCTGATTATCGCCTGTCCCTGCGCACTGGGTCTTGCCACGCCCACCGCAGTCATGGTGGGCACCGGCCGGGGCGCGGAATGCGGCATCCTTTTCAAAGGCGGGGAAATCCTGGAAACAGCCTGCGCCATTGACACGCTGGTGTTGGACAAGACAGGCACCATAACCGAGGGCAGGCCGGAGGTGACGGACCTTGCCGCCTGCAGCGGGGCGGGTGGGGCTGAAGGCCTGCTACGGCTGGCAGCCTCGGCGGAAAAGGGTTCCGAGCATCCAGTGGGCCGGGCCATTGTGAGGAAAGCCGAAACTCTGGGCCTGGACTTTCTCCCGGCGGCGGGCTTCCGCGCCCTTCCCGGCCTCGGCCTTGAGGCCGCCGTGGGCGGCAACAACGTCCTGGCGGGCAACCGCCGGCTACTGGACGAACGAAAAATCTCCTGCAGCTCTCTGGAGGAAGAGGCGGACAGACTCGCCGGCGAGGGAAAGACTCCCGTATATGTTGCTCTGGACGGCAAGCTTGCCGGCCTCATCGCTGTGGCCGATGTGCCCAAACCCGGCAGCGCCGAAGCCATCCGCTCCCTGCGCGGCATGGGTATCAGCGTGGCGATGGTCACGGGGGACAACGCGCGTACCGCCGCGGCAGTCGCCGCCCAAACAGGCATAGACCGGGTTTTTGCCGGGGTTCTGCCCAAGGACAAGGCGCAGGAAATCTCCAGACTACAGAAGGAAGGCCGGCGCGTGGCCATGGTGGGCGACGGCGTTAACGACGCTCCGGCGCTCGTCCAGGCTGATGTCGGCATCTCCATAGGCAGCGGGACGGACATTGCCCTGGAGTCAGCCGACATTGTCCTCATGCGAAGCGATCTCAGAGATGTGCCCACCGCCATACGCCTCAGCCGCAGCACTCTGCGCATCATCAGGCAAAACCTCTTCTGGGCCTTCATCTACAATACAGCCGGCATACCCGTAGCCGCCGGCGCTTTGTATCTATTCGGCGGCCCCCTCCTCAATCCCGTCCTGGCCGCGGCGGCCATGTCCATGAGTTCGCTCTCGGTTCTGGTCAACGCCCTGCGCCTGCGGCGCTTCCGGCCATAGAGCATTTTCACCGGCGGCGGACGGATCTCCATCCGCCTTGCCATTCCTGATGATTGGTGGCATGACAGCGGCCATGGCAAAACGGCTGCGTCTTATCCAGGTGGTCAACGTGCGCTGGTATAACGCCTGCGCCTGGTACGGCCTGTTCCTGTCCCGCCTGCTCCGGGATGCCGGCCATGAGGTTTTGGTTCTTGGGCTTCCGGACACCGAATCCTTCCGCGCGGCGGAGGCTCTGGGGCTTTCTCCGCTGGGCCTGGATCTCAATTCCGCCAACCCTCTGCGCGCGCCCGCCCTTTTGCGCGCCCTGCGGAACCTGGTACGCGCCTTTCGCCCCCATCTGGTCAACTGCCACCGGGGCGAAGGCATGATCCTCTGGGGAATGCTCAAAGGCATGCGGCTTCCCTTCGCCCTGGTCCGGACCCGCGGCGACCGGCGCCCGCCCCGGAACAACCCGCCCAACCGCCTGCTGCACAACCGCTGCGCGGACGCGGTTATCGTCACCAACAGCCGCGCCCTGCTCGCCTGCACGCAACGCCTGGGCACGCCGGCAAAAAAAATCCACCTTATTGTGGGAGGCGTTGATCGGGAACAGTTCCGTTTTTCCCTCCAAGGACGCCGGGAGATGCGCACCGCCTGGGGGTTCGCCGAGGACCATACGGTTATCGGCCTGCTGGGACGCTTTGACTCCGTAAAGGGCCAAGAGGAAGCCATCCGGGCCGTGGCCCTGCTCCGGCAGGGGGAAGACGGCGCGCCTTGGCGGCGCCGCCTGCGTCTGCTTCTGGCGGGCTTTCCCGCCGGTCTTTCCCGTGAGCGGGTGACAGGCTGGCTGGTGGGTACGGGACTGGCGGAAGCTGCGGTCATAACAGGAAAATGTTCTGACGTGCCGGCCCTCATCAGCGCCATGGACATCGGCCTGATAGCCTCCAAGGGGTCAGAGGCCATTGCCCGGGCGGCTCTGGAAATCATGTCCTGCCATCGTCCTTTGCTGGGCACGGATGTGGGTGTCATGCCCGATCTTCTGCCGGTAGAGGCCCTGTTCCCGCCGGACAATGTTAAGGCTATGGCCGGCCTCCTGGAAAAGGCCGTCTGCGACGGCTACTGGCTGCAACGGTTGCAGGAAGAACTGGGCAGGCGTATACTGAGCTTTTCCGGTGAGGAGTTTCTGCGCCGGACTCTGGTTGCCTATAACCAGGCCCTGCATTCCGCCGGTATCTCCCTGTAGAGCATTTTTACGCCCATACCGCGGCCGGGATTCAGAGCATTTCACGCTTGAAATGCCCGGAATGATTCGCAGGCTAATCCTTGCAGAGCGGTCCAATTTTTCAAAGTTGAACTGCTCTAAAGTTAAACTGCTCTAAACTTGCTTCAGCACGCATACCCTCACCTGCCCAAGGAGATCCCCTATATGAACATGTTCCGCATGGCCGACCTGGATCTGCGCGGCAAGCGCGTCCTGATCCGGGAGGATTTCAACGTTCCGGTGAAAAACGGCGCGGTCACCAGCCTGGCCCGCATCACCGCCTCTCTGCCCACCGTCCGCCTGGCCCGCGAGTCCGGGGCCAAAGTCATCCTGCTTTCCCACCTGGGACGGCCGGCGGAGGGCCTGCCCACTATGGAGGAATCCCTGGCCCCGGTGGCGAAGGAACTCTCCCGCCTGCTAGGTTCGCCGGTGCCCCTGGTGGCCGACTATTTGGAAGGCGTTTCCCTGGCGGACGGAGAGGTCATTCTGTGCGAAAATGTGCGCTTTAATAAGGGCGAGAAGAAAAACGACGAGATACTGGCCAGAAAATATGCCGCCCTCTGCGACATTTACGTTATGGACGCATTTGCCACCGCTCACAGGGCCGAGGCCTCCACCTGCGGGGCCGGATACTTCGCCCCCACCGCCTGCGCCGGTCTTCTCCTGGGGGCGGAACTGGACGCTCTGGAACGCGCCCTGGCCAAGACTGAACACCCCTTTGTCGCCATCATAGGCGGATCCAAGGTTTCCACCAAGCTGACCGTTTTGGATGCCCTGCTCCCAAAGGTTGACCGCCTCATCGTGGGCGGCGGCATAGCTAACAATTTCATCAGAGCAGCCGGTCACAACCTGGGGCTATCTCTGTTTGAGCCCGATCTGGTGGGCGAAGCCGCCCGCCTGATGGCCGCCGCCAGAAAGACAGGCGGAGATATTCCAATCCCCGTGGATGTGGTTGTAGGCCCCTCTCTCTCCCCCGGCAGCCCTGCCGCCGTCAAACCCGTAGGGCAGGTGGGGGATGAGGACATGATTCTGGACATCGGCCCCCAAACAGCCTCCCTGTACGCCGACATCCTGGCCGGGGCCGCCACCATCGTCTGGAACGGCCCTGTGGGCGCCTTTGAAACGGACCAGTTCGGCAAAGGCACGGAAGCCGTTTGCGCCGCCGTAGCCGGCAGTCCCGCCTTTTCCATCGCCGGCGGCGGCGATACCCTGGCCGCTCTGGAAAAGTACCGTTTCTATGACGAGATCTCCTATTGCTCCACCGCCGGAGGGGCTTTTCTGGAATTTCTTGAGGGCAAAACACTTCCCGCTGTCGCCATGCTGCAGGAACGCGCCCGCAAGGGCTGAACTGAACACCGCCGCCCGCGCGGACTCCGGAGCAATTACATTTTGAAATTGCTCTAGTACCATGTACCACTTAAAACTGCGTTTTAAGTGGTAAGATCGTTGCGCCGAAAAGCGTGGTTTTCGGCTTGCTCCGCCGCCTGCAGCGGCGTGCCGAGCTTAAAGCCCGGCGTTAGTACGCCGTAAATTTATCCGCAATTTTAAATGTTACAGCGTACTAGACCAATTTCGCTTTGAGATGGTTGCTTAACGGCGAGCAAAGCTCGCCTGCAACCATCTCGCGGCAAGGATTCGCAGGCAAATCCTTGCAGAGCAGTCCAACTTTTTCAAAGTTGAACTGCTCTA
>JAISMK010000115.1 GCA_031276785.1 Desulfovibrio sp. | reverse complement strand
CTGGTGGAAATGGACGGGTTTGAAGGCAACGAAGGGGTTATCCTCATTGCCGCCACCAACAGGCCCGATGTTCTGGATCCCGCTCTTCTCAGGCCCGGCCGCTTTGACCGCCAGGTGGTGGTGCCCCCGCCCGATGTCCGCGGCCGGCGGCAAATCCTGGAGGTACACTCCAAGCGTTCCCCCCTGGCCCGGGACGTCAATCTGGAGGTTCTGGCCAAAGGCACGCCGGGATTCTCCGGGGCTGACCTGGAAAATCTGGTCAATGAGGCAGCTCTGCTCGCGGCCAAGGAGAACAAGAACTTTCTGGACATGCGGGATTTTGAGAACGCCAAGGACAAGCTGCTTATGGGCAAAGAGCGTCGCACCATGGTGCAGTCTCCCGAAGAACTGAAAAATACCGCCTACCACGAGGCCGGGCACGCCATCATCACCAAGCTCCTGCCGGAAACGGATCCCATCCACAAGGTTTCCATCATTCCCCGCGGCCGTGCTCTGGGGGTAACCATGTCCCTGCCGGAGGAAGACAAGTACAGCAGCAGCCGCTCGGAACTGGAAAACCGCATCACCATCCTTCTGGGCGGCAGAGCGGCGGAACTGGTAATTTTCGACCGCTACACCACAGGCGCCGCCGACGACATCAAAAGAGCCACCAAAACAGCCAGATCCATGGTCTGCCAACTCGGCATGAGCGAAGCCGTCGGCCCCATGGCCATCGGGGATCAGAGCCAGGAGGTGTTTATCGGACGCGAATGGGTCACCAATCGGGATCACAGCGAGGCCACCGCCCGCCTGGTGGACGCCGAAGTCAAACGGATCATTGACACCGCCATGAACACGGCCCTCTCCCTGTTGCGCGAAAATCTCGATCTGCTGCACCGCATAGCAACGGCCCTGCTGGATCGGGAGACTCTTACGGGCGAGGAGGTGGACCTGCTCATGGAAGACAAGCCGCTGCCTCCCATGGATGAAGATGAATACCGCCGGGTGGAGGAACGCCGCAACGCCGCGGCTGATGCCCGGAAACTCAGCAAAAAGGGCGGTCCTCCCGCTCAGGCGGCGGAGGATGAGCCGCCTCCCGCCGCCTCCCCCTCTGACGACCAGACGGAGAAGACGGACGAAGACGGCCCTCCCTCCAGGCTACTGAACTCCATGGCTAAAGCGCCCTATGCGCCGGCCCGTTCTCCTCTGGGGGCGGCCCTGTCCCGCGCCGCCGGAAACCCGGCCACTCCGCTCAAAGCCCCCGGCGCGGACAAAGCCCCCGGCGCGGACGAAGACGCGGAATCTTCAGCCAAAGCCACCGGCGCGGCCGGAACGGAAAACGCTGCGGAGGAGAACAGCGCGGTAGAGGACGATGCGGCGCCGCCAAAGGCGGGATCCTGATGCTACCTTCCCTGGCGGAGTCTCCCTGGACCTTTCGGGGAGGAGCGCGTCTTGCCCCTCTGCCATCCCTCATCGCCGGCATCGTGAACCTCACGCCGGACTCCTTTTCCGACGGCGGCCTGTACCGGGATCCGGACGAGGCTATGGCGCGCGTCCGCCAACTGGTGGCAGAAGGCTCCGGAATTATCGATCTGGGAGCTGAGTCCACCCGTCCCGGAGCCGAAGATATAGGACCGGAAGAGGAAATGCGCCGTCTGCGCCCTGCCCTGGCCCGGACCCTGGCCTGGCGGGCGGATACCGCTCCCGGGGAGAATCCTGTGACCCTTCTGGCTCCGGACGGAACGGCTGCAACCCTGCCGTTTCTCGTTTCCGTTGATACCTTTCGCGCGAAAACAGCAGCTCTGGCTCTGGAAATGGGAGCGGACATCATCAACGATGTCTCCGGCTGTACCTTTGATCCTCGCCTAGCCGAGGTTCTGGCCCACTACCGGCCGGCCTACATCCTGGGGCACAGCCCCGCGCGACCGGCGGATATGTGCAAAAATCCCCATTACGAAGATATAGCGGAAGATTTGGCGCGCTATTTTGAAGAGCGCCTGGAAACCCTGGCCCAGGCCGGATTGCCGGAATCACGCATTCTTCTGGACCCCTGCCCGGGATTCGGCAAAACCACTGAACACACCCTGAGGCTGCTGGAAAGGCTTGACCGCCTGGGCGCATTTGGCCGTCCGCTTTTTTTCGGCGTTTCCCGCAAATCCTTTCTGGGCGACATAACCGGCTACCCCGCCAGGGAACGGGACATGCATACCCAGGTAATTACGGCCTTTCTGGCCCGCAAGGGGGTAGCCGTCCACAGGGTGCACGACGCGCGAGCGGCCCGGGCCACCCTTGCCTTGACCACCCTCCTGGAGTGCCGGCCGCAGACCGGGCCAGGCCTTGCGGAATACTCTGCTGCCACCACCTGCTGATACCGGATACGAGGAATGGAACTTCCCTTCACCTCTCTTTCTCTGTCCTGGCGGGATGTTCTGGACATCTCCCTGGTTACTCTGCTCTTTTACCACCTGATCCTTATGGTCAAGCAAACCAGGGCGGTATCTGCCATCTACGGCCTGCTGATCCTGATCATCGCCTATTTTCTTTCCAACCGCATCGGCCTTGTAACCTTGAACCTGCTGCTGGAAAACGTTCTCGGCTCGCTCTTCCTGATTGTGATCATAGTCTTTCAGCGGGACATCCGCCAGGCTCTGACCAGCATCGGCTCCCGGCAATGGGGCTTTTGGGGTTGGTTCCGGAAACGGGGCATGGATCCGGTCGTGTTGATCATCAGCGAATCCGCCGTG
>JAISMK010000094.1 GCA_031276785.1 Desulfovibrio sp. | reverse complement strand
CCGGCCGCCGGCCGGCCGGATCATCCGACACTGTGCTTGACCCGGTCCCGTTCCTCCGCTCTTTTGGCGTTATTGAAGCGGTCCAGGGTGCCCACCAGGTAGCCGGTTATGCGCCGGGTGCGCTCAAAGGCCACGCCGACGCCGATCAGCCTGGGGGAATCCTGTTTTGTTTCCTGGGTACGATGGGGATCCATCAACATGGGACGAGTTCTCCTTTCTGGTTTTCCCCACTATGGGGGTGGGCGGCGCGCGCCGGGTGGATCAGCATTCCCACCGCGGGACATCAGGGTATTGGCGACGCAGGGCGCGCAGAACCTCAGGGCTGAGGCCCTCGCCTTCCCTGCGGCCGCAACGCGGGCAGACATCGTTGATAGCCCCGACATACCCGCAGACTGGGTCTCTGTCCAGAGGGTGGTTCACCGAGCCGTAGCCCACGCCTTGTTCATGCATATAGCGGATAACAGCCTCAAAAGCTTCCAGATTTTTGCAGGTATCGCCATCCAGTTCCACATAGGTGATATGCCCGGCATTGGTCAGGGCATGGTAGGGAGCCTCCAGCCGAATTTTACGGAAAGCCGGCAGGGTGCAATAAACCGGGATGTGGAAGGAATTGGTATAGTAAGGGCGGTCGGTAACGCCCGGGATCAGGCCGTAGCGCTTGCGGTCCAGCTCCACGAAGCGCCCGCTGAGGCCTTCCGCCGGGGTGGCCAGGAGGGAGAAATTCAGGCCGGTATTTTCCGATTCCTCATCCGTGAGGCGGCGCATGCGGCCAACAATTTCCAGGCCGAGCCGCTGCGCTTCCTCGCTTTCGCCGTGGTGTTTACCCGTAAGGGCCTTCAGGGTCTCCGCCAAACCGATGAAGCCCAAGGTGAGGGTGCCGTGCTTGAGTACTTCGGCGATGGAATCATCCCAGTCCAGATTGTCCGAGTCCAGCCAGATGCCTTCCCCCATCAGGAAGGGATAATTACGCACCTTCTTGGAACTCTGGATCTTGAAGCGGTGCATCAACTGGCGGAAGATCAGGCGGACGCGGTCCTCCAGCAGGCCGTAAAAAGCGGAGATTTCCCCTCGGGCTTCAAGGCCCAGGCGGGGGAGGTTGACGGAGGTGAAGCTCAGGTTGCCGCGGCCGCAGATAACCTGCCGCGACGGGTCGTGGACATTGCCCAGCACCCTGGTGCGGCAGCCCATGTAGGCCACCTCCGTATTGTAGTCCCCGGGCTTGTAATAGGGCAGGTTGAAGGGGGCGTCCAGGAAGCTGAAATTGGGAAAGAGGCGCTTGGCGGATGTGGCCATGGCCAGTTGGAAGAGATCGTAGTTGGGATCCTGGGGATGAAAATTCAGGCCGGATTTGATCTTGAAAATCTGAACCGGGAAAATGGAGGTTTCGCCGTTGCCCAGTCCGGCCTGGGTAGCCAGGAGCAGGTTTCTGATTGCCATGCGCCCTTCAGGGGAGGTGTCCGTGCCGTAGTTCACGGAACTGAACGGCACCTGGGCTCCGGCCCGGGAGTTCATGGTATTGAGGTTATGGATGAACGCCTCCATGGCCTGGTAAGTCCGCCGCTCCACAGCCCGGACGGCCTTTCCCGCCGCATGGGCATGGGCCTGGAGAATCCTGGGCAGGCGATCCGGGATGACGGCCGCCGCCAAGCGGCGGACGAAGTCCTCCTCCTCTCCCATGCGGATTTCCCCGCCGGCCCGCCCGCGGATCTCCTCCGCCAGAGACCGGGATTCCTCCTCCCCGAGGTCTTCCTTGACCTGCATATAGGTAGCCAGCGCCTTCCAGTATTCCTGGCGGAAGGTCTTGCTGACCCCCTGGGCCATGGCGTAATCAAAGTTGGGCACGCTCTGGCCGCCGTGCATCTCGTTCTGGTTGGCCTGGATGGCGATGCAGGCCAGGGCGGAATAGCTTTCTATGGAGTTGGGCTCACGCAGATGGCCGTGGCCGGTGGAGAAGCCCCGGCGGAAAAGGGGAATCAGATCTATCTGGCAGCAGGTTTCCGTTAGCATGTAAAAATCTTTATCGTGGATGTGGATATCCCCGCCGATATGGGCCGCCGAGGCGTCCTTGGGCAGTATGTGGTTGTCGATGAAGAACTTGGACCCCTCGGATCCGTATTTGAGCATGGTGCCCATGGCCGTGTCGCCGTCTATATTGGCGTTTTCCCGCTTCAGGTCCTCCTCCCGGGCCGAAGACCAGGTGAGCTTTTTATAGATGTCCATGAGGTAGGTTTCAGCATTGCGGATCTTGGCGTGCTCCGCCCGGTAGAGGATATATGCCTTGGCTGTCTTGGCGTAGCCGTAGCGGATTAAGGTCTCCTCCACCACGTCCTGGATTTCCTCCACATGCTTCAGCCCTTCCCTTTCCAGCCGGGCGCAGACCTTTTCGGTGACGAAGAGCAGGTCCGTGGGGGACATTTCCTCTTCTCCCACGGCCTTGTTGGCCTTGTTCACGGCATTGAGAATCTTGCTGGAATCAAAAGGGACGGATTTCCCGTCGCGCTTGATGATGGAGGAAGGCATGGCGGCTCCACGAGCCCCGGAACACGGGCAGGCAGGAGAATGTGGTTGTTGGTTCCGGCAGAAAACAGGTCCGTCTGACAATTTTGCGGTTCACTCGTTTCATTCCTGAACTACTCTAGAATATCTCAAAAGACGGGCGCAGAGTCAATGGGCAAATTCCCCCCGCCTGGGGGCCGGGCCAAAGCGCGCATGGACAGGCGGCCGGATTTAGGCTATCCTCTATATGTTTTTTCTCCCCTGCCCCCAGGAAGGTTTTCTGTGCTGATTTCCCAGCGTCTGGAAAAAATCCAGGCCTATGCCCGGAAACATTTCACGCCTCTGGACGCTCCGCACCCCGCCTGCGTTCTTTTTTTGTCCTTTTCCGACGGCCGGCGTAAAGCTACCGTTCTGCGCACAGCCGCCCCCACCCTGGACGAGGCCTGGGCCACGCTGCAAAGCCGTATGCGCGCGCACCGCGACAAGAATAAGGGGCCTGCGCCCTGGTTGCGCCTGGATTGGGCGGACTGGGCGGAAATAATGGAATGGAGGCAATTCCGGGAGGCGTTGCGCCGTTTCAAGCGCAATTACTTCCGCTACGGCCTGACCCTGGACCCCGCTTTCCGCTATGCCCTGCCGGAACTGGAATGCAACGCGAACATGCTGTTTTACACTGAAAAAGACAGCAAGGCCCAGGTTCAGGAGGAAACCCTGGCCGCATACTGCCAAAAGCTTTTTGGCCAGGCCCTCTCCTTTCCTCTGGAAGAGGAGCGCAAGGTGGGCATCTTCAGCCTTACGGGCGTATTCTGCGGCCCGGAAGGGGGCCTGAACGCCCTGCCGGGGGCCAACGACGCCCGGGTTCTGCCCCCTCCTCCCCACGCCAAGGCCAGCAACGGCCCCGCCTCCACCCTGTTCACGGGCAGGCGCCGCCTGCAGGAGGTGACCCGGGAGACGCTGGACGGGGTCATTCTGCGGGGCAGCCGCGCCCTGGCCGCCATGTGCGGACCGGATGGCGAATTCATTTACGGACACCTGGGGGCCAAGGGCACCCGGCTGACATCCTATAACGTGGTGCGCCACGCCGGCACCCTGCTGGCCCTGATCGACTCATTGGAGCATACCGGGGATGAAAGCCTGAGACCGGCCATTGAGGCGGGCATACGGCACATGACCGGCCCCCTGCTGCGCCTCAGAACCTTGGGGAACGGTCGGGAGGCGGCCTTTGTGGTGGAGAGCGGCGGCGAGATCAAACTGGGAGGCAACGGCCTGGCCCTGGTGGCGCTGGGACGCTGGACGCGCCACAGCGGGAGCCGGGAATTTCTGCCGCTGATGGCCAAACTGGGAGAGGGCATCGCCTGGATGCAAAGGCCGGACGGCACCTTCAACCATGTCTACATGGACGGGGACGCGCCGGAGCTGCTGGCCGCCAACCGGGTTATCTACTACGACGGAGAGGGCCTGTTCGGCCTGGCTCTGCTTCATGCCGCAAGCGGCGAGGAACGCTGGCTGGATATTTCCCTGCGCGCTCTGGACGCCTTTTTGCTCAAGGAACACTGGAAAAATCACGACCATTGGCTGAGCTACGCCACCAACGAAATCACCCTGATCCGGCCGGAAGACCGCTATTTTCTATTCGGCCTGAAAAACGTGAGCGGCTTTCTGAACTTCATACTGCACAGGGAGACCGCCTACCCGACCCTGCTGGAACAGTGCATGGCGGCGGACAAGATGATCCGGCGGCTGGAGGCGATGCCGGACAAGCGGCGCCTGCTGGAGGGCTTTGATCTGCCCAAATTCCGCCTGGCCACGCAGCGGCGGGCGGAATTTCTGCTGAACGGCGTCTACTGGCCGGAAGTGGCCATGTACTTCCCACACCCCCAGCGGCTGGTGGACGGCTTCTTCATCCGCCACCACGGCTTCCGCCTGCGCATTGATGACGCCGCCCACTACCTGTGCGGCCTGTGCGCCTATGCCGCGACCCTGGAAGCCTGACAGGGTGTTGGCAAAGGCAGTCCTGGCGCGGGCGGTCTGCGGCGACGTACGGCTGAACAGCCGGCGGGCGGGAATCACGAACAGGAGGCCATGATGGCCCTGGCCTCATCCAGGGAAGGATCTCCCCGGCAGGCCTCACGGGCCGCGTCATAGGCCTTGTCCTTTTTATTCCAGTTGAGGTAGAGTTTCGCCAGATTAAGCATGGTGCGGGGATGTTTGCCGAATTCTTTGAGGGCTTTTAAGTATACGGCCTCGGCCTTTTCAAACTCGCTCAGGCTGCTGTAGACGGCGGCGGCATGGCCATAGGCGGAGCTGTCCTTGGGGAAGTCCCGAATGGCCTGCTCCAGAAATTCCACCGCATCCAGGAAGAGTCCCGCTTCCTGAAGCCAGCCTCCGATGCTGGCCAGCACCCCCGGCTCATGGCCGAACTCGTCCGCCAGAACTCGCAGGGCGCTTTTGCCGCGCGGGGCGTCCCCGGCCTTGAGATAGGCAAGGCCCTTTTCCTGCAGGCTTTCCCGGCGGTTATCCAAGGTCTGCCGTTCCCGCCGCCGCTTTTCCTCCTCCATGTTCTTAAGTCCCTTGAGGAGAATTCGCATGGTCTTCAGGAATTTCTCCTCCTCCCCTGGGCGATAGGAAACGCCTGCCTGGCCGGCGCCGGCGATCTTGTCAAAAAACGTCCGCACCAGGGGCTGACGGCTGATATCGGCGGCGACTTCCAGAATAAGAACCTCTGTCTCAAAACGGGCCTTGGCCGGAAGTTTGGCGCG
>JAISMK010000017.1 GCA_031276785.1 Desulfovibrio sp. | reverse complement strand
CCTGCATGTGCCCGAGCTTGCCCGCATGGGCGCGGACATCAGGCTGTCCGGGTCGCGGGCCGTCATCCGGGGGGTCCGGCATCTGACCGGTGCGCCGGTAATGGCCTCGGATCTGAGGGCCAGCGCATCCCTGGTCATCGCCGGGCTGGCGGCGCGGGGCAAGACTCAGGTACACCGCATCTACCATCTGGACCGGGGCTACGAACACATAGAGGACAAGTTCGCCCGAGTGGGCGCCCGCATTGTCCGCGCCAGGGAAGATTAGAGCAGTTTAACTTTTAAAAGTTGGACTGCTCTGTAAGGATTTGCTTGCAAATCCTTGCCGCGAAATGCTTGTAGGCGGGCTTTGCCCGCCGTTAAGCAAGCATTTCAAGCGTAAAATGCTCTAGGGAAACGCTGAGGAGGCCAGGGAGGAAATTGGTCTGGATAACTGGGTGAGAGCGCCATGTCCGAACCCCTTGCCCGCTCCTCTCCCCTGCTGCTCTTCCGGCAGGTCTGCCTGCTGGCCTGGGTGGCCGGCATCCTGGCCGGGCGCGAGCCTCTGCCGGGAGCGGCGCTGCTTGTTCTCCTGCTGCTCTGCGATCTTCCACGCAGCGGGCGGTCAGGGAGAATGGCCCTGCTGGCCGTCTGCTGCGCCGCAGGCTTTCTTTACGCCCAGGCCAGGGCCGTGGCGCCGCCCCCCATGCCTCCCTGGCTGAGGGAGGCCACCTCCCTGATCAGCCTTGAGGACGGCCGGGAAGTCCGGCCTCCGCCCGTGCGCGTGGCGGCCAGGGTGCGGCAGATCGCCTTCCTGCCGGAAAACCGCCTGCGTCTTTTCCTGGAGGATATGGTCCCCGCCGGGGACAGCGGGGCCTGCGCCTATGCCGGCAAAGCGATCTGGACCTGGCAGGAACCGGCCTTCCTGCCCGCTCCCGGCGCAAGGCTGGAAGCCACCCTGCGCCTGATCCCCATCCGGGACATGGCCAATCCCGGAACCTGGAGCGCGGAAGATCACTGGAGGGATCAGGGAGTCTTTTTGCGCGCCTGGAGCCAGGGGGACGGCGCGCGAGTCCGGGTGCTGCCGGAGCCGTCCCCTTCCTTTTTCACCCGCCTGCATGAAGATCTGCGCCGGAGCTTCCTGAACGCCACGCGGGCCGCGGACGGCCTGGGCGGGCCTCTGGCCTGGCTGCGAAGAAACCAGGCGGCTGGAGAATCCTCCGCGCGGCCGGGCGGCTCCCCGGACAGCGGGGGAGAGGCTTCTCTGTCCCAGGGAGCGGCCATACTGCCGGCTCTGATTTTCGGGGATCGCTCCTTCCTCCGCCAGGAGAGCGTGGATCTCTTCGCCAAAGCCACCCTGGCCCATAGCCTGGCCCTGTCCGGCCTGCATCTGGGCTATGCCGCGGCCCTGGGTTTTGTCCTGGCCCGGGCCGCCGGGCGCATCTTTCCCCGCCTGTCCCTCGTCCTCCCCCGGCAGCGGCTGGGCATGCTCATGGCCCTGATTCCGGCCAGCGCGTATCTCTGGCTGGGGCAAGCCCCCGTCTCTCTGGCGCGGGCCTGGCTGATGCTGCTTTTCTGGACCCTTTTCCTGCACCGGCCGGGGGTGCTTCTGGACGGACTGCTGGCGGCTGTGGGCGTCCTGCTCCTCTTGGACCCTGCGGCCCTCTTTTCTCTTTCCTTGCAGCTTTCCGCCCTGTCCGTCGCGGTGATTGCCCTGGCCCTGCCTGTGACGGAACGGCTGACGGCCGCCCTGGTCCGCGGCCAAGGCCGCGGCCCGGTCCTGGCCCGCCTCGGTCTGAATATCCTGCTGCTGTCCCTGTGCATCCAGACGGCGCTCGCTCCCCTGACCATCAGAACCTTCGGCGTGCTGGCCCTGTGGTTTCCCCTGAATCTGCTCTGGCTGCCGCTGCTGGGGGCCTGGGTCATGCCTCTGGCTTTCTGCGGGCTGTTCATTGCCGGCCTGGGCCTGGAAGGGGCTGCGGCCCTTGTCCTGCACGCCGCCGCGCTGCCCGGGGAAGCCCTTTTCTCCCTGCTGGAAGCGATGGACAGCCGGAATCTTCTTTACGCCCCGGCGGCGCTGCGCCCGCACTGGTTGAGTACCGCGGGATTCTGGCTGATCTGCCTGGCCCTGCCCGCGGCTCTTCTGGAACGCGCGCGGCGCAGGGCCGTTCACCAGACTTGCGGCCCCGACCGGCCCGCGTCCCCTGACCCTCGCCGCTTCATTCTGCTGGCCGGCCTGGGCCTGACGCTCCTGGCCGCGCCCCTGGCTCTGGCCTGGCTGGAAAACAGGGAAACCCGGGTCAGTCTGCGGGTGCTGGATGTGGGCCAGAGCCAGGCCGTGCTGGTGGAATGGAGCGGCCTCGCGGCCGACGGCAGGAAAGGGGCGGAATCGGGACGGATTCTCATTGACGGAGGCGGCTTCTTTTCCTCAAGCGCGGACCCCGGCAGAAACATCGTGGCCCCCGTTCTGACTGATAACGCCCTACCCCGTCTGGATGCCGTGATCAACACCCACCCGGACACGGATCATCTGGCCGGACTTTTGTATATTCTGGAACATTTCCAGGTGAAGGGGTTCGCCGCAGGATCCGGCTCTCCCCCTCCAGCTCTGGCCTCCCGGCTACGCAGGGTCGTTGCCGGGCGGGGCTTGCGGCCGCGGGAGCTGCGGGCCGGGGATCGCCTGAATCTGGGGCCGGATTTGGCGCTGGAGGTTCTCTGGCCGCCGGACGGGCAGGCTGGCCGCAAAAGCAGCAACAACGCATCCCTCGTCCTGCGCCTGATCTGGCAGGGGAGCCCCCTGGCCCTGATTTGCGGCGATGCGGAAATTCCCGCCCTGCGCGGCCTGCTGCGGCGCAAAGCCGATCTGCGGGCAGCGGTGCTGGTCCTGCCGCACCACGGATCCCGCAGCAGTCTGATCCCGGATTTCTACGCCGCGGCGCGTCCCCGGGTGGCCCTGGTCAGTTGCGGCTACGGAAATCAATGGGGCTTCCCCGCCCCGGAGGTCCGCAAGGCGCTTGCCGCTTGCGGCATCCCCCTTTTCAGCACGGCCGAATTCGGACAACTGCGCGCCACATGGCGAACCCCCGGGGAGGAACCCGGGCTGAGCGCCGCCCGCGATCTTCCCTTCTGAATCCGCGACAGAATGTCGCGGCGGATGCGAAGCATTTCGAGAGGCAAGGCGAAATTACACTTTCGCCGCAGCCGACAATTCAGAACCGCATGAACGCAGTTTTGAATTGGAAATGGAATCAGAAAGGCAGGCTGGTCTTCCGGGGAGCCGCCAAGGGGAGAAGGCTGCCCGCGGCCCAGCCGAACAGGGATGCCGCGAGGCCCGCGAAGAAGGGAGGGATGCCGGCCAGGGAGGGCAGCAGGGAGGGGACAAGGGCTGTGGAGCGGGAAACCAGGAGGTACCAGGCCAGGCAGGCGGAAAAGCCCAGACAGGCGCTGCCCCAGGCGGCGGAGGCGCTCCGGCGGTTGAAGAGGACCAGGGCCAGATAGGGCACAAGAGCGGTGGCGCCTACCATGCCCCAGCTGGTGGCGCAGAGCAGGGCGATTAGCTGTCCTTTGATCTGGGCGCAGGCGCCGCTGATGAGGACGCAGAGGCTGACGCCCAGGAGCCAGGCCGGACGGGTGCTCCTGCGGGCCGGGACATCCTCGGCCACGGCGACGGCGGCGATGTGGCACAGGGCGGTGGCTGTGGACAGGGAGGCGGACACCACCGCCAGGACGAACAGCTCCATGCCCACATGGGGCAGGAGGGTGCGCACCAGCAGGGGGATGACCTCGTCCGGGCCGGCCACGGGGGGAAGAAAGAGGCGGGAGAGGGAGGAAGCGAAGTAGATGCCGCCCACCAGCAGAGTGAGGACGAGCATGGCCAGGGCGGAGGTCCGCGCCAGTTGGTTTCTGGAGGCCACGGCGAAGTGGCGCTGCATCATCTGGGGCTGGGCCCAGACCGCCACTGAAGTGACCAGGACCAGAGAGATGATGAACCAGCCTGTCTCCCCGCTGGAGAGGGCGGTAAAGCCGTTGTCCGCCCTGGCGTCGGGAGGCAGTAAAGAGAGGGCTTCCATTCCGTCCAGAGGGCCGCCCACGCGCACAAGGACCGCTCCGACAATGATCAGGATGCCCAGAAGCATGACAACGCCCTGCATGGCCTCCGTGTAGAGCACGCCGCGCAGGCCCCCCATCAGAACGCAGGCGCCGGCCGCCAGGGCGGTGAGCCAGATGAGGGTCCACAAGGGCAGGGGCAGGATTTCCGCCAGCAAAACGGCGGCCCCTTTGATCACCGCCGAGGCGTAGACAGCCAGGAAGACGGCGAAGACCAGAGCCAGGGCGCGCCCCAAAAGAGGACTGTGGTGGCCAAGGCCCAGAAGCTGCGCCGGGCTGCGGGCCTTCAGGCGTTGCTGCCATTGCCGGGTGGGCCAGGACAGGAAGCGGTAGACAGCCCAGGTGCCCAGCCAAACGTTGCCCGCGGCCACCAGGATCATTTGCAGGCCGTAGGTGTAGGCCAGACCGCCGAAGCCCACCAGGGCCACGGCGGAGATGTAGGTGGCCACATAGGCGAAGGCCTGAACCGGAAAGGACACATCCCCGCCGACCACGGCGTCGTGCCCCCGGCCCTTGCGGGCCAGATGGAAAAAGAGCCCGAGGTACAGAGCCAGGATCAGGGCATCCGTCAGAACAGCCGCAGTCGAACCGTTCATGAAGGCTTTCCGGGATGCGGAGCGCGGCGGATCAGGGAAATGACGGACAGCAGGGCCGCCGCGACCAAGGAGAGAAGGCCCAGCAGGGTGGGCGCATCAAGGCGGGACAGGGGAGCGAGAAAGGACAGGACGGACATAGCGCGATCCTTGAGAAAGCCTTTATTATACAGGAGCTGGCTCGCCGGCCAGAGCGCTCCGAATCTCGCCCGGCCCCAAGAGTCTTTGGTTGCTGCTGCCCCGGAAGGGAAGATTCAGATCCCGCAGGGCTTCCACATAGGGGCCGTCCACCAGCAGGTCTGCCGCCAGAAGCAGCCGGCGGGAAGGGGGGTCGGCCAGTTCCCGCAGTTGTTCCAAGGTATAGCCGGTGTAGACGACCACTGTCCCGCCCAGGGCATGCACCCCTCTGGCCAGGGCGCAGAGCGGCTCCGGCTGTAGAAACGGCTCGCCCCCGGAAAAGGTGACTCCGGCCAGGAGGGGGTTTTTCTCAACAGCGGCCAGGACGGAGGAGACGGAGACCAGCCGGCCGCCGAAAAGGCTGTGCGTTTCCGGGTTATGGCAGCCCCGGCAGGCGTGGGGGCAGCCTTGGGTGAACAGGACATAGCGCAGGCCGGGGCCATCCACAATGGATTCTTCCACCAC
>JAISMK010000012.1 GCA_031276785.1 Desulfovibrio sp. | reverse complement strand
CTGGTGGCGGATGCAGCCTTGGGGTTTGCCCCGGAAGACCTGGACATTCTCTCCGCCCGGGAGAAGTCGTTGTCCCCGGGATCTGTCCTTCTGGTGCTGAATAAGATGGATATGGCCGGGGAAGAGGTGATTGGGGAGCATAAGTCCCTGGGGTATCCTCTGTTTCCGGTCTCCGCCCGAGAGGGATGGGGGCTTGCCGAACTGGCCAGTGGTATCAGGGATGCGCTCCTGAGCAAGGGATCGGTTCTTTGTCCCCGCCCGGGAGACCTGGCTCCCAATCTGCGCCAGACGGGGCTGCTGAGGACAGCATTGGCGGAACTGACAGATCTGAGGCTGGATCTGGCTCAGGGTATGCCTGCGGATATCCTCAGCGTCCGGCTGGAATCGGCGGTGGAGGCCCTGGATGAGGTGACCGGCAGCAGCGGCACGGAAGAACTTCTGGACAGGATTTTTTCTTCTTTTTGCATTGGCAAGTAGGTTCGCCTTTGATTCCAATTCCAGGTTAGAGCAGTTTCGCTTTGAGATGGTTGCAGGCGAGCAAAGCTCGCCTGCAACCATCTCGTGCCAAGGATTCGCAGGCAAATCCTTGCAGAGCAGTCCAACTTTTTCAAAGTTGAACTGCTCTATATTCAGGATGGCTCAAAATCCTCTTTGGCCGCTCCGCAGATGGGGCAGACCCAAGAGTCAGGCAGAGAGGCGAATTCCGTCCCAGGGGCGATTTGGCTGTCCGCATCGCCTTTGGCCGGATTGTAGACGTAACCGCACAGGGAACAGGTATATTTTTTCATAAGGGCGGCATCCTTAGAAGATCAGGACTTCCAGTGTCCATGCAGATTACAGTATTCGCGGGCGTAAACAGAGTCGGCCTTCAAGGCGAATTCAGCCTCGGCCGGCTGGCCCGGCTTGAGAAAGCGCATGTATGAGATCCCGTCCGCCACCAGTTCGATCCACTGGATATAATGGGCATCTTCCATGGGGTGGGCAACAGATCCCACTTTCACCGCATACCCGGCGGCTGTTTTTTCCACAACCGGAATATGCTTTTCCCGGGCGCCGTCAGTGGTGCCCTCCTGCATCAGCTTCATGGGCTGGTCACAGCAGGCCAATGGGCCTCCCTGCCGCAACACTTCCACCAGGGAGCCACATTTTTCGCATTTATAGACTTCAAGACTCCGGGTCATGGTATCCTCCTGTAATGGGAAGGGGTTATCTAAAAAAGGCGGCGAAAAACCGTCATCATTTTCAAGAATAAATCCTGATAGCGGAAAAGGCAAGGGAAATATTTTCCTTGCGCGCAAGCCGGGAAGGTAAATCCCGGCCGGAGGCCATGCCTTATTACGATTCACAATCAAACATGTTCCCATGTTTGATAAGGTGAAACAGCGCCTTCACCATAGCCGCCGGATCAAAACCGCATGAAAGGGGTTTTTATTCGGAAATGGAATTATCAGAGGGGAGCGGAATTACAGGGCCGGGATCACCGGTCCAAGGAAGCTTATTTCCTTTATTTCGTAGTGGATTCTCCCGCGCGGGGCATTGACTACCACTTCATCTCCCTCCTCCTTGCCGAGCAGGGCGCGGCCCACAGGAGAGTAGACGGAAACGGCCCCGGAGTCCCGGGGGGCGAAATCAGTTTCGTCCGGTCCCAGCAAGGTATAGCGGCGCTCTTCGCCGCTTTCCAGGTCGGCCAGGCGAACCGTCGCTCCGTAGATGATCTTATCCCCTTCAAGGGAGGCCAGATCCACCACATTATACGCGGGCATGCGCGACTCAATGTAAGAGATCTTGGCTTCCAGCATCCCCTGGCGTTCCTTGGCCGCCTCGTAGCCGGCGTTTTCGCTCAGGTCGCCCTCCTCGCGGGCCAGGCGGATAGCCTCAATAACGTCCGGACGCTCTTTTTTAAGGCGCTCCAGCTCTGCTTTCATGCGGGAATACCCTTCAACTGAAATAGGGATGCGTTCCATGAGTTTTCCTTTGCGGGGGAACTGTCACCGACGAGGCGCAACGCGCAGGTCAGTTTGGCAACGGTTCGAAACTGTTGCGGAGGCGGTCCGGAGGCGCTCTCCGGGGCGGTACGGGCGCGCGGGCGTCATGGGGGATTTTTTGATCTGTATCCCTGTCCGCTTACATGGTCAAGGGGTGCTGCGCCCTGAGAATTTCACGTTCTGGGTCTATTCCCTTTACAGATCAAATTGAAATTTCCAGGCGGCGCTAGAGAAGTTTAACTTTGAAAAATTTAGACTGCTCGGTAAGGATTTGCTTGCAAATCCTTACCGCAAAATGCTTGCAGGCTGGCTTTGCCAGCCATTAAGCAAGTATCTCAAGCGTAAAATACTCTAGGATGCCGGATCAAGGATGGGCCTGTTCCGTACAAAGTAAGTAAAAATTTTTGCGGAAAAGAAGACAAAAGGCTTGACCCTCGCTCCGGAGACGTGTAAGTCCATTTTTCGCACCGGGGGCTGGGTTCATTCCCGGTCGGCAGGGGCCGCGTTTCTTTGAGGCAGGCCCCTTATATTGCGCCCTTCGGTGCCGCCCCCCGCCGGCGCGGGGCAGGGCGGACGCGGTCCGCTTCCCACGCGCCTGGTTGTACGATGCCAACCAGGTTTGACATTTGCGGGTATGCATTTCCGGGCGTGACCCGCCGGCCGTTCTCCTAGGCCGGCTGTCTACCCGGGCGGGGCGGAATTCCGTCTCGGACGGCCCGCGAAGGATCACGCGCCGTAATCCGGCGCGAGCTGGCTGAAACGGGCGTTCACGCGGAAACGGAATTGGTCGTGGGGAGTCAGCCTTTTTTTTACACGGAGTAAAGTGATGACCACAGTCGGCAGCGATCGAATCCGGATCAAGCTCAGGGCTTACGATTACCGCATCCTGGACAAGGCCGTTTCAGAGATCGTGGATACGGCCCGCAATACCGGCGCGGGCATTGCCGGTCCCATCCCTCTGCCTACCAACATCCATAAATATACCGTGAACCGTAGCGTCCATGTGGATAAAAAATCCCGGGAACAATTTGAGATGCGCATTCACAAGCGGCTGGTTGATATTCTGGAGCCGACCCAGCAGACCGTGGACGCTTTGGGCAGACTTTCCCTGCCAGCCGGCGTCGACGTGGAAATCAAGCTGTAGCGAGGAAGCCATGGCTGAAAAAATGGGAGTTCTAGGCCGCAAGCTCGGCATGACCCGCGTCTTCGCCAGTGACGGCAGCGCGGTTGCGGTTACGGTCATTCAAGCCGGTCCCTGTCCCGTCATCCAGGTCAAGAGCATGGAAAAGGACGGGTACCACGCCGTGCAGATCGCTTTTGGCGAAGACAAGGCGAAACATCTGACCAAGCCTCTTACCGGACATTATGACAAAGCCGGGCAGGGCTATTTTCGCCACTTGCGGGAGGTTCGCCTGGAAGAGCCTTCTCCTCATGCCGTGGGAGATACCCTGGGCGCCGGGGCCTTTTCTCCCGGAGAATTTGTCAAGATTACCGGCAGGAGCATCGGCAAGGGAACGGCAGGCGTGATGAAGCGCTGGAATTTCCGGGGGGCCAACGCCACCCACGGCGCGGAAAAGGTACACCGCAACGCCGGCGGCATCGGCAACAACACCGAGCCGGGCAAGGTCTGGAAGGGCAAAAAGATGGCCGGACACCTGGGGGCCAGGCGGGTGACCGTGCAGAACCTCCAGATTGTCGCCGTCCGCCCTGAAGATAATGTGATCCTCGTCAAGGGCGCCGTGCCCGGCCCCCGGCGGGGGCTGGTGCTGGTTCGCAAGCAGTAGGGGGCGGCTCATGGCAGAGGTTACCGTATACGATCAGGAAAAGCGGCAAGCCGGCAGCGTTAACTTGGATCCGGAAATTTTTGAGGTTCCGGTGCGGCCGGAAATTCTGAACTTGGTGGTGCGCGCCATCCGCGCCGGATGGCGCGCCGGTACTCATGCCACCCTGAACCGCTCCAGAATGAAGGGCGGCGGCGCCAAGCCCTGGCGCCAGAAAGGCACTGGCCGCGCCCGTTCCGGCTCCGGCATCTCCCCTGTCTGGAGGGGCGGGGCCGTGGTTTTTGGTCCGCAACCGCGAGATTATTCCTTCAAGGTGAATAAAAAAGTCCGGCGGCTGGCCTTGAAAATGGCTCTTTCCGCCCGTCTGGCCGAAGACAGGTTCCTGGTACTCAAGGGCATTGTTTTGCCCGAAGCCAAGACAAGACACGCGGCCGGAATCCGCAGAACCCTGGAACTGGGCAAAACCCTGATGGTCATTACCGGCGAGGACGAGGCCCTGGCCCGAAGCCTGCGCAATCTCCCGGATTTTCTGCTCCGCACGCCGGAACAGCTTAATGTGTACGATGTCCTCAACCATCCCCATCTGGTGGTGCTTGAGGATGCCCTGGAGCGCGTTGTCGCTCGTCTTTCCGCCTGAGGGGGTCAGCCATGGACTATACTCAGATCCTTCTCCGCCCCCTGATTTCCGAAAAGGGCACCTTTCTCAGGGAATCAGCCGACAGCCAGGGGCGCACCAAAGTGGCCTTTCTGGTCCACAAGGACGCCAACAAGTTCCAGATCCGCAAAGCAGTGCAGGAGGCCTTCGCGGTCACTGTGACATCGGTTAATATAGTAGTCAAGAAGCCCAGGACCCGTATGTTCAGCCGGGGCCGCAAGCGTCTGTCCGGAACAGTGTCCGGGCACAAGAAAGCCTATGTGACCCTGGCTTCGGGCAGTAAAATTGAGTTTTTCGAGGGAGTGTAAGGGATGTCCATCCGCAAGCTGAAACCCACTTCCGCCGGCCGCCGTTTCCAGACAGTCTCCACTTTTGAGGAGGTCACGGCCAAGCATCCGGAAAAGTCTCTGGTGGTCGGTCTGCCTCAGAAGGCGGGACGCAACAACAACGGACGCATCACCAGCCGCCGCCGCGGCGGCGGGCACAAGCGTCTGTACCGCTTGGTGGATTTCCGGCGGGACAAGCTGGACATGCCCGCCCGCGTGCTGAGCATTGAATACGATCCCAACCGTACCGCCCGCATCGCCCTCCTGCGCTATGCCGATGGCGAAAAGCGCTATGTCCTGGCTCCTGTGGGCCTTGGGGTGGGAGACAGCGTCCTGTCAGGCGAAGGGGCGGATATCAAGCCCGGGAATGCCCTTGTTCTTGCCCGTATTCCTGTGGGCACCCTGGTCCACAATGTGGAGATGTATCCAGGCAAGGGGGGGCAGTTGTGCCGTTCCGCCGGCGCCTATGCCCAACTTATTGCCCGGGAGGGCAAATATGTCCTTCTGCGCCTGCCTTCCGGAGAAGTGCGCAAGGTTCTGGCCTCGGGCCGGGCATCCATAGGCCAGGTGGGCAATATTCAGCATGAGAATGTCTCCCTGGGCAAGGCCGGCCGCAACCGCTGGCTGGGCCGGCGTCCCAAGGTGCGCGGCGTGGCCATGAATCCCGTGGATCATCCGCTGGGCGGCGGCGAGGGCAGAAGCTCGGGAGGCCGCCACCCGGTGACTCCTTGGGGCGTGCCCACCAAGGGATATAAAACTCGTGATCGGAAAAAAGCGTCTTCCAAGCTCATTGTCAACCGGCGCAAGTAGGTAGGAGTGCCCTATGCCGAGATCGCTGAAAAAAGGCCCCTTTGTGGACGACCCGTTGATCCGGAAGGTGGAGGCGGCCACAGCCAACAACGACCGCCGCGTCATAAAGACCTGGTCGCGCCGCTCCACTATCCTGCCGGAGATGGTGGGATTGACCTTCGCTGTGCATAACGGAAAGAAATTCATCCCTGTTTTTGTCACCGAGAATATGGTTGGGCACAAACTGGGCGAGTTTTCCGCCACGCGCGTTTTCCACGGCCATGCCGCGGACAAGAAGACCAAGGCCAAGAAGTAGGGGGAGGGCATGGAAGCAAGAGCAACCTTGAAAGCCGTTCGGGTGTCGCCGCGCAAGGCCCGTTTGGTGGCGGCCAATGTGGTGGGGTGCCCGGCGGAGAAAGCCTTGGACATCCTACGGTTCACGCCCCAGAAGGCCGCCGGCGTCATTCGCAAGGTGCTGTACTCCGCCCTGTGCAATGCTGAAGAATACGCCGCTGATGCTGACAATCTGGTGGTCAAGCAGGTCATTGTCAACGAGGGGCCTAGCTGGAAACGGTTTCTGCCGCGCGCCCAGGGGCGCGCCACGCAGATCCGCAAGCGCACCAGCCATATTACCGTCATTCTTGTTGAGGTGTAAAAACATCATGGGTCAGAAAGTCAATCCTTACGGGTTCAGGCTCGGGTACAACAAGAACTGGCAGTCCCGCTGGTACAGCAAGAAGGAGTATCCGGTCTTTGTCCGCGAGGATCACAACATTCGCGTCTATATAAAAAAGCTGCTCCATGCCGCCGGGATATCCCGTCTGGAAATTGAACGCCCCGGAGACAAGGTGCGCCTGATTCTGTCCACGGCCAGGCCAGGCATTGTTATTGGCCGTAAGGGTGTGGAAATAGAAAAGATGCGCGCGGAGTTGAAAAAAAAGTTTGGCCGCGAGTTCGCCATTGAGGTGAATGAAATCCGCCGTCCCGAAGTGGAAGCCCAGCTTGTGGCGGAAAACGTCGCCCAGCAGTTGGAGCGCCGCGTTGCCTTCCGCCGGGCCATGAAGCGCACGGTGTCCATGGCCCGCAAGTTTGGGGCGGAGGGCATCAAGATAGGCTGCGCTGGACGTCTGGCCGGCGCGGAAATCGCCCGCAGCGAGTGGTACCGCGATGGCCGGGTGCCCCTGCAGACCCTGCGGGCGGACATTGACTACGGCTATGCCGAAGCCAAGACCACCTACGGCATTATCGGGGTCAAGGTTTGGATCTTCAAGGGAGAAATCCTGGATACAGAGGTGGTCCAACATGCTTAGTCCCGTACGTACAAAATTCCGCAAGCTGCAGAAGGGCCGCATCAAGGGTCCGGCTACGCGCGGCGCCGACATAGCTTTTGGCGATTTTGCCTTGAAAGCCCTGGAACACGGCAAGCTGACCAACCAGCAGATCGAGGCGGCCCGCATAGCCATGATGCGCCACATCAAGCGCGGCGGGAAGGTCTGGATTCGCGTCTTTCCAGACCACTCTTACACCTCCAAGCCTTTGGAAGTCCGGATGTGCAAAGGCAAAGGCGCTCCGGCCGGCTGGTATGCCCCGGTCAAACCCGGACGCATTCTCTATGAGATCAAGGGAGTTTCCTTGGAACTGGCAAAGGAGGCTTTGATTCGGGCCGCCCATAAACTTCCCATTAAGACCAATATTGTGGTGCGGGAGGGCATGGCATGAGTTCCGTCACCCGGAAACCGAAACGTTTGGAGCGCTATCGGGGCGCGCGGCAGGCCAAGGGGCGCCCGGAACCCCAGGGAGCGGGCAAAGCTGCGGCCCGCGCGGCTAAAGCCGTGGCCCTGCGCGAGGCTGTGGCCCGCGCCGCAAAGACCGGCCACGCCATGCGGGAGTTCTCCGCTCTGGGCCTGGACGATCTGAGGCTGAAACTCGCGGAGGCGCGCAAGGAGCTTTTTACTTTGCGTTTTCGTCTCGCGACCTCGCAACTGGAGAACGTGGCGGCCATTCCGGCCGCCAAGCGCCGCATCGCGCGCATCCTGACCATTATCAAGCAGAAGGAAGTGGTAGATGGCAGCAGACCTTGAACACAGAAAGGGCAGGGCGCTGGCAGGCACGGTTGTCAGCAATAAGAATGACAAGACCATTGTGGTCCGGGTGGAGACTCTGGTACAGCACCCCCTGCTGAAGAAATTCATCCGCCGCCACAAGAAATTTATGGCCCATGATCCCAATAACGAATGCGGCATAGGCGACAAGGTGCGGATTATTGAGTACCGTCCTCTGAGCCGCAACAAGCGTTGGCATCTTTATTCCATAGTGGAAAAGGCCGTCTAAGGAGCCGCCATGATCCAGGTTGAAAGCTCGTTGGAAGTAGCGGACAACTCCGGCGCCAAGGAAGTTGCCTGCATCAAGGTGCTTGGCGGTTCCAAGCGGCGCTATGCCTCGGTGGGCGACATCATCGTCGTTTCCGTAAAGGACGCCATTCCTCACAGCAAGGTAAAAAAAGGCGAAGTGATGCAGGCTGTCATTGTCCGCACGGCCAAGGAACTGCGCCGTCCCGACGGCACATACATCAAGTTCGACAGCAACGCGGCAGTGCTGCTCACCAAGCAGGGCGAGCCGGTTGGCACGCGCATCTTCGGTCCGGTAGCCAGGGAATTGCGGGGCAAAAATTTCATGAAAATCGTCTCTCTTGCCCCTGAAGTTCTGTAGGAGCAGGCCATGAAACAGTACCGTATTCACAAGGATGACGTCGTGATGGTCCTGGCCGGCAAAGATAAGGGCAAGGTGGGCAAAATCCTGAGGATTATCCGCAAAAACGACCGGGTTGTGGTGGAGCGGGTGAACATGGGCGTGCGCCATGTCAAACCCAATCCGCGGCTGTCCCAGCCGGGGGGCCGGGTGGAAAAGGAAATGCCCCTGCATGTCTCCAACCTTGCTCTGGTTTGTCCTGCCTGCACCAAGCCCACGCGGATCGGTTTCCGTTATCTGGAGGAAGCCGGTACGGACGGTAAAACGGTTCGAAAACGCGTTCGTTTCTGCAAAAAGTGCAAGGAAATTTTGGCCGGGGGTGGGAAGAAACAATGACGCGCCTTGAAAAGCAATACCGTGAAGCGGTGGCCCCTGTGTTGCAGAAGGAATTCGGCTATACCTCCGTTATGCAGATTCCCGGTCTGGAGAAAATTTCTCTGAACATAGGGCTTGGAGCGGCCTCGCAGAACAATAAGCTAATGGAGGAGGCGGTCAGCGAGCTTTCCGCCATAGCCGGCCAGAAAGCCGTTGTGACCCGCGCCCGCAAATCTATTGCCGCCTTCAAGGTGCGCGAGGGGATGCCCATCGGTTGCCGGGTGACCTTGCGCGGAGGACGGATGTGGGATTTTCTGGACAAGTTGGTCAATTTCGCCCTGCCCCGGGTGCGCGATTTTCGCGGTATTCCGGATCGCGGTTTTGACGGTCGGGGCAATTTCACCTTGGGGGTCAAGGAACACACCATTTTCCCGGAACTTGAGGCCGACAGGGTGGAAACCCCCAAGGGCATGAACATCACCATCGTCACCACTGCCGCTTCCGACAAGGAAGGCAAGCTCCTGCTGGAACAGTTGGGCATGCCTTTCAGAAAGTAAGGAGAAAACGCCTTGTCCCGCACCTCCCTTGAAGTGAAGGCGCAACGCACGCCAAAGTTTACAGCCCGTAAGTACAACCGCTGTCCCCTGTGCGGCCGGCCCCGGGCCTTTATGCGCAAGTTCGGCGTCTGCCGCATCTGCTTCCGGAACATGTCCCTGCGCGGGGAGCTTCCGGGGGTACGCAAGTCAAGCTGGTAAGCGAAGGAGAATCCCATGCTGACCGACCCCATAGCCGATATGCTCACGCGTATCCGCAACGCGCACATGGCCCTTCATAAGGAAGTTAGTGTGCCGCGTTCCAGGATGAAGGAGGCCATTGCCGCTATCCTGAAGCAGGAAGGATATGTGGAAGATGTCATTCTTCAGGACAGAACCATTGATGTAGTCCTGCGCTACCTTCAGGGCAGGCCGGCCATTGCCGGCCTCAGGAGAGTGAGCAGGCCCGGCCGCCGCGCGTACGTCGGCTCCAATTCCATTCCCCGGGTGCAGAACGGCCTCGGCATCTGCATTTTGTCCACCTCTCAGGGCGTGCTCGACGGAACCGCCGCCCAGGAAAAAAAGGTGGGGGGCGAACTTTTGTGCGAAATCTGGTAGGGGGGGCCATGTCCAGAATCGGTAAGAAACCTATTCCCTTGCCTCAGGGAGTGGAGGTTGCCCTCTCCGCCGCCGAGGTGACCGTCAAGGGCCCGAAGGGTACGTTGACCACACCCAGAGAGTTCTGCCTGGAATATGCCGTGGATGTATCCGGAGTGACGCTCTCCCGGAAGGAGGAATCCAGGCAGGCTCGCGCCAGACATGGCCTGCGCCGAACCCTGCTGGCTAATTGCGTTCTGGGAGTATCTCAGGGCTTTTCCAAGACATTGGAAGTCATCGGAGTGGGTTACAGGGTGACGGTCAAGGGGAATGTGGTGGAACTGGCTCTGGGTTTTTCCCATCCGGTCTTTGTGGAACTGCCCCAGGGCATAGAGGCCAGGGTGGACGGCCAGAAGCTGACCATCAGCGGAATTTCCAAGGAAACGGTGGGTGAAACAGCCGCCCGTATCCGCCGCCTGCGCATTCCAGAACCCTACAAGGGCAAGGGCATTCGCTATGAAAACGAGCAGATCCGCCGCAAGGTCGGCAAGTCCGGCAGCAAGAAATAGGCAGGTAATGTATGGCCGTTTCCAAGGATAGTGCCAGAAAACGCCGCAAGGTGCGCATCCGCAAGAAGATCAGCGGCACCCCGGCGCGGCCGCGTCTGGTGGTGTACCGTTCCAATATGCACATCTATGCCCAGATTGTGGATGACAGCAACGGCTTCGTTCTGGTCAGCGCTTCCACCCTTTCCCTGAATAAAAACGCCGCCAATGCCCGTTGCAATAGGGCGGGAGCGGAACTGGTGGGCAGAGAGATCGCGCGGATGGCCCGGGAAAAGAGTATTTCCGGCGTTATTTTTGACCGCAACGGCTACCTGTATCATGGGCGCATCAAGGCTGTGGCCGACAGCGCCCGTGAGGCCGGCCTTGAATTCTAAACCGCAGGGACAGGCATGGAACAGAATGAACTGGGCATGATTGAGAAGGTCGTTTCCCTCAATCGCGTGGCAAAGGTAGTCAAGGGTGGCCGGCGTTTCAGCTTTTCCGCTCTGGTGGTTGTTGGTGACGGCAAGGGAACTGTGGGCTATGGCCTGGGCAAGGCTCAGGAAGTACCGGAGGCCCTGCGCAAAGCGACAGAACGGGCGCGCAAGGCCATGATCCGTATTCCCCTTGTGGAAGGAACTTTGCCCTATGAGGTTCTCGGCGTGTACGGGGCGGGACAGGTCATGCTCAAACCCGCCTCCCGCGGCACGGGGATCATCGCCGGTGGGGCTGTGCGCGCCGTTATGGAGGCCGCCGGGGTTTCCGATGTCCTGGCCAAGGCAATCGGCACCAACAATCCTCATAATGTTCTGCGCGCCACCGTGGAAGGTCTGTCTTCCCTGCGGAGCGCCGATGCCGTGGGTGAGATGCGCGGCAAGAAGCTGACCACTCCCCGCAAGTAAGGGACGGGAAAAAGGATGTTTGCCATGCTGAAAATCAGACTAATCCGTAGCCGCATCGGCGCAACTCCGGGACAGCGCCGCGTTCTTGACGCTTTGGGGTTGCGCCGGATGCATAAGATTCGGGAATTCAGGGATACGGCACCCATTAGAGGAATGATCGGCAAAGTCTCACACATGGTCGAGGTGGTAAGCTGATGCGTCTGGATACTCTCTATCCCTTCCCGGAAGAACGCAAGACCCGCAAGAGGGTTGGGCGTGGTTCCGGTTCCGGTTCAGGCTGCACCGCAGGCAAAGGCAACAAGGGTCAGAATGCCCGCTCGGGCGGTGGGGTTTCCCCCGGTTTTGAGGGAGGGCAGATGCCCTTGCAGCGTCGTCTGCCCAAGCGCGGTTTTAAGAACGCCCTGTTCAGGACGCGTTATGCCGTGATCAGCGTGGGGCGTCTGGCGCAGGTCTTTGAAGGACATTCCAGCGTCAGCCTGGAGGATATTTATGCCCGGGGCCTGGCCGGGGACGGTTCCCTGGTGAAGATTCTCGGCGATGGTGATATTTCCGCTCCCCTGGAGGTGGAGGCCCACAAATTCAGCGCCTCGGCCCGGGAAAAATTGGAGAAGGCGGGCGGGGCGGCCCGCGCCTTGGAAGACTGAGCCATGTCCGTGCAAGGAGTGAAAAATCTGGCCGCCGTTCCGGATCTGTGGGGCAAGCTCGGCTGGACTTTTTTTCTGCTGATGGCCTACCGGGCCGGAGTGCATGTGCCCATTCCAGGCGTGGATACCCAGGCCATGGCCGAATTCTTCCGCCAGGCGCAGGGAACGCTTTTCGGCGTTCTGGATATGTTTTCCGGCGGCGGGCTGCGCAATATTTCCATTTTTGCTCTGGGCGTGATGCCATATATTTCAGCTTCCATCATCATGCAGCTCCTGCAGGTGCTCAGCCCTGATCTCAAGCGTATGGCCAAGGAAGAAGGGGCCGCAGGACGCAAGAAGATTACCCAGTACACTCGCTACGGAACGGTCCTGATTACTTTGGTGCAGGGCTGGGGGCTTGCGCTTATGCTGGAGCGCGGCCTGCCCACCCCAGGCGGCGTCACGGTGGATATCGTGGCGGTTCCGGGCCTGACCTTTGAACTGGTAACCGTGATTACCATGACAGCCGGAACCGTGCTGATCATGTGGCTGGGCGAGCAGATCACCTCGCGCGGCGTAGGCAACGGCATTTCTCTGATCATCTTTGCCGGCATTGTGGCCGGTATTCCCACAGCCCTTTCGCAGACGGCCTCGCTTTCCGGCGACGCCATTCCCTATGTTCTGCTCCCGGTTCTGGGCATCCTGATGCTGGCGATCATGGTGGCCATCGTCTTTTTTGAACGGGCTCAGCGGCGCATTCCCATCCATTTTGCTAAGAGACAGCAAGGTAGGCAGATCGTAGGCGGCCAGACAACGCACCTGCCCCTGCGTCTGAATACGGCAGGAGTAATTCCCCCTATCTTCGCCGGCAGCCTGCTGGTTTTTCCAGCCACCCTGGCCCAGTTTTCCACCTTGCCCTGGCTGAACCGGATCTCTCAGTTGTTTACCCCCAGCTCCGTGCTGTACAATCTTCTATATGTCGTCCTGATTATCTTTTTTTGCTATTTTTATACGGCCATCATTTTTGATCCCAAGGACATAGCGGAGAATTTAAAAAAACAGGGCGGCTTCGTTCCCGGAATCCGGCCGGGGGAAAAGACCAGGGAGTATGTGGATACGGTGCTGACCCGCATTACCCTGTGGGGAGCTCTGTACATTTCCCTGGTTTGCCTTTTGCCCCAGTTCCTGACGGCCTATTTCAACATCCCCTTTTATTTCGGGGGAACCAGTATTCTCATTGTCGTCGGCGTAGCCATGGATTTTATGAGCCAGGTGAACTCCTACATGATTTCCCGGAAGTATGAAGGATTTCTGGGGAAGACCCGGATCCGGGGCCGGTACCAGTAGTGAAAAAGTTCCGCGGTATATTTTTAAAAAATGACAGGGAAATAGCCTGCTTGCGTGAAGCCAACCGCATTGTGGCCCAGATCTTGGACGCCATTGAGGCCGAGGTGGCCCCGGATACTCCCACCATGCGTTTTGAGGATATTGCTCAGGATATGTGCCGGACATTTGGAGTGCGGCCGGCTTTTCAGGGCTATAGGGGATTCCCCTTCGCCCTGTGTTGTTCCCTTAACGAGGAAGTGGTGCATGGATTCCCCTCCGCTGCCCGTTTTCTGCGCGAGGGCGATATTGTCAGTTTTGACATGGGTGTAATTTACGAAGGTTTTTTTGGAGACTCGGCGCGGACTGTGGGCGTAGGATCCATTACGGAAGAGGCCGCCCGGTTGCTACGGATAACCCGGGAATGCCTGATGCGCGGCGTGGCGGCAGCCAGACCGGGAAACACCATGAACGACATTTCCGTCGCCGTGCAAAGCCATGCCGAGGCCAACGGTTTTTCAGTCATCCGCCGTTTTGTGGGCCACGGTATTGGCAGGAACCTGCATGAGAAGCCGGAGGTTCCTAATTTCGTGCCCGACTTTGGCGCCTCTCTGCCCCTGAAGACAGGCATGATCCTGGCCATTGAGCCTATGCTGGCCCAAGGCATGTATGAAGTGGATATTCTGGCCGACAACTGGACCGCGGTCACCAGAGATCGCAAGCTGGCGGCCCATTTTGAGCACAGCGTGGCCATTGACTCCGATGGGCCGGTTATTCTGAGTCTGCCGAGCTGATAAACATTTTCAACGATCATCCGCTCTGAGGGGTGGAAAAATTTTCGGTTGACAGGAAGCCATGCCGGAACTATAAATCCCGCTCTTCCTGTTGCCAGTTGGTTGCCGGGAAACCGCGCAAACATCTGCGGGGTTTGTCCGGCCAAACTGCGGCCTTTCTGACATTGGACTGCCGCACGGCGGCCCCGGGCGCACAAGGCGCTAAACGCCATCAGGGACCGTATTGGAGTTCGCCATGAAAGTCAGGCCCTCAGTGAAAAGAATGTGCCCCAAGTGCAAAGTGATTCGCCGTCACGGCATTTTACGGGTGATTTGTGAAAATCCCCGGCATAAGCAGCGCCAGGGATAAGTAACTTCGTTTTTCTTCTCGAAAAAAGGCCTCAGCGCTTCCCGGAGGCGCGGAAAGGAGCTTCATGTGGCCAGAATAGCAGGTGTGGATTTGCCCAAGGGAAAGCGCGCGGATATCGCCCTTACATATATTTACGGCATCGGGCGTTCCTCGGCCATGAAAATTCTGGATGCCAGCGGTGTGGACTGGGCGCGCGGCATAGACGACCTTTCCGCTGAAGAAATTAATGAAATCCGCAAGGAACTGGAACAGCATTACAAGGTGGAAGGCGATCTGCGGCGCGAGGTGGGGGCCAGCATCAAGAGGTTGATGGATATTGGCTGCTACCGCGGCCTACGCCACAGGAAGGGGCTTCCCTGCCGAGGCCAGCGTACCCATACCAACGCGCGTACGCGCAAGGGGCCGCGCCGCGGAGCCGCGCCCAGGAAAAAATAGGCAGAAGGGCAGGCATAAAGCCGCCTTTTCCTTTTTTGTTGTTGTGTAAGCGTAACGAGAGAATGTCATGGCAAAAGCCAAGCGTGCGGTCAGGAAGAAGGAAAGAAAGAATGTGCCTGTGGGTTTGGCCCACATTCAGGCTTCATTTAATAATACCATTATCACTTTTACGGATACGCGCGGCAATGCGATAAGTTGGGCCAGCGCTGGTCAGGCAGGTTTCAAGGGGTCGCGCAAATCCACTCCCTTTGCCGCCCAGGTGGCGGCGGAGCAGGCTGCCCGCAAGGCAATGGACAATGGCATGCGCACTGTGGGCATCTATGTGGTGGGGCCGGGGTCCGGCCGTGAATCCGCCATGCGGGCCATAAACAACGCCGGCTTTAAGGTCGCCTTCATCCGTGATGTCACTCCCATCCCCCATAACGGCTGCCGTCCTCCCAAGCGGCGCCGGGTCTGAGGTTGAAAGAGGTGCGCTGTGGCCAAATACAATGATTCCAAGTGCCGCCTGTGCCGCCGGGAAGGCAGCAAGCTGATGCTGAAGGGCGACAGGTGCTTTTCCGAAAAATGTTCCTTTGACCAGCGTCCCTATGCCCCTGGGCAGCACGGGCGGGCTCGCAAAAAGGCTTCCGACTATGCCCAGCAGTTGCGGGAGAAGCAGAAGGTCCGCCGTATTTACGGAGTATTGGAGGCCCAGTTCCGTAATTACTTCATTAAGGCGGACAAAGCCAAGGGCATTACCGGTCATAACCTGCTGACTACTCTGGAACGCCGCCTGGATAATGTGATCTACCGCCTGGGTTTTGCCCAATCGCGGCAACAGGCCCGTCAACTGGTGCGCCATGGCCTCTTTACCCTGAATGGGCGCAAGGTCAACATACCTTCCCTTCTGGTGCGTGTTGGGGATGCTGTGGAAGTGCCTGAAAAGAAGCGGAAGGTGCCTGTGCTGGCCAAGGCGGCTGAAGTCATCGGCCGCAGAGGATCTCCATCCTGGCTGGAAACGGATGCCGCAGCTTTCCGAGGACATGTCCGGGCGCTGCCTCAGCGTGAGGATATTCAGACGCCCATCAATGAAGACCTGATTGTTGAGCTCTATTCCAAATAATGAGCGAATGTACGGGGAAAAGCATGATTTTCAAACAAGGCGACAGGCTGATAAATTCCCGCAACTGGTCGGAGCTGGTGCGTCCTGAGCAGGTGATCCGGACCAGCGAGGGGTCTGATATCCTGTACGGCAGGTTTGTCTGCGATCCTTTGGAGCGCGGCTACGGCACTACCATAGGCAATGCCCTGCGCCGTGTACTTTTGTCTTCACTGCAGGGAGCGGCCATCGTCTCCGTGAGAATTGCCGGAGTGCAGCACGAATTCACAACTATCCCCGGCGTTCTGGAGGATGTCACGGATATTGTCCTGAACCTCAAGCAGATTCGTCTGGCCATGGACACCGAAGAGGCCCAGCGGCTGAGTCTTCGGGCGGATGCGCGAGGCTCGGTCACGGCCGCAGCCATAGCCACCACGCAGCATGTGGTTATCCTGAATACCGAGCAGCATCTTTTCACCATTACCGAAGAAAACATGGCGGTGGAGATGGAAATGGAAGTCCGCATGGGCAAGGGTTATGTCCTGGCGGATATGCATGAGGGCATTGACGAGGAAATCGGCCTTATTGCCCTGGACGCCAGCTATTCGCCGGTGCGTAAGGTGGCTTACTCCGTGGAGCAGGCCCGGGTTGGCCAGATGACTAATTACGACCGTCTTATTCTTGAGGTCTGGACGGACGGCTCGGTTACTCCGGAAGACGCCATAGCATATAGCGCTAAAATTCTTAAAGATCAGCTCTCCGTCTTTATCAATTTTGAGGATCCCGTGGCCGGCGAGTCCCGCGGAGGTACTTCCTGCGGCAACGATCTGAATGAAAATCTCTTCAAATCCATTGACGAACTTGAGCTGTCCGTGCGTGCCACCAACTGCCTCAAGAGCGCCAATATCGCCCTGGTGGGGGAAATTGTGCAGCGGCAGGAATCTGAGATGCTCAAAACAAAGAATTTCGGCAGAAAGTCCTTGGATGAGATCCGGCGGGTTCTGGGAGAAATGAGCCTGGATTTTGGCATGAAGATTGATAGTTTTGACAAGAAGTATCAGGACTGGAAAAGGAAGCAGCAACATGAGGCATAAAAAATCAGGGCGCAAACTCGGCAGAAGTCCTGCCCACAGAAAAGCTCTGCTGCGGAACCTTGCCAAGGCGCTTCTGACCTGCGGCCGCATCACCACCACGTTGGTTAAAGCCAAAGATCTGCGCGGCGTGGTGGAACCTCTGGTGACCCTGGCCCTGAAAAACAACCTCCATGCCCGGCGTGAGGCTTATCGTTTTTTGGGAGATCATAAGTTGGTGGTACGGCTGTTCAATGAGATCGGCCCTGTCTTCTCCAACGGAGGCGGGGGTTATACCCGGGTGGTCAAGCTGGCCACGCCTCGCCGGGGCGATGCCGCGCCTTTGGCGATTATTGAGTTTATTCGCAAGCCTGGTGATGCTCCGCCCGCTCCCAAAGCCACGCCTCCAGTCGCCCCTGAGGCCTGAACGCAATTTATGGAAGCACTGATTTGCTCGTGTTTTTTGCCTTTTGTCTTTGCCGCTTGGAGCGGCTACTGCCATCTCAAGCCCCCGGCTTTGCCGGGGGTACCTGACTTCCACAACTTCATGTGTTTTTTTCAACTGGAGACCCTGGCAGGCTGTTCCACTCTTCCCAAACTTTCTTCCTGATCCAGGCTGCTGTTTTCTCGCTGTACTCCGCCATGGAAGGGGAAACAGCATGAATTTCCGTAACTGCGGCCTTGCTCGCGTAAACTTCGTGTAAATAAAAGCGGGCCGGATCCGTGGAGCTTTCGTACACCTCAAAAGCAAGACAATCCTTCTCCATAGTCCTGGTATTGGCCGCGTGGCGTAATACCGCCGCCTTGAATTCTTCTCTGCGGGCCGGATCAATTTCCAGCATTACGGAAAGAGCATACATAGCGTCCTCGCAAGTGTTGTTTACTCCCTGATTACAAGAAAATCCTCTCGCGTATCTGGAAAGGTAAGAGCGCGGGCAGGAGCGGTCAATGTTCCTGTACTCTGTTTTTGCCATTGCGTTTGGAGTCGTACAGGGCGCTGTCCGCGCGCTCAATGAGTGCCGCCATATCCTCTCCAAGCCGATACGAGGCGCAGCCCAAGCTGACCGTAATGTTGATGGGAATGCCTTCAAAGGAATGGCGCTCAACGTTCTTTCTGAGTTTTTCCGCGATGCGCAACAGTTGCTCCCGGGGGGTGTAGGGGAGGAGGATAATGAATTCCTCTCCGCCGTAGCGGGCGACGACATCATTGCGCCGAAGGCTGGAGAGCAGAATTTGGCCCAGGCCGGCCAGCACGCGATCCCCGCTCTGATGGCCGTAAGTGTCGTTGATCTGCTTGAAATTGTCAATATCTATCATGATCAGGGCCAGGGACTGGTTCGTCTGTTCCGTCTGGTTGATCTGAGCGGCGAACAGTTCCATGAAGGCCGTTCTGTTGAGAACCTTGGTCAGGCCATCGGTACGGGATTTGATTTTGTACATTTCCAGATCGTTTTTGAGCAGGCGGCGATCTAGCAGATGTTCGCGGGCCTTGCGCAGGAGGGCTGTGCGTTCGGTGTAGTCGTTCTTCAGCAGGCGCACGATGATCACCTGAGATCCATTGAAAGACATAGCCTCGGCGTTCAAGGCTTCATTCCCTTCGCACAAATATTCCTCTTCCCAGGTGCCGGAGGAAACTTGGCCGCACTCTCCGGTGGCGAAAAATTCTTCCGCGGTATCACGGAAAAATTCCAGCATGGCAGAGTGGTCCCAGGGGGAGGAGCAATGGCCTTCAGCCGTGGCGGGAAACAACCGGGTGTAAAACAGGGGGGGATCGCCCAACAGTTTATATGCGCCGGGCCCGGTCCGCTCCAAAACGGCTATGTTCAGAGCCTGGAGAACTTTGAAGGCCAGCGAGTCTGCCATACGAGGTCATTCCTTCCCCCCTCGGGGTATATTCCCGCCGGGACCGTCCGCGCCATGTCCAGCGGCCATAACGGCAAAGGCTTCTTCCACGCCGAGCCCCGTCTTGGCGCTGGTTTCCAGAACTATCAGGCCTCCTTCCCGCAAGGATGCCAGATCCTTGCGGGTTATCTCCCAGGCGGGAGACAGGTCGGCCTTGTTGACAAGAAGGCAATGCGGCACGGGTCCGGTGAGGTTAAGGGCCAGGGTGCGCAGATTGAGGGCAATCTCCAGAGTCTCCCTGCGTGTGCCGTCAGCGACAAGAAAAAAACCCATGGCTCCGCGCATATAGGAGATGTTGATCTCCGTGTAAGCGTCTTTCCCTTCAAGATCCCAAAGCACCAGACAGATCTCCTGATCATGCAGAACCAGATTTTTTTTGCTGATTTTGACGCCGACTGTGGAAAGATACCGATCCGAAAAAATGGAATGGACATATTGTTGGACAAGGGCGGTCTTGCCCACAGCAAAGGAACCCAACATACAGATTTTTTTGGTGATCATTCTAAAAGCCGGAGGTTAAACGATATGAGTAGTCTTGTTAGAGCATTTTACGCTTGAAATGCTTGCTTAACGGCGGGCAAATTACCCACTCTGGCTCACACCTATCTTCATCTTAACAGCGTAAATAAATTTTATTTATGTCTCCACAGCGGGCTACAACCGCGCAGTATTCAGATCAATTTTAAAGCAAAAATACTCTATTTGCCCAGTTGGTCGTTTTCCGGATTCACCGCCCGGACAAGATGGATGCGCATTTCTATGCGCCGGCTCGCCTGATCCTCCACATTGCCTTTTTCTCTGTTGGCGTAATCAGCGCCCATGCCGTACATGGCAATGGGCATGCTGGATCCCCGGGCGTAGAGCATCGCGGCGATGGTTTTGGTTCTGGCCTGGCTGATTTCGTAATTGCGTTTATCCGTGCCTGTGGCATCGGCATGGCCGAAAACGGTGAGACTGGCGGCCATACCCATACGGGCGGCCAGTGATTCAAGCTTGACCAGGGTTTCCACAGCCAAGGTCAACTTGGGCATATCTTCGTGAACGGGAATATCCTTACCGGAGGGGAATTCCACCACTGTTCCCTCCACCAGTTTGATCATGGACATAAGCTGTGTCGTGCGCGGATCGGCCAACCCGCCGGTGTCCACCTTCCGGACGCCGGGAAGAGCCAGGGCTGTCTGGCGGGCACTCAAGGTCCATTCCATAGGGGCTGTGCCGGAAAGAGAGAGGACTCCGGCATCGCTGAATTCCATGGAGACCGTTTCCGGCGGAAGGATGGCTTTCTGTACCCTTTGCCGCACAATATCGGGTTCATAGGAAACATAGGGTGTAATCCGGAACAGGAAGGCCGAGGGGTCTATGTCATGCTCGCGCAATACCTCCAGAGGATCTCGGGCCAAGGGGTCTTTCAGACAGAACACTTCCCAAGGCCCGTTTTCGTCAGGCTCCACGTGGAGGATGGACAGACCCGCCTCACCGCGCAGCAGGCCGATGGAGGCATATCTGCCCTGCCGTAGGCCATGACGTTCCCTCTCCTCTTCCCGGAGCTGTTCCTGCGCCCTGTAATCCATCCATTTCCAAATCCCAGACCCTCCCAGCAAACCCAAACAAAATCCGGCAAGGAGAATTTTGATCCATAGGGGCAGGGGCTGGCCCTCATCCACATAGCGGGAGGCAAGCAGCCGTTCCAGACGGACGCGGCTGCCGGCGAAAAGGGATGTGTCGCCATCAAAACGGGACAGGGGCAGGTAATATTCCATCAAGAGGTGTTCCAGACAGGAGCGTATCTGTTCGCGGAAATTCGCCGGCGGAGTGCCGCGAACAAGGCAGGCCAAATAGGCCGCCGGCCCGCGTTCCAGAAGTATGGTATATTCGCCGTGTTGCAGGGTCTCCAGATCCCCGGCCTTGCCATTGGCAAGACTGTCGTTCACAAAATCCTGGACAGCGGTAAGCATGGCGGAAACCATGTTAGCGTCTTGGGAGTCCACCCCCTCGTTGACCACATGCATAAGGTCAATGCCCGTGGCGCTGTGTATGAAGAAAACCTCCTCCACCCGGTAGATAAGGGTGTGCAGGAGAACAACTTCTCCAAAGGGCTTGCCTGTGCGCAGGGCCTCGAATCGCCAGCGCAGCCCCTTGCAGGAAAAGGACATTTCCATGCTTTTGCTGAAATTTTCCAACATGGAACGAAAGGATTCGGCGATGGATTTCCGGATGGACGGCCCCATGAGAGGGAAAAGAGCGGAGGAGAATGCCTCTGGATTGGCGCGCAAGGCATCCCGAACAATGGAGTCCACCAGAGGTTCCAAGGCAATGCTGAGGCGGTCGTCCTGGCGGGAGCGGAGCAGCAGGGCTTCGGCAATGACCGAACTAACCTGTTCGGCCTGGGCCGCGGGGTTGGCGAGGGAGGCGCGCAGATCTTCAATAAAGGCGATTTCGCGCTGAAACAACAGGGATCGCAGGCGTTGCAGTTCCTCATCCTTCGGGCCAAGAGGACCTCGGGTATTCGCAACGGCGGGTGTTTGCGCCGAAAAAACCGTCTCTTGCTCCGCAGCATGAAGGTCCGCTGCCTCAGGGGAGCCTGGGGGGCCTGCGGTTAAAGTCATGCTATGCTTCTTCCGGCTTGTCTTCCAGTCCTTCTCCCGTAATGATCTGCCCCATGTCCAGAGTCCACTGGCCGCTCAGTTTTACCGCCAAATCCGTGAACATGCCCGAGAGAGCGGTGCGGTGAACCATATCGTGGCGAATCTGGGAGGCGGTGCTGGACAGGACATTCAAGGCATCCTGGTAGCGATCCTCCACCTTGGTGGACAGGGCGCCGCTTTCAGCCATCAGCAGACTGCGCAATTCGCGTTCCGTGGTGTCCAGAGAAGCGGCCAGCTTGGCATTCCGGCGATCAAAGGATTCAACGGCGGCAGCCAGATCCTTGGCCAACTGGGTCAGGGCCTCCATGCGTTCGCGCTGCTCCGCTTTCACAGCTTCCGTCCGTTCGCGTTGCTCGTTTTTCACCAGGCTTTCGCGTTCAGATTGTTCCTCCTGCAGGCGGTGCAGCAGAGAACTGATTTCGCTTTTCATGAAATTTTCCAAGGAATCCAGGCGAGATTTCACAGACTCATGCACATCGGCGATTTCTCGCTGAAAACGTTCTTCCTGGCGTTGAAAACGTGTTTCCACATCCTTAAGCTGGGCGCCGAAGAGAAGTTCGCGCACTTGTTCCATAGGGGCGCCGGCCGGCGCCAGCCCCGGATCTTGAGAGCGTTTGATCATAAATTTTTCCTCTGGGTTGAAGTCAGCTCATGGGCAGTGTATCATACCATGCACATAACAAAATCCCAATCGCATCACAAGGCCGTCGCAGATCAATAGGCGCCCCGTCGGCCCAGCACCACAGGCACGGTTTTGATCAAGATAAATATATCCAGCCATACGGACCACTGCAGCACATAGTCGCGATCCAGAGAAATCCGGTCCGTATAGGAACAGTCGTTTCTGCCTGAAACCTGCCAGAGGCCGGTAATGCCGGGAAGGACCGCCGTGTACAGGGAAAAAATCCGGCCGTAACGGGCGATCTCTGCTTCCACGATGGGCCGCGGTCCCACCAGGCTCATTTCCCCTCTCAGGACGTTGAAAAGCTGAGGGAGTTCATCCAGACTGGTTCGGCGCAAAAAATGTCCTAAGCGGGTCACGCGCGGGTCATGGCGCAGCTTCTGAGAGGCGTTCCATTCCAGGGCCTTTTCCGGATGCTCGGCAAGGTGGCTTTGCAGAAGTGCATCGGCGTTTACCCGCATCGTCCTGAATTTGAAGAGCGTAAAGGGTTTTCCTCCTCCGCCTATACGTCTGTGCCGGAAAAGGACGGGCCCGGGGGAATCCAGCCGGATACACAGGGCCAGGCAGAGCAAGAGAGGCAGAGCTAAAAGGAGGATGCCCAGGCTGAGGGATAGATCGCAAGCCCTTTTGAGTCGCAGGCGGCGGCGGTCGTTGAGGTTGCGGCGCATAGACAGAACGAAGGAACCTCCCAGGTTCACCAGGAAATCAGGCACCCCGTGGCACCAGGCCCCGGCTGGCGCCAGGAAGATACGGTAAAAATTTTCCCCCGCGGTATGGAGCAGGGATTCGTGCCAGGAAGGAGGAATGTCCCGCAAAAGGAGAAAGAGAATTGCCCCCTGGTAGCGCTCCGCCAGCGTGGAAAACAGATCCCGTCCTTCCTGCCTGACGGATGTTTCTCCGGAGAGGGTAAAAGCATGGACCGGACATTCAGGTGGGCAGGGATCTGCCTTGGGATAAGGTTCCTGGTCCGGAGGGCAGAGAGAGATCATGGCGACGGGAAGTACGCCGAGTCTGCGCTGGTTCGCCAGCCGGTCCCTGGCCTCCCGGACAAGTTTCGCCCTGCCGGCGATTATGATGGGTATTTTCCACCAGGAAAAGCGGTCACAATACAAGCGCGTTCCGTATCTGGCAAGGGGCGTCAGAATCAAGGCGCAGACCCAGGCCAGGAGGAAGAAGGCCCGGGAGAAGGAATCAGAGCTTTTCAGCAGGAAAAAGGCGGCTGCCAGGAGGCAGAAACCTATAGTGGTGCCTCTGGTCAGGAGTTTGATTTCCTCGGCAGGATGCAACCAGTTGCCCGGGTACAGCGCAAAAGCCGCGTAGAGAAGCGGGAAAAGGAGCAAGGCAGGGGTGAGGGCCAGAAGCATGTCTGCCGCCGGGGGGGAAGGGAAAACGCCCCGCAGGAAAAATCCCAGACAAAAAGAAAGGGATACCGCAAGCATATCGGAAACAATCAGAACATAGACCGCGAGGTGCAGGATAGGGAAACGCCGGTGTCGGACTTTGCTTTCCATGCGTCTGATCTTTGCGTTGGGTAGATTCAGGCGACGGAATGTTCACGGCGCCTGGTCAGGAAAAAGACCAGAAAAGCCCCTGCCATTTTGCTGAGAGTCATGAGAGCGAGTCCTGAAAAGGAAAAAATATCCATCAGGCAGAGAAATACGGCGCTGTCCGCCGGGGTACTCACGGCGCTGGACAGAAGGATGCGCTGGGAAAAAGGCCGCCGGGTACCGGTATACACTGCCCAGTCCAGCATCTCTCCCGTCATAAAGGCGCAGACGCTGGCCAGGGCAACGGTAGGACCGGCCAGCAGCCAACTGAGCAGGCCTCCCAGGAACATGGCCGGCAGAACCAGATGCCCGATTTCGCGCTGGGCAAAGTCCCGCGCCACAAAGACAAAACCTACGGCAAGGGATACGGGGGACCATATATCTCCTCCGGGCAGGGCCACCAGCGGCACAAGATCAAAGGCGTAGTTGACCAGAACCACACAGGCTATGTACACTGCGCTGCAGATCATCTCGAAGCTCCGGGTTCCGGGGAGGCAGGCGGCACATGAGTCCTATAGTCCATAGATCCTGCCCTGGCAATGTGCGGTGACGCGTTTTGCCGGCCGTGCCCTGCGGACAGAGCGATGGTCGGGGTCATTGCACAGTGCGCAATTTCACGTTGAAAATGCTCTGACGGTTGCCAGGGCGGGCGTAGTCCAAGCCATGCGCCCCGCGCATAAAGGGAATCCCCATGAGCGGCAGTTTGTCCTCCGTCCAAGAGACCTCCGGCCTGACTAAGCTTGGCGGCGCGACTACGGTTGTTTGCCATTCCCCAGATGCCTCCATTCTGGAGACATTTCCCAACCGTTTCAGCGGACGGGACTATCTGATCCGCTTTGAATACCCGGAGTTCACCAGTCTCTGCCCTGTGACCGGACAGCCGGACTTCGGAATTATTCTCCTGTTGTACACGCCCGACGCCCTCTGCGTGGAATCCAAGTCCTTCAAGCTCTATATGGGGGCTTTTCGCAATCACGGCGTTTTCATGGAAACCATAGTCAACACCATCGCCGATGATCTCATCGCCGTTCTGGCTCCCAGGCGTCTTGTTCTGGAAGGTCTGTTCAACGTCCGGGGAGGCACCGCCATCAGTGTGCGAGTGGATCATATGTCTTCGGGTCTGGCGCCGGAGCGCAGGGAATCCCTGTCCGGACTCTGGCGCGCCGCGGCGGCTTTCTGCGTAGGTCCCGGAGGATGAGGCGGGGCGAGTTCGCTGTGATTGTCCTTTTTAAAATGCTTTAACCTTGCGGGTGCAGACTTTTTTGGATTAAGCCGTGAGCGCATTTGGTAAGGCGGGACAGATCCGGCTTGGAGATCTGGTCGTCGGCACCGGCTAGCCGTCCTTTTTCGTGGACAACATTGGAAATAAGAGAAGAGAAGAGGATGACCGGGAGCTGCTTTAGAACGGCGTCCTCCTTGATCTTTCTGGTAAGGGTGTGGCCGTCCATTTCGGGCATCTCAATATCGGAAACGACCAAGTTGATTAAATTGGTCAGGGGTATCTTATCCCGGGCGGCCTGCTGTTCCCATTGCTTGAGCTGATCCCAGGCCTCCCTGCCGCAGGTGGCTTTGGAAACGGTGAAGCTGGCTTGTTCCAGGCACCGGCACACCGTGGCCCGGATGGAGGGGGAATCATCTGCCACCAGAACATGGTAGCCGCTGCCGTTGGTGGCGCTGGCCAGATCTATGTGGGCGGTGAGCTTCAGCGAGGGATCCATGCTGCTGATGACCTGCTCCATGTCCAGAAGAAAGACGATACGATCGTCAAAACGAACCACCCCGGTAATAGAGTCGTGGCTGAAGGCTTGCAGGTACTTGCCCGGCGGCTCTACCTGGGACCAGGTCATGCGGTGAATGCGGGTTACGCCGCTGACAATGAAAGCGGTAACCACGCCTGAAAATTCCGAGACGATGACTTTGTTGCTGGCGGAATTCACTGTACGTTTGCCGAGCCACAGACCAAGATCCACCAGGGGCAGAACCCGGCCCCGGAGGTTGAATGTGCCAAGGGCTGCTTCATGGTGCTTGGCGGGAACTCCGGTGACCTGTGGTTTACGAATTATTTCAAGAACTTTGGCAACATTCATGCCGAAATAGCCGCGATAGGGAGGGCCGTCCGGAGTAAGCTCATCAATAAAAAATACAATTATTTCAAGCTCATTGTCATTGTTGACGACGGCGTTGTCGGGGCGATCCATGCGTTCTCCTTCTTGAGGGACGTCCCTTAAAGCATTTTGATTTTGAAACACGACCTTAGACTAATTTCGCTTTGAGATGGTTGCTTAACGGCGGGCAAAGTTCGCCTGCAACCATCTCACGGCAAGGATTCGCAGGCAAATCCTTGCAGAACAGTCTTTTTCAAAGTTGAACTGCTCTAGGAGCCTGTCGGACAAGCTTTTTGTTCAAGTGTCTGAAAAAGCCAACCGAGTTGAAAGAAAAACAGAAAGGTGAGCCAATATGCATGGAGACTGCGCTCCTTGACCTGTAATGTGTTGCCTTGCGGTCCCTTTTCCTTTCCATTCCTCGACTTCGTCAATTGATGGAGCCGTTTCAAATTAAAGGCCATGCAGACTACTGACCATTCTCCTT
>JAISMK010000166.1 GCA_031276785.1 Desulfovibrio sp. | reverse complement strand
GGGCAGGACGGAAGAGTCCAGCCCCTCTGCAAAAAGAACTCGCGCCTTGCCAAACGAAAAAACTCAGCGTTTCCGAAATCCATTTAATCAGCGCTTCCTTTAACTAGTACATTTTACGTTTGAAACGCTTGCTTAACAGCGGGCAAATCCCGCCTGCAAGCATTTCGCGGCAAGGATTTGCAGGCAAATCCTTGCAGAGCAGTCCAACTTTTTCAAAGTTAAACTGTTCTAACTTGCGCCGGCTGTGAGAGCGGAGGCCCGCCGCAAAAACAGAAGGGATTCCGGGACAATCCGTACAGGAGGCGGAGATAAAGCGCCCAGGCAGTCTCGTTTGTTTATGCGGTGCAGGGCTTCTTTTTCGCAACTGGCATCGCGCAGATGGAGCACGTCATCGCGCAGCAGGCAGGCGCATGTCCAGTGGGAGACCACCGGCAGGGCCATGCCGGGCAAAAAGCGGTGGAAACGGAAAAGGGCGACAGGGCCGGTAGAGGCGGTAACATTGGAGAAGGCAAGGCTGGAGGCCAGGACGGCCCAGACGGCGCCCGCCTCCTCCGCCGCCAGCCCGGGGCCGGAGGGCCCGCGCGGAGGTGCGGCCTCCGGCAGATGGAGGCGGGCCGCTCCCAGGGAATCTCCGGGCAAAGGGAGCAGGCAGGAGGCAAAGGGCTGTTCCGCGTGGCAGGCCAGGGAGGGGATGGAGCGCCAGCGGCCCAGGCAGTGGCGGACCAGCCAGTAGTGGTCGGTTTCGTTCCGGAGAAAAGCCCGCCACAGGACAGGGTGGGACGGCAGTTCTTCAAAAAGGCCCTGAAACAGATCCCGCGCCCCGGAGAGATCCAGACGGCGCAGAAGGGCAAGGGCATTGAGCAGGGCATACAGGGCGCAGGCAAAATCCAGAGTTCCCTGAAAATACTGGCGCATCTTTCTCCTTGCCGCGGGGGCGCGCGGGCGCTCCCCGGGCGCGGGCCAGAGGAAGTCAGGCGTATGGTATAAAGGATAGAGCAGTTTAACTTTTAAAAGTTGGACTGCTCCGCAAGGATTTGCTCGCAAATCCTTGCCGCGAAATGCTTGTAGGCGGGATTTGCCCGCCGTTAAGCAAGCATTTCAAGCGTAAAAGGCTCTAGAGAATATTCCCCACCATAACATGTTTGCGGAGGGAAAAGAAGCGCCCGCCGCGGTTGCTCCCTTCTTGCCATGCGGCCGGAAGGAGGATAGAGATTCTGTAAAATTCTGTAAAATTCTGTAAAATCGAAAAACGCCGACCAGGGACCAAGGGACGCCCGGCCATTTCTTCCGCCGCGTGAGCCGCCATGAACCGCACACTACCTCTAATCCTTTGTCTCCTTGTCCTGTGCTGGGGCTGCGCGGACCATTTCCGGCAAATCCAGCCGCGGAAGGCGCCGCCCGCTGAGGCCCCCCGCGCCTCTCTTCTGGACGAGGCCAGGGCCGCCCTGGCCGCCAGGGACTACAGCCGGGCCGAAATGCTGGCGCAGCGCGCGGCGACGGACATCCGGCCGGAGCAAACCCTGGAACTGGCCCGCATCTGCGCCATCGCCGCCCTGCGCAGCCAGCACCCCCACACGGCCCTGTCCGCTCTGGAGCAGTGGCGCATCGCCGATCCGGACGCGGACAAAAGCAGGGAATGGCAGGAAATCTGGTGTCTGGCTCTGGCCGGCCTGTCCTCCTGGGCCGCCGGGGAACGGGCCGAGTCCCTGTATCTGGACTCCGGCCGCTCCGCCTACGCCCGCGGCATGGCCGGAATCTTCCTGGCCGTGCGCCAGTGGGAGAACGGCCAGTTGGGGGAAACCCCGATCCTGCTGGAAAATATGTACGCCGCCGCAGGGGAGGATTCCCTGCGGGCCATGCTGGAACAACGTCTGGCCCTGCAACTGCGCGCCGCCCGCCCAGCCGCCGCCTCCCTGGCCGCCGGCACGGTCACTCGGGAAAACAGAAGCCGCTTCCCTTACAGCATCTTCCTCCTGGACCAGCTCCAGCGCCAGTCCATACTGCCGGAGACCCGCGCCGAGGCTCTGAAGGCCCTGGCGGACCTCTCCCTGCCCCTGGCCGACCCCTCCCTGATCCAGGGGCCGCCTCCCTCGGCCATCCTCCTGCCTTCCTCCCTTAAGGCCGCCAGCGGCCCGATCTCCGGCAACGCAGTGGTCCTGGCCCTGCCTCTGTCCGGCCCCTTGGGCAACATCTCCGCCAAAATTACCGCCGGGGCGGAGGCGGCCCTCCGCGATCCGGCCTTCTCCGGCATTCCTCTGGCGGTCATCGACACGGATCAGCCGGACTGGATCGCCCGAGTGGATGCCCTGCCCCCGACAGTTGCCGTCATCGGCGGCCCTTTGCAGGCCACGGCCTATGCCGAGGCCCGCAGGCAGAATCTGACCTCCCGGCGCGCCTTCTTCGCCTTTATGCCCAGCCTGGAACAGGGCGACGAAGGACGCAGCGCCTGGCGCTTCTTCCCCAGCGCGGAGGACCAACTGGACGCTCTGCTCCGCTTCGCCCAAAGTCTCGGGATTCACGGCTACGCGGTCCTCCACCCGGAAGAGCCGTACGGCAAACGCATGGCCGCCCTGTTCCAGGCCAGGGTCGAGGCCCTGGGGGGGAATATCCGCAGCGCCTCATACCCCCCGGACAACCCGACCAACTGGTTGCGTAGCGTGGGCAACCTGCTGGCGTCCAACCAGAATCCCGCGCATGCCCGCGGCGCTACTTTCCAGGCCATCTTCCTGCCCGATACCTGGAAAAACATGGACCTCATAGTGCCCAATATTTTCTACTACAATGAAACCCGTCAACTCCTCCTGGGCACCTCCCTGTGGGAACAGGGCATTGCCGGCGGAGGCTTCGTCAGCCCGCAGTATTATACCCTGGCGGTCTTCCCCGGGGCATGGAAGGCTCAGCCCCCGCGCCCGGAAACGGAACGCCTGCAGGCCGCCCTGCTCTCGGCGGGCAAGGGCGCCGCGGATTTCTGGAACGGCCTGGGGCACGACTTCGCCCTCTTTTCCGCCGGTCTGCACATAGCGGCGGGGACCTCTCCCGCCGGCGTCAACGCCGTCCTGTCCTCCGTGGACATCGCCTGGACCATGGCCCCCCTGCGCTGGGATGCCTCCGGCCGGGCACGGCAGGATCTCTTTCTCTTCTCCCCAGTGAAGGGCGGCTTTGCCCCCGTGGACGAGGCCGCCCTGAGCAAGGCCTTCGCCTCGGCCTGGAAATAGATGATTGCCGCCTGAGGATTTGCCCCGCGCCCTTGACAGGAAAGAAAAATTTCGAAAAATATTTAAGGAACATGAAGACAGAACCCTTGCAGACAATTCGCGGCTATGTGCAAGCCCTGCCCAGAACGCCGGGCGGAGAGGACGCCGCCCGGGTGGCGGTCATCGCCGGCGACGGCACGGAATACCATATAGCCCATAAAGGCGCCGGCATGGATCTGGCCGATTTCATCAGCGCCGATGTGGAAGCGCGGGGAAGCGTCTCCTCCCTGCCGGCGCGCGGGACGCTCCAGGAGGAGGACGAGCCGGAGAAGACGCGGGCCTTTCTGCTGACCGTGCGCAGCTACCGGCTCACGGACGGTTTTGATGACCCCTGGTATGACGACGATGCGTGATCCTCTTGCCCGCCCCTGAAGCCGCTCCGGCCCGCCCCTCCGGGCAGGGGCCCGCCCTGCTGGAAAGCCGCCGCGAAGCGGACCGCCTATTGTTGCGTCCCTTGGGAGCCTGGACTCTGGATGCGCTCCGCCGGGCGGAAGACGATCTGCGCCGCGCCCTGATCCCCCCGCCCGCAGCCGTGATCCTGGATCTCTCCGGCCTTGCCCGCCTGGATACCGCCGGCGCCCTTGTCCTCAATGCCTCCCTGGATGCCTTGCGCCGCCAGGGCGTTGAGGTAGAGACAACCGGCACGGACGCCGCCGTGGCGTCCCTGCTGGACTTTGCCGCTCCTCTCCCCCCGGAGCAGCCGCCGCCGGCCCCCTCCCTTCCTTACTCCCTGATCACGGCCCTGGGCCGGAATGTCTGCGCCGCCTCCGACACAGCTCTGCGGCTAACGGAGTTTTTCGGCCGATTCCTTGCCTGTCTGAGCGCCATGCTCCTGCATCCGCGCCGGCTGCGCCTTACCTCCCTGGTCTTTCACATGGAGCAGACCGGCCTTAAGGCCGTGCCCATAGTCGCCCTGCTGACCTTCCTGGTGGGCATGGTCGTCGCCTATATGGGGGCCAAACAGTTGCAGCAGTACGGCGCCCAGGTGTTCGCCGTCAATCTGCTGGAGGTGAGCATCATGCGGGAAATGGGAGTACTCATCACCGCCATTGTGGTGGCTGGACGCTCCAGTTCCTCCTTCACCGCCCAGATCGGCGCCATGGTGGCCAATGAGGAAGTGGACGCCCTGCGCTCCATGGGCCTGGATCCCATGAGCCTCCTGGTAGCGCCGCGCATCCTGGCCCTGATCCTTACCCTTCCCCTTCTGGTCTTTACCGCCGACATGGCAGCCCTGTGCGGCGGCGCCGCTGCCCTGCATTTTTCCCTGGACATCAGCTTCCCCGCCTTTCTCACCCAGCTCCAGGCGGTGGCCCGGCCCCAGAACTTTCTGGTCGGGCTGGCAAAGGCGCCCTTTTTCGCCATCCTGATCGGTTGCGTGGGCTGCTTCCAGGGGTTCCGGGCCACAGGCAGCGCGGAATCAGTCGGCTTTCTGACCACTGTGGCCGTGGTCCAGGCCCTCTTCCTGGTCATTCTGGCTGACGCCCTCTTCGCCATCCTCTTCACCGCCATCGGAATATGAGCCGCCCCGCCCCCCCGCAGGATGCCCCGGCCGCCATCCAACTGCGCGGCATAACCAGCCGCTTCGGCGCGGCCATTATCCACGAGAACCTGGATCTGGACATCCGCGAAGGGGAAATCCTGGGCCTCATCGGCGCTTCAGGAGCAGGCAAATCAGTCCTGCTGCGCACCATTCTCGGCCTCCAGCGCCAGCAGCGGGGCAGCGTGCGCGTGCTGGGCACGGACCTGGGGGCCATCTCCGGCGCGGCCAAATCCGCCGTCCGGCGCCTATGGGGAGTGCTCTTCCAGAACGGAGCCCTCTTTTCCTCCCTGACGGTCAGCGAAAACGTCCAGTTTCCCCTGCGCGAGTTCACGGACCTTCCCCCTTTACTGCGCAGGGACATCGCGCGCATGAAAATCGCCGCCGTGGGCCTGCCCCCGTCCAGCGGGGCAAAATTTCCGGGAGAGCTTTCCGGGGGCATGCGCAAACGCGCGGGGCTGGCCCGCGCCCTGATCATGGACCCCCAAATCCTCCTGCTGGACGAACCCACCGCCGGGCTGGACCCCCTGGCCGCCGCCGATTTCGATCAGCTCCTCCTGACCCTGCGAGCCAACCTGGGCCTGACCGTCCTGCTGGTCACCCACGACCTGGACACCCTGCACACCGTCTGCGACCGGGTCGCCGTCCTGGCGGAGAAAAAAATTTACGCCGTGGACACCATTGAGGCCCTCATCCGGCTGGACCATCCCTGGATTCAGGAGTATTTTACAGGTCCCCGCGGCCGGGCGGCTAGGCCGCGGCCGTGACCGCGCCCGGAAGGCGCTGCCGGTCGGCGCGGACAAGGAGAAAGGCATGGAAGTGAGCGCCCGTTATTTTCTTATCGGCCTCTTCGCCCTTGGACTATCCCTGGCCGGCGTTCTCTTCATCCTTTGGACCGCCGGAAATCAAGGCGAGCCCATGACCAGCTACGACATCCGCATGCGGGAAAACGTCACCGGGCTTACCCTGAACAGCGATGTTCTGTTCAACGGCGTCCGGGTGGGAACCGTTTCCCGCATCAAAATCAGCGCGACCGACCCGGGAACGGTGAACATCCGCGTGCTGCTGCCCGCCGATACCCCCGTGCGCGAAGACTCCCTGGCCAGCCTGGCGCCGCGGGGAGTAACCGGCTTTTCCCTGGTGAGCATAAGCGGCGGCACGGCCGGCAGCCCACTGCTCCAGGTGCCTCCGGGCGAGGCGGGCGTTATCAGGGCCACGACCTCTCCTCTGGACGCCGTGATGCAGAGCGTCCCCAGCACCATTGCCGCCGCCAACGAATTTCTCAGCCGCCTCAACAGCCTGCTCTCCCAAGATAACATCCAGGCCCTTTCCTCCTCCTTCTCCTCCGTGGCCAGCCTGGCCTCGTCCCTGGCCGAAAAGCACAGCTCCCTGGACAACGCCTTGGACAGCGTCCACAGGGCCGGCGCCAGCTTCGTCTCCCTGGCGGAAAAGGCCCACCTTCTCCTGGCTGATCTGGAGCCGAAACTGCGGCGATTTTCTGAAGACGGCTCCACAGCCGTGCAATCCTTACTGCAGGACGGCCGCACCCTGCTCCAGACCCTCAACCGCATCGCCAAACAGATGGAAAGCAACCCCCGGCGCTTTCTCTTCAGAACCGACAGCGTCAAGGAGTACCCGGCCCCATGAAACTACTCCTGCTGCTGGCCCTGATCTTTGTCCCGGCCTGCGGAGGCCTGCTCCAAAACGGCCCGCCCCCGGCCCGGGTGCAGTTGAACCCCTCCCTGCCGGGCAAGGCGCCAGCCGTCCCGGGCAAGCAGCTCGTCATCGCCCTGCCCCAGGCCGAGCAGGATGTGGACAGCGACGGCATCTCCCTTCTGTTCCACGGCCGCGAGGTACGCTACCTTTCCGGCTACCGCTGGATCTCCCCCGCCCCAAGAATCATCCAGCGCGCCTTTCTGGACGCCCTGCAGGCCACCGGCGCCCTTGCCGGCGTGGCCGACGACATGGCCGGCATCGCCGCCGATGCCAGGCTCCTCTGCGATATCCGCCAGTTCTGCCTGCGCTGGGACGAGGGCGCGGCGCCGCCCACAGCCTGGTTCGCCGCCACCCTGCGCCTTGTGGATACCGGCAGCGGCCGCCTTCTGGGTTCCCGCGCTCTGGACGTCTCCGTCCCCGCTGCCTCCGGCGATACTCCGGCCCTGATCCGGGCCATGGAAACGGCGCTGGAACAGGTCCTCTCCGAGGCCACGGACTGGACCCTGGAACGTCTGCGCGGAAAATACAGGGCAGTTTCACTTTGAAATTACTCTGACGACGAGAGCGCCAAGCGCCGCCGGGGGACCTTGTTATTTCCCGGCCTTCTGTGCTACTTCCGGTCGAAAGGCCATCCACCACGAACGCAAGGGGGCGCCATGAACATACGCAAAGTCGTTATTCCCGTCGCCGGATGGGGAACCCGCTCACTGCCTGCCACCAAGAACATCCCCAAGGAAATGCTGCCCGTCTACAACAAGCCGGGAGTCCAGTATGTGGTGGAGGAGGCCATTCAGGCCGGGATAGAGGACGTGGTCTTTATAACCAACCGGGACAAAAACGCCATTGAGGATCACTTCGATTACAATCTTCAGTTGGAACTGGTGCTGGATCGGGCCGGCAAGGCGGAGAGCCTGGCCATGATCCGCCAGGTTGCGGAGATGGTGCGGATTATCTCCATCCGCCAGAAGCGGCAACTGGGCCTGGGGCACGCGGTTTTGTGCGCCAAGGACGTGGTCCGCTACGACGACGCCTTTGCCGTCATGGTGGGAGACGACCTCATGTTCGGCATGAGTCCCGGCATCCGACAGCTCATTGAGGTCGCCCAGAGCGAACGCCTGCCGGTCATAGGCGTCATGGAAGTGCCGCAGGACCGGGTTAACCGCTACGGCATCATCTCCGGGGAGGAAGTCTCCCCCGGCATCTTCCGGGTGGAAAAGCTGGTGGAAAAACCCCTGATCAACGAAGCGCCCTCGCGTCTGGCCATCATCGGGCGCTACGTCCTGACTTCGGAGATCTTTACCCACCTGGAGAATATTAAGCCCGGCCACGGGGGAGAGATCCAGCTTACGGACGCCCTGCAGGGCCAGGCCAACTCCCGCGGTCTGCTGGCGGTCAAAATCCGCGGCATGCGCTTTGATGCCGGCGACTGGGCTGAATACCTTACGGCCAACATCTACTTCGCCCTGCAGGACGAGGAACTGCGCGACGACCTGGTGCGTCGCCTCAAGCCTTTGCTGGACCAGGCGTAGTTCCGGAACGGAGCGGGGCCTGCCATGATCACGATGCGGACGGCATTTACAGGCGAGATTGACGATCCGGACAAGGCGGCGGCGGACATTCTGGGCCAACTGGGTCTGGAAAGGCCCCTGCTCCGCCATTCAGTGGGGCTTATCCACTGTTACGAGGACTTTGTGAGCAGCGGCGCGGCCCGGGCGGTGTGCGCCGCCCTGCCCTTTGAAGTGTTCGGGTGCGTCGCTCTGGGCTCCGCGGTGCGCGGAGCGGCGGGCATGCTTCTGCTGACCATCACCGTGCTTAGTAGCGACGAAGTCGTCTTTGCCTCCGGAGTGTCCGACCCTCTGGACAGCGGCCGGGACAACGCCCTGAGCGATCTGTACGCCAGGCTGCTGGCTGAACTTCCCGGCAAACCCTCCATGTGTCTCCTTTTCGCCCCCTTTCACCTGCCCTACACAGGCGACGTCCTGGTGCGGAAACTGCACCGCCTGGCCGGCGATGTGCCCTTCTTCGGCATGCGATCCATAGATGAAATGAGCGATCACTCCTGCGCCTTCACCCTGCACAACGGCGAAGAGCAGAGGGATGCCGTTGTCCTGGTGGCCTTGAGCGGGGCCGCTGAGCCTGTGTTTATGCTGAAAAACGTTTACGGAGCCCGCACCTTCGCGCCGGAAGCCACCATAACGGCCGCGGAGGGACAGTTTCTTATGGGGGTCAACGGCATTCCGGCCTTGGAATACTTTTCCTCCCTGGGCATGGTGAAAAACGGGGAACTGCAGGGCAAGGAAGGGCTGTGCTTTGTGGTGGACATCCCCGGCGGCGGCAATGTGGCCCGCATTTACGAGCAGACCACGCCCCGGGGAGAAATCCGCTGCAGCGGATACATGCCGACTGGCGCGGGCTTCCGCCTGTCGATCATCGATCCGGAGCAAATCCTCTCTTCCGCCAGGGAAATCGCCGCGGAAGCGGCTGGGCTGGCCCGCGGCAAAAACCTGCTCATTATCTCCTGCGCGGTGCGCAACTGGGTTCTCGGCATCCATGAACTGGCGGAAATGGACATTATGGCCGAATGCCTTGGTCAGGACATTCCCTATCACTTCGCTTACTCCGGAGGGGAAATCTGCCCCGTCCGCCAGGCCCCTGGCGGCTGGCTCAACCAGTTCCACAACGTGACGCTGGTCATGTGTATTCTTTGAGGCCAAGCTGCTTGCCAAACGGTTTCCCGCCATGGGGAAAACCCGGCCGCTGCGCGCCGCGAAGCGGCCCAAGCCGGCCGGGAACCACCGAACTACACAAAGGCGGCTACAGTGCCGGATTTTATTCCAGAGACGGAAGAACCCAAGGAGAATCCCCCGGAGAAGGAGGTGGGGGAACTGCGCAAGCGGGTGCGGATGTTGGAGCGGCGCATCCGATCCTTACGGAGCAAAATGGAGCATCAGGACCACCTTTTCGCCTCCTACGCCGATTTGAGCATGGCCATGGCGGAGCGTCTGGAACGGGAAAAGGCGGCGGTGATCAGGCAAAATGCCCTGCAGAGCGAGATGAACAATGCCGCCTCCCTGCTGCTGGCCTCCAACGGGGACACCCTGGAGATAGATCTGCGGAATCTCATGGGCATTCTCAGCAGGGGCCTGCAGGCGGAACGCCTGTTCCTGTTCCGGAACTGCCGGGACAAGTCCGAAAAATTGCATTGCAGCCAAATGTATGAATGGGCCGCGCAAGGCCGGGAGAGCATGGGATTGCCCCTGGTGGCGGACATTCTCTATGAAAAGGCGCTGCCGGGGTGGGAAGCCAGCCTGGCTGCCGGGAAATCCATCAACTCTCCCGTAAGCGCTCTGGCGCCGCAGGCCAGCGAGCACCTGTCCGCCCAAGGAATTCTCTCCATTTTAGTGCTTCCCCTGATATTGCGGGACAGCTTCTGGGGTTTTATCGGCCTTGCGGACTACCGTGAGGAAAAGATCTTTTCCGCCCAGGAGGAGCGGCTGCTCAAGGCCGGAAGCCTGCTTATCGGAGGGGCCATCATTCACAATGAAATGGCCTTGAGCATCCGGAATACCGTGGCCAAGCTGGAAACGGTGATGCGGAACTATGCCGGAATTATCTGGAGCGTGGACAAGGAGGGGATCGTCACCACCTTCAACGGACTGTTCCTGCAAAAAATAGGGATCAAGCCTGAGGAGATGGAGGGGAAAGAGCTGTACGCCGCCCCCGAAAACAGCCTGTTGCGGGATTTGCGTTCCCATGTGGCCAGAACAATTTCCTCCGGGCCTCAGGACTGGAAAAGCGAAATGAACGGCAGAATCCTGTATTCGCGGACAACGCCGCTGTATGACGGCAGGGGCGATCTGGCCGGCGTGGTGGGCAGCACGGACGACATTACCGACATGATCCGGCTGCAGCGGGAGTTGAAAAAGGCCGTGGCCGAGGCGGAAGCGGCCAACAAAGCCAAAAGCCAGTTCCTGGCCTCCATGAGCCATGAAATCCGCACCCCCATGAACGCCATCATCGGCATGTGCGAACTGGCCATGAGGGAGGAATCCTCCCCAGCCCTGCGGGAATATCTGGCCAGCATCCGCCTGTCCGGCTCCAATCTGCTGTCCATTGTCAGCGACATCCTTGATCTGTCCAAAATAGAGGCCGGCAATCTCCTTCTCTCGCCCGGCTCCTACACCCTCTCCTCTCTTCTTGACAACGTAATAAGCACCATCCGGGCGCGCGTCTTTGAAAAACCCCTCCTGTTCCTGCTCAACGTCGATCCGCACATTCCCAACAACCTCTTCGGCGATGAACCGCGCATCCGCCAGATCCTCTTCAATCTGCTGGGCAACGCCGTAAAATATACGAATAAGGGCGCCGTCCGGCTGGACATAAGCTGCCGGTTCCGGGATGAAAAAACGATTCTTCTGCGCATGGCAGTGGAAGATACCGGCATCGGCATCAAAAAGGAGGATGTGGGCAAACTCTTCGGCAGCTTTGTCCGCCTGGACAGGGAACGCAACAAAGAAATTGAAGGCACGGGCCTGGGCCTGGTCATCGCCAAAAACCTGTGCCTGGCCATGAACGGGGAAATCTCCGTTTCCAGCGTGTACGGAAAGGGATCCATCTTTACCGTTGTTCTGCCCCAGACCTTTACCGGCACGGAACGCCTGGCCCGCGTGGAGGCGCCCGAGACCAAGAAGGTGCTGCTGGACTGCTCCAACCCGCGGTACGGCGAATCTCTGGCCTCCTCCCTGCTGGCAATGGACGTTCCGGTCGTCTGTTGCCGGGGTGAAGAATTTTTCCGGCGCCTGGAGCAGGAGGACTTTGCCTTCGCCTTTGTTTCCCGCCGCCTGGCGGAAACGGCCTGCGCCGCCGTAAATTCCGGAAACCTGCGCACCACTCTGGTGCTCCTGGCTGAGGTCGGAGATTTCTATCCTTCCGACAGGGAACTCCCCTGTCTCCCCATGCCGGCCTATGCCGTCTCCATCGCCAATGTCCTCAACGGCGTAACCGCCGAGAGCCACGCGCGCAAAAGCCTTGTCGGCTTCATTGCCCCGGACGCGCGAGTGCTGATCGTGGACGACATCGCCACCAACCTCAAAGTGCTGCAGGGGCTTCTCCTGCCCTACCGTATGCGCGTGGACTCCTGCGACAGCGGGCGCATGGCCGTCTCCCTCGTGCGCAGCCGCATCTACGACCTCGTGTTCATGGACCACATGATGCCCGGCATGGACGGCATTGAGGCCACGCGCAAAATCCGGGCCTTGCGGGGACAGCGCTTCAGCAGCCTGCCCATAGTCGCGCTCACGGCCAACGCCCTGTCCGGAATGCGCGCCATGTTTCTGGAAAACGGCTTCAACGACTATCTGACCAAACCCATCGACCTCACCCAGCTCTCCGAGATAATGAACAAGTGGATTCCCGTCCACAAGCGCCTCAGGCCGGACGCGGAGGAGGCGCCGGCGGACCTGGAACCAGGCTCCGCTCCCGGCCTGGACATCAAAGGGCTGGACGCGAGAGCCGGGATTGACCGCAGCGGCGGCTCGGAAAGCGGCTTCCGGGAAGTGTTGCGGCTGTTCCGCCGGGATGCCGAGACGCTGCTGCCGGAACTGCAAAAACCGCCCCCGGCGGGAAACGCGGAAGCCCTCCGCCGCTTCGTCATCCAGGTCCATGCCCTTAAAAGCGCCTCGGCCAACATCGGCGCGGCGGAGGTCTCGCAACTGGCCGCCATTCTGGAAAATGCCGGCAACCGCGGCGATATGCCCACCATCTATCTGGTCCTGGACGACTTTAACCGCGCGCTGCGCCTCCTGCTGGCCAGCATCCGCGAGCAGTTGGAAGAAGCGGACGGCGGCGCGGCGGCGGGCGCGGATCCTTTGAACAGGGATCTCCTCCTCCTTCTGCGCCAGGCCCTGCAGAATGAGGACATCACCTCCGTTGACAGCGCCCTGGACCGCCTGCGCGCCCTGCCAGCCAGCTCCAGCGACCTGGATGCCGTGGAAAGAATCTCCGATCTTGTCCTCGTATCCGAATTCGCCAAGGCCGAGGCCGAAGTCTCCCTGCTGCTCGCTCCGAAAGCGCCCTGACTACGGAGCCATGCCCGCCTGCCCGCATCTCGCGGCAAATCCTCGCCCCCCTTAATTTTATCCTTGACGGGAACATCCGGCCCGCCTATGGTGTTATTTATTTTTAAATTGTAACACCGCTGCAGGAGAACCCCCCTCATGAAAAAAAACCTGGCCGCCTTCGCTCTGCTGACGCTGCTTGCCTTCCCCCAGGCCGCCTCCGCCCACTTCGGCATGGTGATCCCCTCCCGGCCCTCGGTCGCTACCACCAAGGATGCCGGCATCACCCTGACCCTCCGCTTCTGGCATCCTTTCGTCAATGAGGGGATGAACCTGGACAGGCCCAAAGCCTTTTCCGTTTTCGCGGACGGCGCTTCCTTCGACCTTTTGCCCGCTCTGCGCAAAACCTCCGAACAGGGACTGGCCACCTGGACCGCGGCCTATACACTGAGCCGCCCCGGCCTGTACGCCTTCGCCATGGAGCCCGTTCCCTACTTTGAAAAGGAAGAGGACTGCTTCATCATTCATTACACCAAGGTCTATGTGGATGCCTTCGGCGACGACGAAGGCTGGGACAAGCCCCTTGGCCTGAAAACGGAAATCGTACCCCTGATCCGCCCGGGCGGCCTGTACGCCGGCAATACCTTTCAGGGACAGGTGCTGCTGGACGGCAAGCCCGTGCCCCGGGCCGAGGTGGAAATAGAGTGGTATCCAGGCCCCACGTTGCGCGGCAAGGCTCCCGCGGAAGGCCTGATCACCCAGACGGTCAGGGCCGATGCCGGGGGCGTCTTCATCTACACGGCTCCCCGGGCGGGCTGGTGGGGCTTTGCCGCCCTGAACGAGGCGGACAATAAACTCCCCTGGCAGGGCGAAGAAAAATCCGTGGAATTAGGCGCCGTCCTCTGGGTCCACTTCTATCCCCTGCTTGCGCCCGCCCCGCTCAAATAGGGCAATTTCGCCTGGAGATGGTTGCTTAACGGCGGACAAAGCCCGCCTGCAAGATTTCACGGCAAGGCCCGGAAGCTGAAAAAAATCGCGTCCGGGCTCCCTAAAAACACTTGGCAAGGAAAAAAGAACCTGCTACAAGCGCCGGGAGAGAAATAAAATGATATTGAATTTCGTTATCACATGAAAAAGCGGTAAGGCCCGCAAGCAGGGCCGGCGCCGTCCGCTTTGGCCGGCGCGTTCCGTTTTTCGCACACGCAAAAGGAGGATGTTATGAAACGCGTTCTGACTCTGGCCCTTGCCGCGGCTCTCGCCTTGAGCCTTGCGGGGGCCGCCTGGGCCGTTGAGGTGAAATTCTCCGGAGAATGGAATTTCGCCTTCGGCTGGGCGGACAATGAGGACTTCCACGACGGCGACGGCGAGGACGACTTCCTGGCGCGCCAGCGCTTGCGCACCCAGGCCGAATTTATCGTCTCCGAGAACCTCTCGGGCGTTCTCCAGCTTGAAATCGGCAATCTGGAATGGGGCCGCGACGCTGAAGACGGCGGCAAGGTGGGCGAAGGCGCGGGCGGCTCCATAGACACGGACGGCGTGAACGTGGAGACCAGGCTGGCCTATGTGGACTGGGTCATTCCCTCCACTGACGTGTCCGTGCGCATGGGGCTGCAGGACCTGATCCTGCCTGACGCCACCGGCTGGGGCAACCCGGTGCTGAACAGCGATCTGGCGGCCGTGGCCGTGAGCATTCCCTTCACAGAGCAGATCGGCCTGACGGCCATCTGGGCCCGCCCCTTCGACGCCTCTGGATCCGACAACGACGACAACCACAACCTAGCGGATGAAATGGACATCTTCGCCCTGATCCTGCCCATTGACTGCAAGGACCTTTCCTTCAACTTAACCCCCTGGGCGGCCTACTCGCGGGTGGGAGCCTCTTCCGGATTCCTGGAATACGTCCTCGGCAACAGCAACAACGACGCCTTCGCCGCCGGCGGTATAGACAGCGTCCGCGGAGGCGACAGCGCCGACATCTGGTGGGGCGGCCTGGCCTTTGAGCTGTCCGCCTTTGATCCCCTGACCTTCGGCCTGGACTTCATGTACGGCCACACCGGCAAGCTGGAATACGAGGCCTTGGACGAAGACGAAACCTCGCTGGGCGATATGGACTTCCGCACCTCAGGCTGGTTGCTGGCCGCCACCCTGGACTACGCGCTGGATTGGGGAAGCGTGGGCATCTTCGGCTGGTACGCCAGCGGCGACGACGCCGATGACGCCGAGGACGGCGAGTACGGCCGCCTGCCCGCCCTGGGCTTTGACAACGGCTTCGCCCCCACCGGCTTCGGCGGCCCCGGCTCCTTCAGCATCGGCTCGGACACCGCCGTCTCCGCCACCTTCCTGGGCACCTGGGGCGTAGGCCTCAAGTTGGGCGAGTGGAGCTTTGTGGAAGATCTCAGCCACACCCTGCGCTTGTCCTACTACCGCGGCACCAACGAGCACGATGTGGTGGAGGGCGGCTACGGCCTGGCCTTCTCCGGCGAATCCGTCTACCTCACGGACAAGGACAGCGCCTTTGAAATAAACTTCGATCACAACTACAAAATCTATGAAAACCTGGAACTGATTGTGGAGTTGGGCTACATCCACCTCAGCCTGGACGACGACGTCTGGGACAATATTGACGACGACTACGCGGAAACCTCCAACGCCTGGAAGGCTCAGGCGCTTTTACAGTATAATTTCTAGTACGCTGTAACATTTGAAATTGCAGATAAATTTACCGCGTACTAACGCCGGGATTTAAGCCCGGCGCGCCGCTGCAGGCGGCGGAGCAAGCCGAAAACCACGCTTTTCGGCGCAGCGATCTTACCACTTAAAACGCAGTTTTAAGTGGTAC
>JAISMK010000142.1 GCA_031276785.1 Desulfovibrio sp. | reverse complement strand
TATCCGGCGCGACCCCTGCCGGCAAACTTTTCTGAGCTGAGGCAACCCATGAGTACCGCTCCCGACAAAAGTATCTATTCCATGGTTCGCGTGTCCAAACGGCACGGACAAAAATACGTCCTTAAGGATATTTCCCTTTCATATTTTTATGGAGCGAAGATCGGGGTTCTTGGGCAGAATGGGGCGGGCAAAAGTTCCCTGCTGAAAATTCTGGCCGGGGCGGACGCGGCCTTTGACGGTATCGCCACGCTTGCCCCCGGCCATTCCTTAGGCTACCTGGAGCAGGAGCCCTTGGTGGACGAAAAGCGGACCGTGCGCGAAGTGGTGGCAGAAGGGGTGGCTGATCTTGTCGCCATCCGCGACGCCTTCGAGGCCATCAATGCCAGGTTGTCAGGCCCCTTGGAACCCGAAGAGATGGAGACGCTTCTTGCCCGCCAGGCAGAGGCGCAGGAGCAGATGGACGCCAGGGGCGTGTGGGATCTGGACGCCCGGCTGGACATGGCTATGGACGCCTTGCGCTGTCCATCAGACGCCGCTTCTGTCTCTGTACTTTCCGGGGGAGAGAGGCGCCGCGTGGCCCTATGCCGTCTGCTTCTGAGGAATCCGGATATCCTGCTTCTGGACGAGCCCACCAACCACCTGGACGCAGAGTCCGTGGCCTGGCTGGAACGCTATCTAAAACAGTTTCCCGGCACGGTCATCGCCGTGACCCATGACCGTTATTTTCTGGACAACGTGGCCGGTTGGATCTTGGAAATAGACAGGGGACTGGGAATTCCCTGGAAGGGCAACTATTCCTCCTGGCTGGAACAGAAGCAAAACCGCTTGGTTCTTGAGGCCAAGGGGCAGGAGGAACGCCGTAAGGCTCTGCAGCGTGAGCTGGAGTGGATCCGCATGGCCCCCAAAGGACGCCGGGCCAAGGGGAAGGCCCGCGTTAACGCTTACGAAGCCATGCTTTCTCATGAATCGGAACGGCTGGCGCAGGATCTGGAAATCTATATTCCACCGGGGCCACGCCTGGGAAGCGTGGTCATCCAGGCGGAAAAAGTCTCCAAGTCCATGGGGGACAAACTACTGGTAGCGGACATGAACTTTCTTGTTCAGCCGGGGGCTGTGGTGGGCATTATCGGTCCCAACGGCGCCGGCAAGACCACGCTGTTCAAAATGATTGCCGGTCTGGAACAGCCCGATTCCGGCCTGCTGCACATAGGGCCGACCGTTGCCCTTGCCTGGGCCGATCAGAACCGCGACGCTCTTGTCCCCGGGAAAACAGTTTATGAAATCATCAGTGGCGGTTCTGAAACTATCCGGCTGGGCGGCCGGGAGGTGAACGCCAGGGCCTACTGCTCCCGTTTTCACTTTCAGGGTCCGGAGCAGCAGAAAAAGACGGAGGAACTTTCCGGAGGCGAACGCAACCGTCTGCTCCTGGCCCTGACCGTCAGATCCGGCGCCAATGTCCTGCTGCTGGACGAACCCACCAACGACCTGGACGTCAACACCATGCGCGCCCTGGAGGATGCTCTGGACAACTTCGCCGGCGCCGTTCTGGTCATCAGCCACGACCGCTGGTTTCTTGACCGCGTGGTCACCCATATACTGGCCTTTGAAGGGGATTCCGGCACGCTCTTTTTCGACGGCAATTATTCCGCTTATGAGGCGGACCGCAGAAAACGGCTGGGTAAAGAGGCGGAACAGCCCCGCCGGCTCAGATTCAGAAAGCTGGCCCGCTGGCAAACTTAAGGAAACGCTGATTTATTCCGTTTGGACCGCGTTGCTCGTTCTTTTTGCGGAGGGGCAGATCCATCCGCAGCAGGCTCTGCCAGAGAATTTCCACAGCCTCGGGGCGCGCGCCGGGGCTGTCCTCCGCCCTGGCCTTCAGTTCGGCCGCTTTCTCCGGGGCGCCGGCGGCCAGGAAAGCCCTTGCGGCATATAAATCCCGCCGCCAGCCAAGGCAGGCGCCTTGGCGGAGGATCAGATCCCCGGCCTCCGCGGGCCGCCGGGTCTGGCACAAGGCAACCCAGGTGAAGATCAGGCGCTCTTCCCGGCATACCGGATCGCGTTCCCGCCATTCCCCGGCGATGAGCAGCAGGGCCGGGAAATCTCCGGTTTGCTCCAGCAGGGCGCAGAGCAGGGCATAATGGCGCTGATCATAAGGATTTTCCGCTACATAACGAGCCAGAAGCCGTCCAGCTTTTGCCGTTTCTCCAAGACTAATGCGGGCATAGGCCTCAAAGAGCGGTGCCCGCTCCACGCCGTCCGCCGTCAGCAGAGACAGATCCTGGGCCAGGGTGCGCAGAACGAAAACGACATCCGGGTGGTTGCGCAGGCTCTCCGTGGAGTCTGCTATCCTGATGCGCCGGGGGATCTCCAGTTTTTCTTCAGCCGCAGGCCCGCCCAGGCGCTGCAGCAGGTACGCGGCCCGCAGCAGGCGATCTTCCGGCGCTTCCTTCCGTCCCGAAGAAAACAGATGCGGGCCGAAGAGGAGCAGGCCGCCTGCTGTCAGGCAGACCGCAAGCCCTAGTCCGGGGAGCCAGAACCTTTTTGTTCTTGCCAATATCATGGTGTTTGCAGCATATTTGCGCCTATCGAGTTGATGCGGAAAAAAGCCGCCCGGCCCCGGCGCGCCGGCTCCTGGCTGCGGCGCGAAACCCTTAATGGTTTTGTAGTGCTTGCTTTTACAGGTAAGCGCCAGAAGGTGGTTTTAAGTGTATGCCGCCTGCCGCCGGCAGGCAAGCCGTATCCGCCAGGCCATTGCCCATTTTTTGCGGGCAAACCCTGCCTTGGGCGCCCATTTTCATCTTTTTTCGCTGGAGGAAGCGATGTCCGAACAGAAGGTTCCCGTTTACTTTGCCGGTTTGCGGGCCCGTAAACCGAAAGAAAGCAAAATCAAAAAAATCGAAGCTCTCTTTGCCTCCGCCGGCTTTGCCGAGATAGTGCGCAAGGACGCCCTGGCGGCCGTCAAGCTGCATTTCGGGGAGCGCGGCAACGATACTTTTATCAATCCCGTTTTTGTCCGCACTGTCGTGGATCTGCTGAAGGCCGCCGGAGGCAAACCCTTCCTCACGGACAGCAACACGCTGTATAACGGCAGCCGCCATAACGCCGTGGACCATCTGACAACAGCTCTTGAGCATGGCTTTGCCTATGCCACGGTGGGCGCGCCACTTATTATCGCCGACGGTCTGAACGGAGAGAGTTTTTCCTCCGTGCCCATCCACAAGAATCATTTCCGGGAAGTCAAGATTGCCGACGCCGTGACCGGAGCCCACTGCATGATGGTGCTTTCCCATTTCAAGGGGCATGAAATGGCCGGTTTCGGCGGAGCCATCAAGAATCTGGCCATGGGCTGCTCTCCCTCCCAGGGTAAATGTGAGCAGCATTCCTCCGGCTTTTCCATAACGCGGGAACGCTGTATTGCCTGCGGCATGTGCATGGCCCACTGCCCGCAAAGCGCCATAAGCTGGGATAAGCGGGAAGGGAAGCGGGCCGCTTCCATTGACAAGGACAAGTGTGTGGGCTGCGGCGAATGTCTTACAGTCTGCGAGCCCAAGGCCGTGACCATTGACTGGGGTTCGGAACTCAGGCCCCTAATTGAGCGCATTGCCGAATACGCTTACGGGGCCATTGCCGAGAAGAAGGGCCGGGTGGGTTTTATAAACTTTCTCATGAATATTACTCCGGACTGTGACTGTGTGGCCTGGAGCGACAGCCCGCTGGTGCCGGACATCGGCATTCTGGCCTCCCGGGATCCTGTGGCTCTGGACGCGGCATGCTGCAGCCTTGTGAACCAGCAGACTGGCCTTGCCAATTCCCATCTGAAATGTCACCATGCCCCCGGCGAGGATAAATTCAAAGGGGCCTGGAAACATACCGTGGGCGAATGGCTCCTGACCTACGCGGAAGCCATCGGCCTGGGCAACCCGGCCTATGAACTGATTTCCATCTGACCATGTTGAGTCCCGCTTTGACCTTCAGACCTTGTGCGGCTGTTCTGGGCGTTCTTTGGCTGGTTTTCGCCCAGAGCCTTCCTGCTTTCGCCCCATCGCGCGCCCGGGCCGGGGTCGCGGCCGACGACCAGACGGTTCTGTACTACCTAGTGGAAGCGCAGCGGCAATATGCGAAGACCTGCGGCGGCACTCCCATGGAAGGCGCCCGCCCTCTGGTCCCCTCGGAAGCCCTGCGCACCCTGGCAGGCCGGGCGGGATTTTCCGGAGCGTTGCCGCCGGGATTGCTGGCCGCGCACGGCCTGGAGGGCGCGGTGGTCTTTTACGCCACAGCTGCCGGCGCCACTCCGCGCCAAGCTTTCGCCGGCTTTCTGGCCCGGGACTGCGCCGGGCTCATGGCGCCGTCTCTCCGGTATATCGGGGCGTCCAGCCAGGACGGGGTCTGGTCTATGTTCCTGGCTGACCGGGAGCCGGTGTTCGCCGCCGTCCCGCCGCCGGGACATCCGCCCCTGGCCACAGGAGCGCCTTTTTCCGGAACGGATGTCGTCCCCCTGTACGAGGAATCCTCCCCCGTCCAGCCCTATGCCCCTCCTGCCGCTCTGGGCGGCGCCGCCCTTCCTGATCTACGGGAAAACGCCAGAGCCGCGCCCTCTCCGGAATCCGGGCGCGAGGTTTCCTCCTCGTCTTCTCCCCCTACACCCGCCCGTCCGCCGGCGACCATGCCGGTCCGGCCGGCCGGACTTCCTCCCGGGGATCTTCTGGGGCTGATCAACGAAGTCCGCTCGCGCGGGGGTCTTTGCGGTGGCGAAGCCATGTCCCCGGTTCCTCCTTTGGTTCTTAATTCCCTGCTGGCCGAAGCCGCGAAGGATCAGGCCGACCACATGGCCTCCGCGGGATACTTTGCCAGCACTCGTCCGGACGGCGCCACTCTGGGGGATCGCCTCACCGCCGCCGGCTACGTCTGGGCCGACGTTGCGGAACTTCTGGCCGGAGCGCCTCCCCCGGCGGCAAGAGTCCTTGACGTCTGGCTTGGGCAGGAAAATCGCTGCCGGATTCTTCTGTCCCCTGACTATACTGAGGCCGGCTACGCCTTTGAAGAGCGGAAAAAATACTGGGTTCTCACTCTGGCCAGGCCCATGCCCGAGGAACCGGGGGCCATCCGTCTGTACAAAAAGGATATGCCTTGACGTTCGTCCGGGAAAGAAGGTATGTAGGCCGCTCATATTTTTTGTGAAGGAGCTTGGACATGAAGAGAACCTATCAGCCCAGCCGGACGCGGCGCAAAAGGGTGCACGGTTTCCGCTCCCGGATGAGTACGGCCGGAGGGCGGAACATTATCCGCCGCAGGCGTGCCAAAGGGCGGAAAAGATTAACTGTTTAGGTTTTCCCCGCGACCACAGGCTGCCGGATCGGCCCGACTTTGTCCGTTGCTACCATAACGGCCGTCGTTTTTTTTCACGCAATTTTGTCCTTTTTGTGGCCCGGCGGCCGGACGCCGTTTTGCCTTGGCGGCTTGGTCTCGCCGTGACAAAAAAAACAGGGTCTTCCGTGCGGCGCAACCGGGTGCGCCGTCTGCTTCGGGAATGCATACGCATCCAGGGGCTCGGTTTGCGTTCCGGAGTGGATCTGGTGCTGACGCCGCGCCGAGGTTTTGACCCGCGCGGCTTTACCTTGGACAGGGTCCGGGCGGAGATCCTGCCCTTGCTGCGAGGGGCTCAATTGTTATGAATGCCGTTCTGAGCGCTCTGGTGATCTTCCTCCTGCGCTTCTATCAGAAATGCATCTCTCCTCTCTTCCCCGGCCACTGCCGGTTCCGTCCGACCTGTTCGCATTTTGCCGTGGAGGCCGTGCAGACGCACGGCATTGTAAAGGGTCTGTATCTGGCCGCGCATCGCCTGTGCCGCTGCCATCCCTGGGGTGGAGCGGGTTATGACCCTGTGCCGCCGGCCGCGCCCCGTCATCCCCGCAATATTATGAGATAACACCTATGGATGAAAATAAACGTCTTCTCCTGGCCCTGGCCATTGCCTGCGCCATCTTTTTCGCCTGGCAGGGGCTGGCTTCCTATATGGGCTGGCTGAACCCGCCCGAGCCGGAGAAAACAGTCCGCCAAACGCTGGAGGATGCCGCCCCCGCTTCCCTTCCCCCGGCCCCCTCTGCCCCGGACGCGGTCCTGGATGGAGATCCGTCCGTCCGGCTCGAAGCTCCTGCCCCACCGGCCGCTGCTGTGGAAGCGGGACGCCGGGTCACGGTGGATACTCCACTGTACACGGCGGTCTTCCTCAGCAACGGAGGGCTGTTGCAATCTTTTGTTCTGAAAGGGTACCGGGAAAACCTGGATCCAGATTCCCCTGAGGTTAACCTGATCAGCCGATCGGCGGCGGCAACTGCCCCTCTGGGGGTACTCATTGACGGCTTGCCCAGTTGGTCACGGGCCGTCTGGACCTTGGAAGGAGACAACCTTTTCCTGAAGCCGGGGCAGATGGGCGCCCTTACCTTCAGCGGTGTAATGGACGGCCTGAGGGTTGAGCGCCGGCTGGAATTTTTCGCCAACGGCTACCTGATTGGGGAAAAATTGCGCCTGTCCTCCCCAGAGGCTCGCAAGGTCAAGCTTGCCTTTACCTTCGGAGCATCCACCCTGCCTTCGGAGGAAACCACCTCCATTTTTTCCGATATCCGCTATGTCCTGTTCGGAGGGGAAAAGCCCCTGCCCGAGCCGAGTCTGTACAACCCCACCAAAGTGGCCTGGCTGGAGAACGGATCTTTTGATGACGAACTGGCCGGCGATACTTTGAACAAGGGCATGCTCATTCAAGGCAATGTGTCCTGGATGGGGGTGACTAACAACTATTTTCTGGGAGCGATAAGCATGGGCGGGTCTGCCGCCAGCGCCAAGGGATCCATGCGGGAGGATGTTTTCCATGTCCTTATGGGTAAGACCGGAGTGGAAATTCCAGCCGAGCAGACCATGCAGGAAGAATGTGCCTATTTTCTGGGACCCAAGGAAACGCGGCAGTTGGACGGCGCGCCCAATAACCTGGGCGCCGCGCTGGATTACGGTTTCTTTTCCATCATCGCCCGCCCTCTGGTGACATTGTTGCAATTTTTCTACAGTTACGCTCATAACTACGGTTTAGCCATCATCATGTTGACCATACTGGTCAAGCTGGTGTTCTGGCCTCTTTCCCAAAAGAGCTATAAATCCATGCAGCAAATGAAAAAGCTGCAACCCATGATGGCCAAGATCCGGGAAGAATACGGCTCGGACAAGGAGGCCATGAACAAAGAAATCATGCAGCTTTACAAGACTTACAAGGTCAATCCAGCCAGCGGCTGCCTGCCCATCCTGGTGCAGATTCCGGTTTTTTTCGGCCTCTATCAGGCCCTGTTGAATGCCATTGAGTTGCGCCAGGCGGCTTTTATCGCCCATCTGCCTTTTACGGACACCCTTTGGCTGGCCGATCTTTCCGTTCGCGATCCCCTGTTCATCACGCCGCTGGTGATGGGTTCGACAATGTTTCTGCAACAAAAACTCACCCCGGCCTCCGGCGATCCCACGCAGGCCAAGATGATGCTGTTCATGCCCCCGATTTTTACCTTGTTATGTTTCAATTTCCCGGCCGGTCTTGTTCTGTACTGGCTGGTCAACAACGTTATTTCCATTTTCCAGCAGTGGTGGCAGCTTCGCCAGGTTTAGATCGCCGGGCCGGAGGTATGCGCCGCGCAGTGAGGCAGGAATGAATACCCAGAGGGAATTTCAGGGCAGAACCTTGGATGAGGCCATTCGGGAAGCCTGTGACTATTTTGGCGTGGAACGGGAAAAGTTGGAAATTGAGATTGTCCGTGACGCCAGTTTTGGTATTTTCGGTCTGATGGGAGCCAGGAAAGCCAGTATCCGGGCATCCAGAGTGGATTTGTCCAGCATTTTGGACCCGGAGGAAGAGGCCGCCCAGCCTTTAGCCTCCGCCGGACCTCGCCCGCGCCTATCCCGCGATGATGCGCCCAGGGATTCAGGTTCCGGCTACAGGGCGGAGGCTGGGCGCGACCGGAGCGGCCGGCCTCCGCCGCCGGAGAATCAGAGCCGGGAGTCCGCTCCGGCGGAAGCCCTCCGGGAAGAGGCGGAATGCCGTCCCCTACCGGAGAAATCCATTGGAGAGAGATCTTCCTGCGGCCGGGAGGAAAGTGCCCGGCCGATTCTTGCGGAACACTCCGGGGCAGGCGCGGAAGAAGTCCGCGAGGATATGCCGGAGATGGATCTGCAAAATTGCGACCAGGCCGCCATTCTGGCGCTGGTTACAGAAACCGCTGCCCGGCTGGCGCGTCCCATCGTGGGAGAAATCAGCAGCAACGCGGTCATTGACGGCAACCGGGTGCGGGTGAGCATTGATTGCGGAGAGTCCTCGGGCATCCTGCTGGGGCGGGAAGGGCAGACCCTGGCCGCAGTGCAGTATATCGCCGGCCGGATCATCGCCAGGAAGCTGGGCGGTAACGTCCTTTTGCAGATGGACGCCGGCAATTACCGGGAAAGGCAGGATGAGCGTCTGAGGGAACTGGCCCGCGACCTGGCCGAGAAAGCCAGGATCAGCCAGCGCGTGCAGGCAACGCGCCCTCTTAGCGCTTATCAGCGGCGCATCATTCATATCGCTCTGGAGAAGAATGAGTCCGTGCAGACCTTCAGCAAGGGAGAGGGCAATCAGCGGCGGGTCATAATCCAGCCTAGGCGAACGGATCATTCCCTTTCCCGGTAGGCTTAGGATGCCGGAGAACCAGACGTGGGACCGGCCTCCCTTTAGGGCGGCCTTTGTCCGGGAAACAGACACCCTGGCCGCCATTGCCACTCCGCCGGGGGTCGGCGGCATCGCCGTCCTGCGCATCAGCGGTCCGGCGGCCCTTGGTGTGCTGAACCAGCTCTTCGCGCCGGGCGCCGTTCCTCCGGCAAATCTTCCCCGCACTCCTTTTTGCCCCCGTCCCCGCCATCTCTATTTCGGCCATGCCATGGATGAGGCGGGCAGGGTGTTGGATCATGTTCTGGCCGTGTTTATGCCAGGGCCTCATTCAGCCACTGGGGAGGATGTGGCGGAGGTGCATTGCCACGGCGGCCAGGGAATAGCGGCGGCCTTGCTGGAAATGTGTCTGGCGGCCGGAGCCCGTCTGGCTGGGCCGGGAGAGTTTACTCGCAGGGCTTTTTTGAACGGTCGTCTGGATCTGACCCAGGCCGAGGCCGTGGCGGAGATTATCCATGCCCCCACGCGTGAAGGGATCCGCCTGGCACAGGCCAAGCTGGACGGTGCGCTGGGTAGAAAGATCGACTCCTTGCGTTCCAGTCTGGATGATCTACGCCGGAATCTGATCCTGGCGGTGGATTTTCCCGAAGAAGAGGGCGACATCCTGAACCGCTCTGGCTTCGCCGCTGTTCTGGATCTGGCCGGCGGGGATATCCGCGCCCTTCTGCAAGGCTTTGAGCGCGCGCGCCTCTGGCGGGAGGGGGCGCTGGCCGTGCTGGCTGGCCGGGTCAATGTAGGCAAGTCCAGCCTGTTCAACGCCCTGCTGGGCCGGCCAAGGGCCATTGTTTCCCCTGTATCCGGAACAACCCGTGATTATCTGGAGGAAACTGTTTCCTTGGACGGGATCCTCGTGCGTCTGGCGGATACGGCCGGCCTGCGCCAGGGCGGAGATCA
>JAISMK010000105.1 GCA_031276785.1 Desulfovibrio sp. | reverse complement strand
CCGCCTGCTTGTGCGCTCCGGGGTCAATGCCCTTGGCAAGCATCTCCTTGGCTTCTTCCCGCTTCTGCCGGGCGATCTTCAGGCTCACATGCGGGTATGCGCCCAGGCTCAGTGTCTTTTGTTTCCCGTCAAAGCGGTACGCCATGCGCCAGAGCTTTCCGCCGGCAGGGGGAACATGCAGGTATAAGCCTCCGCCGTCAGAGTGCTTTTGAACCTTGCCGGTAGTTTTTACGCTTCTGAGAAAGGTGTCTGTTAGTTTCATGTTGGTATCGCCTCCGGCGAGTTGGTATTACGGACGGTTCGCCATGGAAAAAATACCAACAAGCCAGGGAACCCTAACGGCACAAAGCGTTTTTGGATTGTTGGTATCGACTTTTTCAACATGCCCGATACCAGCAGATATACCAACATTGCTGGTATATGTCCATAGATTTTGTGAGATGATGTGAGACTGAGTACTTCAGAAAAGCAAAGTCCCGCAAGGCTTTTAGGGCTTTACGGGACTTTGTGAGATGATGTTTTGGCGGAGCGGAAGGGACTCGAACCCTCGGCCTCCGGCGTGACAGGCCGGCGTTATAACCGTCTTAACTACCGCTCCGCGTTGGCCGGCGATAACCTCTGCGCCATCCCGGATAAGGAAGCAACGGAAGGCCATGCCCGGGGAAAGACCCCAAGGCAACGCCGGACGACCCACTCTTTATAGTGGTGTTTTTCCTCCCTGTCTACCAAAAAAGTGGTTCTGCCGGGCGAACCTGTTCTCCGTGAAGAGTGCCCGTTTGTCGCGCCGCCAGCTTGACAAAATCCATATTTCGGGACTACGGGAATCCACAGGTTACGCCCGCACGCTGCCGGAACTGATCGCCCTTGCAACCGCTCGCTCCCCTTTTCGGGCATATTTTCCCTTGGAGAACATTCCTCTTATGAGTCCCAAAAGCGCCTTATTCGGATTCCAGATAAAAATTGCCTCCCGCAATTTTTATCTGTCGGTTGCGGCGAAAATGTGATTTCGCCTTGCCTCTCGAAATGCTTCGCATTTCGGCGCGACATCCTGCCCTCGCATTCCAATCCCAGGTCAAGAATTAAAGCCTTTTTAACCTGGAATTGGAATGAGACGGTTTTTTCGCCATGATGACGCACTGGGCCGCCAGAGTAACTTAAAAGTGAAATTCCTTCGCGCGGAACATTTCAAGCGTGAAATATTTTAACATCCTGATGATTCTTACGTCAAGGCGGCAAAAGGAAACCGGGGGGAACCCTCCCCGACGGAAGAGTTCCCCCCGGCCGGGAGCGACGGGATATCAGGAGTTAACGGTAATGCTCCTGCTTTTGGACTGGGCAGGTTCCCTGCGGGGCAGGGTGATGGTGAGAACGCCGTTTTTGTGGTCGGCGGTGATGGCGGAGCCATCCACGTCCTCGGGCAGGGCCAGTACCCGCTGGAAACGTCCGTAGTAGCGTTCCCCGTAGTAGCTCGTCCCGCCCTCCGGGGTCTTGTCCGTCATTTCGTTTTCGCGCCGTTTTTCGCCGCTGATGGTAAGTTCCTCATCCCGCACGTCCACGCTCAGATCCTTCGCTTCCACGCCAGGCAGCTCCACGCTGACCAGGTAGCGGTTCCCTTCCTTGACGACGTCCAGTACCGGACGGAGGACATCTCCCTGGGGGCCGCGGGCGGAGGCGTCCCGGTTCAGGGACAGACCGTCCAAGAGGACGTCAAAGAGCCGGTCCAGGCCGGTGAAGCGGGTCAGATCCGGGGCGGCGAGGATGCTGCCCTGGAAAATGCGGTCGTTGCCTCCAGGCCGTGTGCGCAGGGTATTTACAGCAATGGGGTTCATAGCCAGACCTCCTGTGTGTTTTTCTTGTCAAGAAAGTAGACGCGGAAAAGGAGTTGTCAAGGGCCGGCTGGAGCGTTTCATACCAAGTCGCATTCAAAAGGGTTGAATGCGGAAAGGCAGGCCCGCTCCGGTGCTTTACGGCGGCAGTCAATGCCGCCTGCGCCTCCGCGGCGGGCTGAAGGCCAGGCCTTCAGCCGCTACCAATTCGCTCCCTATTGGTCGCAACTTGGTATCAAAATCAAAATGCTCCAGACTCGAATTGAGTTTTTTGAACTTCTGAGAGAGAATTGACAAACTGGCGGGGTTGGAATTCTGCCAGGATCCGCCTGCGGCTTTGGCAAAGAATAATATCTTGTATTTTTAAGGAGCCTGCCCATGGCCCGCCGGCCAATTCATCTTCTGCCTCCCCTCCTGCGCAACCAGATTGCCGCCGGCGAAGTGGTGGAGCGTCCGGCCAGCGTTCTCAAGGAACTTGTGGAAAACAGCCTGGATGCCGGAGCCACGGAGATCTCCGTTACTCTGGAGGGCGGTGGGCAGGCCCTTCTTGCGGTGCGCGACAACGGCGGCGGCATCCCGGCCGGGGAGCTGGATCTGGCCGTCACCCGCCACGCAACCAGCAAGGTGGCCAGCTTTGAGGAGCTGAACAGCGTGGCCAGCTACGGGTTTCGGGGCGAGGCCCTGCCCAGCATCGCCTCTGTGGCCTGTCTGAGGGTGGAAAGCGCTCCCTCGGCCGAGGACGGCAGCCCTGGCTCCGGCGCCTTTCTGGAGGTGCGCTTCGGGCGGGAGGCCGGCCGGGGACCTTCGGCCCTGCCCGGAGGAACGCTGGTGCAGGTGCGCGACCTGTTCGCCAATGTCCCGGCCAGGCTCAAGTTTCTCAAGTCGCCGGGGGCGGAGCAGAAACGCTGCCAGGAAATCCTGGTCCGGCTGGCCCTGGCCCGTCCGGATACCGGTTTTGTCCTGCTGGCGGGAACGCGGGAGGTGATCCGGCTGCCCGGGGGGATGGATCTGGGCGGCCGTCTCGGCCTCATCTGGCCACCCCAGATAATGGAGGCCATGATCCCCTTTGACGGCCGGAGCCACGGCATCCGCCTGAACGGCCTGGCCTCTCTGCCCCAGGCGGCCCAGACCAGGGGGGACCGCCTCCTTTTATATGTCAACGGCCGTCCGGTGGCGGACCGCCTCCTGCTCCGGGCCGCCCGCGAGGCTTACCGGGGGATGCTCACTTCCCGTGAATACCCGCAGATGATCCTTTTTCTGGAAACGGACCCGCGCGAGGTGGACGTCAACGTCCATCCCGCCAAGAGCGAGGTGCGCTTCCGGGACGAACGGGCGGTTTTTTCCTCCGTTCTCTCCATTTTAGGCGGCGCCCTGGCCCGGAGCGGCGCCTCGGCCTTGTCCCGGAACAGTTTGCCCGAAGGACCCGGCGCGGCCGCTCCTGCGGAGGACGATCCTGCCGGGCTGTCCCCAGGACGGGCGGAAGCCCCCGGCCTTTTCCCGGACAGGGCCTTTGCCCCATCCCCCACCGGCCTGCCCCTGCCCGCAGAGGACGGCCGGAGCGGACGCCTTCCCCGCCCTCCGGGGTTCTGGGGGAGCCTGGATCAGCCGGGCATTATGGCCCGCTCACGGGTGGAGGAGACGCCGGCGCCCTATGGCGGACAAGAGGACGTTTCTCCGGACCGGGGGGAGGACGGCGCCGCCCGTCACTCTCCGGGCGGAGGCCGGGACGCGGCGGAGGGCGGCTACCCGGTGGCTGTGGGAGATCTGATCTGCCTCGCCCAGGCGGCGCGGACCTACCTTGTGCTGATCCAGGCGGACACCCTGCTCCTGCTGGACCAGCACGCGGCCCACGAACGCGTTCTTCTGCACGCCCTCCAGCGGGATTCCGGGCGGGGGGAAAGCCGGCTTCTGATGCTGCCCGAGGCGCTTCCCCTGCACCCGGCCGAAAGCGCCCTGCTGGCGGAAAACCTCCCTTATTTGGCCCGCCTGGGCTTCGCGCTGGAACTGCTCCCCGCCGGCCCGCCGGCCCAGGGGGAAATTCTGGAAGTCAGGGGTCTGCCAGCTCTCCTGGATCGGGGCAGGGCTTTGGCTTTTCTGCGCGACTTTCTGGCGGAAAAAACCGGCGGCCTGGACCGCCTGCTGCATCTAATGGCCTGCCACGCGGCCGTCCGGGCCGGGCAGGCTCTCTCCGGGGCAGAGGCCGCCGCTCTTCTGGAGCGGTGGCTGAAGACCCCGGATCGCCTTTTTTGTCCGCACGGCCGGCCCACGGCGCTGAGCTTCACCCCGGCGGACCTGGAACGGCTCTTCAAGCGCAGGCTCTGACCCCGGCAGGCGCGTTTCCAGGAGCAGAATGTGCTTGCGCGCTTTGCCGGTGTTGGCGAAGCGGCTCAAAAAGGCTTCCAGGTTGCCGGGCCGGGAAAGATTAAGGCCGTAAGAGCGCCTCGCGGCGCCGGTGGTCTGGTGCAGCCACAGGTCTCCGGCCTCGTCCAGGCTCAGGATGGCCACATGATAATGCCGGAGCCCGCGCCCCTGCCCGGCGGTATCCTTATTGAAAGATGCCAGGCAGACGCTGTCCCGCCGGAGGCGGGAGCGGATTTCCGGCCATGTGCCCGGGTCATGCAGGTCAAAGCCGCGAGGGGAGAAGGGCGTGGCCCTGTCCGCCTCCAGAACGGCGTTGCCGGGCAGGAGGAAGCGGCGGGGGAGTCCCTCGGAAATATTCAGGATCAGATCCCAGCCCAGATCCCAGTCCTGTCCGTAAGGGGAGCAGGGGCCGCTGTCCCCCAGGCGATCCCTGCCCGCTTCGTCCAGGGAGATATTGCGCCGGAAGAGAAAGCGGGCCGCGGCCAGGACGTGGCCGCTGCAGTTGAGGCCGGGAGAGGGTGGCCTGGTGGCGCGAGCGGCGAAAAGGGTATAGCGTCCCTCCTCGTCAATGACCCCGTCCTTGCGGTAGGGGATGCCGGTAAAGGCCCGCAGGATGTCTCCGGGGGAAGCGTCCGGGGGCAGGGGGGCGCGCAGGCCGGTGGGCAGGGGAATTTCCCCGGCAAAAACCGCGGGACAGACCGGGAGCAGGAAGGCCAGGGCCGCCAGGAGCGGCAGGCGAAAACGTCTGGATTTTTCTCCTTTTCTGCCGTATCCTTCTGACCGCGAGACTGCCCCTTGCGGCCGCCGTCCGGCGCCGCCGGGAATTCTCGGGGAGGAAGCCTCATGATTTCCGTGCAACTTTCCCTCCATGTCGCCCCCGACGAGGAGGCCATGGCCCGCCAGGCCCTGGCCTTCGTGTCCGCGGCGAGCAAAGAGGCCATTGCCCAACGGGGGGTTTTCACCCTGGCCGTTTCCGGGGGCAGTACCCCCATCCCCCTGTTTCGCCTTCTGGCTGGTTCTGACGGGACAGGGGCCGTGGACTGGGGCAGGGCGGAAGTCTACTGGGTGGACGAACGCTGCGTCAAGCCGGAAAGCGGGGACAGCAATTACGGCATGGTCCGGCGCGAACTCCTGACCAAGGTGGAGTCGACCCGCTATTACCGGATGAAGGGAGAGGATCTGCCGGAAAAGGCCGCCAAAGATTACGAGGATCTGCTCAGCGATCATTTTTCTCTGGGCCCCGGGGAATTTCCCCGCTTCGACTGCATACTGCTGGGCGTGGGCGCCAATGGCCACACCGGCTCACTTTTTCCCGACGACCCCGCGCTGAGGGAAACAAGGCGTCTGGTGCTGGATGTTTTCAGCCGCGAAGCTCCCCAGCCCCGCCTGACCATGACCCTGCCCGTACTCAACAACGCCCGTTGCTGCATATTCCTGGCCTCGGGCAGACAGAAAAACCACATTCTGTCCACGGCCCTCAATCTCATGGCCGCCCCTCTGCTGCCCGCCCAGATGGTGCGCCCCCGCGATGGCAAACTCTGTTGGATTATTGACAATAATGCCTATCAGGGCTGATCCTTCCTGTTCCGGACAAAGCGCGCCCTTGCCTCGGCACGCGCCGACTGCGCATCCCCGGCCAGACGGAAAAAACGGCGGAAAATTCTTTTGCCGATTAACTTTTTTCCCTAAAAAGGATAGCATGACCCTGGCAGATTGCGATTTGCCCTGGATTCCTCCATTTCGCGGCAAGGATTTGCAGGCAAATCCCAGAGCAATTTCAAGAGGGTCGTTTCCAAAGCAAAATGCTGTAGATGCGGATACGGCAAAGGAGAAGACTACCGCCATGCAACAAGCCTCATCTCTTCCCCAGATTCCCGGTCTTAATGTGGAACCTGCGGTCAAACGCCTGGCAGGCAGCGTTAAATTGTACATGAAAACCCTGAAAAAGATGCACGCCGCCCTGCCTGAGCAGGGGCAGAAGATCCGCGACGCATACGCTGCCGGGGATTTTGAAGTTCTGCGCCGGGAGTTGCACACCCTGAAGGGTCTGGCCGCCACTGTGGGCGCCGATGAACTGGCTGAAATCAACGCCCGCCTGGAAGGTCTGGCCGCGGGCCTGCAGTTGCCGGAGCCTTCCGCCATGCATGATTTGCAGGTACAGATCGACAGTCTGCACGGCACCCTCGGCGCTCTCAGTTTTGACTGATTCCGACTCTCAATTAGACAAATTTCGCTTTGAGCCGGTTGCTTAACGGCGGGCAAAGCCCGCCTGCAAGCATTTGGCGGCAAGGATTCGCAGGCAAATCCTTACCGCATGGACGCGGTTTTGAATTGGAAATGTAATGAGAGCCTGCCGCAGCCGGAAAGCCGTTTTCCCGCGATCTTCCGGCCCCATGCATGGATCTGCCGGCCTGGGCGGCAAAGGGCGGTTCCCGGATTTTTCCGTGAAGACACAGGAGCATATCTTTTTTGTTTCCCTTTCCGGCTCTTTGCCGGAAAGGGAAAGGCCGGTCTGTTTTGAGCCTGGGCAGACCCTTGCCCAGGCTGTCTATCTTTCCGGTCTGTTCCAGGCCCCGGCGCTCTGTTCCGGGCTGGGCCGCTGCGGCCGCTGCCGGGCGCGTCTTTGGCCCGCGCCCGATCCTCTGCCGGAAGACGGCCGTGTTTTATCCGCCCCGGAGATAGCCGACGGCTGGCGCCTGGGCTGCCGCCACCAGCCGGTCCGGGGCCTTAGAGCGGAACTCCCCACCGGCATCCTGGCGGAGGGGGCGCCGCTGCCCCGCGCCGCCGCCTCCTCCCGCGCCCCGGCCTTTCTGGCCGTGGACCTGGGCACCACCAGCCTGGAATGGCGGCTGGAAACCCCGGAGCGACTCCCGCTCCTGCAAGGCCGCCGCCTTAATCCCCAGATGGGCGCAGGCAGCGACGTTATTTCCCGCCTGGCCGTGGCCGCATCTCCCAAGGGCCGCGCCCGGCTGCAAGACCTGATTCTCTCCGTCCTGAACGGCCTTGTGGGCGGGGCGGAGGCCGGCTGTTCCACCCAGGTCGGCGCCCTCTGCCTTGCCGCCAATCCAGCCATGACCGCCCTGGCCTTGGGCGGAGACACGGATTGCCTGGCCCGCGCCCCCTACAGCCTTCCCCTGGCCGGCGGCGGCTGGGAAAGCCTGCCCGGCTTGCCTCCTCTGTGGATTCCTCCCCTCCTTTCTCCATTTGTGGGCGGAGACATCAGCGCCGGCTACGCCTCTCTGGCTCTGGATCCGGAAAAGCCGGGCCCTTCCCGGCCTTTTCTCCTGGCGGACCTCGGCACCAACGGAGAATTCCTGCTGGCGATCTCTCCCGGGGAAAGTCTGGCCGCCAGTGTGGCTCTGGGCCCCGCCCTGGAAGGCATCGGCCTGTCCTGCGGCACGGAGGCCAGGCCCGGGGCGGTCACGGGGTTCTCTCTCACCGCCGCGGGCCTGCGGCCCGTCTTTTTCCGGGGGATTGCCGCGGACCCGGCCGCGGGCATCACCGGCACGGGCTATCTGTCCCTGCTCCATATCCTGCGCAGGGCCGGCGCTCTGGATGAGGACGGCCGCCTGTTCCCCAGCCCCCTCCTGCGCCGGATAATCTCCCCTCCCTCCCCGGCGGCGGCAACGCTCTTTCCTCCGCCCGCAGGAGACGCCCTGCGCCTGGCAGGAGGCCTCTTTCTCTCCGCCGGGGATGTGGAGGAAATCCTCAAAGTCAAGGCCGCCTTCAGCCTGGGCCTGCGCCGCCTGCTGGCCGAGGCCGGCCTTGTCTTTTCCGGCCTGGCCCATATCTATGTGGCCGGCGCCCTGGGACAATTCGTCAACATTGAGGCCCTGGAAACCCTGGGATTTTTCCCTCCCGGGGCATCCGCCCGCCTGACCGCGGTGGGCAATGCTTCTCTGGATGGAGCCGCCCTGCTTCTGGCCGAGCCCGGCGCCCGAGATGCCCTCCAGTCCTGGTCCGCCGGGGCCCGCACCCTGGATCTGGCCTGCGACCCTTTTTTTCAGCGGGACTTCGCCTCCGCAATGCGTTTTTCCTGGTCCTTACCCTCTCCCGGACATTCCGGCGCGCTACCTCCGGCGTTTAACGCCCCTTGACAAAAATGCAATACCCTATCATTCCCTTACGGGAAAACAGGTTCCGGCGAGGCGGGCAAAGCTCGCCGTTAGAGCATTTCAAGCGAAAAATGCTCTAAAGCGAATATCTTGACGAGCTGTTCAACTTTTTCAAAGTTGAACAGCTCTGGTTAATCCTGAACAAGGCATCCGCGGAGGGGGTTGCGCAGCCCGGGAGGAAGACATGGCAAAGGACGGCGAAGCCGCGCGGGCGGAAGCGATCCTCGCGGCCGGACGGATTTGCGGGGAACGCAACGAGCGTTTGACCAGACTGCGCCGGATTGTTCTGGAGATTCTTCTGGAACGCGACGGCCCGCTGAAGGCCTATGAAATTCTGGAAGCCCTGCGCGATGCGGGCAGGCGCGTTCCTCCGGCCACAGTCTACCGGATCCTGGAATTTCTGCTGGCGCAGGGTTTTGTGCACAGGGTCAACGCGCTCAACGCCTATGTGGCCTGCAGCGGAGGGCATGCGGGGCGCCGCCAGCTTCTGCTGGTCTGTTCCGTGTGCCGGAAAACTTCAGAAATAGTTGATCCCGCCTTTTACCGCTCCCTGCTGGGCAAGCTCGGCGAACTTGGTTTCAGCCTGGCCGGCGGCGGCGTGGAAATTCAGGGAATATGCCCATGCTGCGTCCATGCCTGATCCTGATCCTCCTGCTTCTGCTTCCGGCCCCTGCCCCAGCCCTGGCCGAGCCCCTCCGCGTTGTGGCCAGCACCTTCCCCCTCTGGCTGATCACCCGGAATGTGGCCCGGGACGTGCCGGATCTTCAGGTGGATCTTCTGATCCCGGCCAGAGCCGGCTGCCCCCATGACTATGCCCTCAATCCGCGGGAGATGCTCCGGCTGGCCGGCGCGGATCTGCTCATCCTCAACGGCATGGGTCTGGATTCCTTTGTCCTTCGCTCTCTGGAGAGCGGGGGAAAGGCTCCGCGCCTCATAGACACCTCCGCCGCCGTCAGCGGCCGCATTGAAGGCAACCCGCATCTCTTCGCCTCTCCCGCCTTGTCGGCCCTCCTGGCGGAGCGGGTGGGCGCGGCTCTGGCGGAGCAGGATCCCGGACATGCGGCCGACTATCTGCGCAACGCGGAGGAATACGCCGGGCGGATGCGCGTCCTGGCCGGGGAACTGGCCGCCCTGGGCGCTCGCCTGGGACACCCGGCCGTTCTGGTCCAGCATGACATTTTCGATTATCTGGCCAGGGATGCCGGCCTGACCGTGGCCGGGACGATCGGGAGCCCAGAAGGGCAGGAACCCTCCGCCGCCCGGCTGCTGGCCTTGCGCAAGCTACTGGCGGCAGGGAAGGTCGCGGCCGTCATTGCCGAACCCCAATATCCGGATCGGCTGGGCAGAATCCTGGCTGAAACCGGAGGCATCCCCCTCCTTACTCTGGATCCTGCGGCCGGAGGACCGGCGGACGCATCTCTGGACTATTTTTCCCGGACCATGCTGCGCAATATCCAGACCTTGGAAAAAGCCCTTGGATCCCGCTGAGGCCATCGCCTTGCGCGGAGTTTCCGTGCGCCGCGGCAAGGTGCCGGTTCTGGAGGACATCCGGGCCTCCATCCCGCGCCGGGGTTGCACCATGATCATCGGACCCAACGGAGCGGGCAAAACCACGCTGCTCTGGACCCTGCTGGGAGATATCCCCCACAGCGGCAGCATAGACTTCGCCCCCGGACGGGACGGTGGCCGGCCGCGCCTGGGCTATGTGCCGCAAAACGCGCGCCTGGACCAGGGCTTGCCCTTGACGGTGCTGGAATTCCTGACTCTGGGCCTGCAACGCAGCCCCATTTGGCTGGGTTTACGGCCAGGAGCGCGGGACCGCGCCCTGGACTTTCTGCGGCTGGTCAGGGCGGAACACCTGGCCAAACGCCGCATGGGCGTTCTTTCCGGCGGGGAAACCCAGCGGGTCTTCCTGGCCCTGGCCCTGCAGAGGGAACCGGATATCCTCCTTCTGGACGAACCTTCCGCCGGCATGGACATGCAGGGGGATCTCCTGCTCTGCGACCTTCTGGAAGATCTGCGCCTTGCCCGCGCCTTCACTCAGGTTATGGTCAGCCACGACCTGGGTCTGGCGGCGCACCACGCCACCCATGTCCTGTGCCTCAAACGCTCCCTGCTGGCCCAGGGCCCCCCGGAGAAGGTCTTCAGCCACGAGGTGCTGACCGGATTGTTCGGCGTCCATGAGGGGCTGCTCTCCCTGCCCCTGGACCGGAAAAAGCGGACGCGGGGAAAAACGGGCTGCCTATGACCTTTTCGGACCTGTCCTTTCTTTACGCCTGGCTGGAAATTTTTCCCATGGACTGCCTGCAGGCCCCTTTTATGCAGCGGGCCTTCTTCGCCCTGCTTCTTCTGGCGCCCATGACGGCAACTCTGGGGGTGCAGGTGGTCAACGCCCGCATGTCTTTTTTCTCCGACGCCATCAGCCATTCCGCCTTTGCCGGGGTCGCCCTGGGACTGCTTCTGGGAGTCAGCCCCCAGGTTTCCATGCCTCTTTTCGGGGTGCTGGTGGGGCTGGGAATCATGGCTGTGCAGCGCGGCAGTTCCCTGCCTCCGGATACGGTCATCGGCGTCTTTTTTTCCGGAACAGTGGCCTTCGGCCTGGCCGTGGTCAGCCGGGAGCGCGCCGTGGCCCGCGATGTGCAGCAATTCCTCTACGGAGACATCCTGGCCATTTCCCAGGCGGATATCGTCTGGCTGCTGCTCCTCTTTCTGGCCCTGGCCGTATTTCAGGCCGCCGCCTTCAACAGCATGATCTCCCTGGCTCTGAACCCCCAGGTGGCCAGGGCGCACGGCGTTCGCGCGGCGGCCTGCCAGTATTCCTTCGCCGCTCTGCTGGCCCTGGTGGTCATGTTCTCCGTGCAGGCGGTGGGGGTGCTGCTGGTCACAGCCCTGCTCATCGTTCCGGCGGCGGCCGCCCGCAACATGGCGCGATCCGCCGGGGGCATGTTTTGGTGGGCGGCCCTGTCCGGGGCCTGTTCCGCTCTGGGCGGACTCCTACTCTCCACCTGGGACTGGCCGGGCACGGCCAGCGGCGCCACCATCATCCTGTGTTCCTGCGCCTGGTTCTGCGTCAGCATGCTGTTCCGGCCCCGGCGGGGCGCCTGAGCGACGGATGCGCGAAAAAAATGATCGCAGGACAGCCGGCAGAAAAATGCGGAATTACAGGCTCCCGGTGGGGGAATAACGGGAGGCGTTGTCCAGAAGTCCGGCGCTGTTCAGTTCGGAGGCGGCGGTTTTACCGTAGGTGTTGTCCGGATATTTTTGAGCGATCTCAGTAAGCTGGCGGCGCCAGCCGTCTTCATCGCCCTGGCGTTTGCAGATGCGGGCCATGCGGTAAAGAACTGCCGCCCGGGCCGGGTTGTCCTCGGGAAGATAGGAAAGATACTGGCCGGCGTACTCCAGAGCCTCCCGCAGCCGCCCGGCGGTTTCAGACACATCCATGAGCGAGCCGATTTGAGCCTGGATCTTGCCGTAGTCCGCCGTGTCCGGATTTTTATCCGCATTGTCCAGCAGACGGTTCAGGGCCTCCTTACCGAGCAGGTAGGCCCGTTCCAGCTCCTGGTTGCGCTCTGCCTCTCGGGCCAGGAAAAAGGCGGCCAGGGCCTGTTCGTGGGGGGACAGTCTGCCGGAATCGTACAGTCCCTTCCAGATGGGCCCGGCAACGGCGCTCTCGCCCAGATTCTCGGCGGCCAGGGCCAGGGCGAAATCCAGATTGCGCCGGGCCTCGGGGGAAAGCTCCCAGAGTTCGATCTGCCGCGCCACTTGGCGCACGGCGTCCCATTGCTCATAGTTCAGATAGATGCCGAGTACCAGATTCAGCGCCATTTCCGAATATTCCGGCACCTTGCGTCCCAGAAAAAAGGGCTCCACGGCGGCCAGGGCCTCGTCGGGACGGTTGCTGTCCCGGTAGCTCACAGCCAGGGCAATGCGGCTTTCCGGCGGCATTTCGGCCATCTGGCTCTGGACAAAGGGATAGCGCTCCCAGATTTCCCGCATGCGGGCATAGCGGTTGTCCAGAACGCTCTCGGTGGCGAGCACGGAAAAGGTTTGCATGCCCACTTCCCGGATCTTGGGAGCCAGCTCGTCGTTGGGGTATTTTTTGAGAAAGCTGTCGCAGACATCCAGGGCGTTGATGTAGTCTTTGTTCCAGAGATGCCACATGGCCAGCTTAAGGCTGGCCAGGGGCGCCAGGGCGCTGTCCGGATGCTTTTCCAGAATGGCGCGGTAGGCGTCGGCGGGAGACAGGGAGAAGCGGCGGTCGAAAACAGGAAACATGTCCCGCAGGGAGGGGAGGTCGTTGATGCCTTCCTCTGCCATGCGCATCATGGCCACCAGGGCTCCGTCCTTGTCCGGAAAGCGCTGGACGGCCTGCTCGTAGAGTTCCCGGGCCGCGTCCTTTTCTCCCTTCATGCCGTAAATGTCGCCGATGCGGGCCAGAATTACATCCGTTTCTTCCCCCGCCGGCTCCAGGTTCACATAGGTCCAGTAGTGCTTCAGGGCGGTATCCAGTTTGTTAAGGCGAAAGGCCACATCGCCCATCATATTCAGGAAGGGGGGGTAATCCAGATAAAAACGCTTCCAGCGGAGTTCAATATATTCCACAACATCGAATGATTCCTGGTAATAGCCCATGCGGTAGAAGGAACGGGCCAGGCCCAGGGAGGCTTCGCGGGCATAGCGGCTGTTGGGGTAGTGCTGGAGAACGTATTGAAATTCATCCGCCGCCTTGGGCAGTTCGTTGCGGTTGAAATAATAATCGCCCCAGTAATAGTAGGTCAGAGGGACATTCTCGTCGTCGGGGAATTTGCGGCGCAGCATGGTGAACTGGGCTCTGGCCTCGGGAATGTTGTTGAGTTGCAGGTTCATGTAGCCGAGCCGGAGCAGAGCGCCGGCATTGCGGTAGGACTGCTGGTTGAAGTTGATGGCCTGCTGGGCGGCATCGTTTATGAGGAGAAAGTTGTCCGCCAGTTTGTCCTGGTTCAGGGCGAAAAGCGCGTGGGCGCGGGTGTGCAAGGCCTCTTCCTTCTGCTCCGGGGTCAGATCGGCCTGGGTCAGGAGCTTTTCCGTCTTGGCCAGGGCAGGGGGGAAGGCGCCGGCCTCCATATCTTTGCGGATTTCCTCCAGGGCCTGGGCGGGATTCAGGGGAGGCTCCACAGGATTGCCCTTTTCATCCTCGTAGACGACAGTTGGTTCCGTTCCGGCTTTCTCCGATGCCTGGTCAGGGGGGAGATCCGGGCTCGGGGCTAAGGAGGAGTCTGTTCCGTTGGCGGGCGCAGGGGAAGGAGACACCGCCGGGATCTTGTCCGGGCCGCCCAAATTGATGCTGCCCTGGTGGATCGTTCCGGACCCGACCCGTTCAACGGGGGCGGGTGCGGCGTTGTTCTCTGGCTTCAGCCCCGGGGGGGCAGGGGCGGCCGTTCCGGCGGGCGCCGGGGTGGAGGGCCGCAGGGATCCCGGCTCTCCCAGGGAGGCAATGCGCTCCCGGCCTAGGGGAGAGACTGCGGCCGGCTGCCCTCCGGAGTAAGAAGGTCTCGCTACCTCATGGGGCGGGGACGCAAGGGCAGGGGAAGGTTCCGTACGGGGCTGGAGCGCCGGGACAGAGGAAGGTTCAGGACGGGGCAGGGGAGCGGCCCGCGGGTCCGTTTCCCTCCGGGAATCCAGAAAGGGCCGGGACTGATCCTGGACCGCGGGTTCGGGTTCTGGAGCGGGAGGAGGGGCCGGGTTCCGCTCCATGGAAGGGACGGGAGGAGTTGAAGGAGGGGGCTGGGCCCTGGCGGACTGCGCGGACGATCCCGAGGGCGCCGGATCGGCGGTCCGGGGGGCGGATACGGCGGTGGAGTTGCTTTCCGGCTGCAGCCCCGGGGGGACAGGATTGGCCGTTCCGGCGGGATCCTCCTGCAGGGAAATGTTGGCGACATTTTCTGGATCCATTTCCCTCAGGCCGCTTTCCGGCGGGATCTCCGTCACCGGCGCCGGACTGGCGGGTTTCCAGCGCGCGCCCAAGGCGTTGGGGAAAAAGTCGATGGCCAGTTCCGAAGGGGTTTTGCTGGCAATTACAAAGCCGAATTCCGGGGTCTTGGTCGTCAGAACCACAGCGCGCCCCATCTGGCGGCAATCAAGAAAAATCTTTGATTCCGGCGGGGCGGCCTGGCGGTCAAGCCCCGGGGGCACTCGGGTAAAGGGAATGAGAATCCCGTGCAGGTCAATGCGGGCCACAGGACCGGCCATGCCTTCCTGAAAATCCATGGAAATCGTCACACGCTCCCTGTCCGGCAGGGCCTCCCAACGCAGGGTGGCCGCATGGCCGGTCGCGGCAGGAAGCAGGCCAGACAGAAGGGCCGCGCAGAGAATCCGGAACGTTCCGGCAAGGAAGGGTCGCATTAGAGTCTGACCTGCAAATTCCGTGCTTTCAGAGCAGTGAGGCTGGAGTGAAAGTTATTCCATATTCCGTTTTTTCAGTTTTTCAATCAAGGTGGTTCTCTTGATGCCCAGGATTTCCGCCGCCTGGTTCTTGACTCCGTCTGCCAGGGCCAGAGCCTCGGTCAGCAGACGCTCTTCGGCTGTATCCAGAAATTCCTTGAGGCCGAGGTTCTGTTCCCGGAGATCCGCCAACGTGGGCCAGGAAAACCCGACGGGAAGCGGCGGGGAAGCGGCGGGAGGGGAAGAAGGAACGGGAGCTTCGCCCGCCAGGCGCAGGATTTTTTCAGGAAGATCCGCCGGAATAACGGTATTGCCATCGCAAAGGATGGACAGGCGCTCGGCCAGGTTTTCCAACTCGCGCACATTGCCCGGCCAGGGGTAAATCCGTAGGGTTCCGGTCGTTTCAGGACTCAACTGCAAGGGAGGCCGCTTTTTCAGGGCGCAGAAATGGTTAAGGAAATGCCGGGCCAGGAGGAGGACATCCCCGCCCCGCTCCCGCAGAGGAGGCAGATGCAGGGGGATGACGTTCAGGCGATAAAACAGATCCTCCCGGAAACGTCCCAGAGAGACCTCTTCCTCCAGGTCGCGGTTGGTGGCCGCGACAATGCGCACATTGACCTTGCGCGCTCCGGTCCCGCCCACCCGTTCGATCTCCCTCTCCTGCAGCACGCGCAGAATCTTCACCTGGAGGACGAGGTCCATTTCCCCGATCTCGTCCAAAAAAACCGTGCCGTTGTCGGCCAGTTCAAAACGTCCGGGACGGGAATGGATGGCGTGGGTAAAGGCCCCTTTTTCATGGCCGAAAAGTTCCGACTCCAGCAGTTCCTTGGGAATGGCGCCGCAGTTTATGGGCACAAAGGGTTTGTCGCGGCGCGGGCTTCTCTGGTGCAGGGCGCGGACCAGCAGTTCTTTGCCCGTTCCCGATTCGCCGGTGATCAGCACGGTGCTGTCCGTGGGCGCAACCTTGTCCAGGGTGCGAAAGACTTCTCTCAAAGATGTTTCCTGGCCGATGATGCCGGCAGGGGAACTCATAGGCATCCTCCGTGGCTCCGGCGGAGAGGAAGCCGCCTTGCCGGGCCTGTGAGCGGGCGGCTTCTTTTGCCACTGTCAATAATCTGACAAAAAGTCAAGGGCTCTGCGCTGATTTTCTTGTTTTCTTTATAAAATTCCTTTGCCGCCGGGAAAAAGCCGCAACAGGCAAAAAATCTTGCGCAGGCCTTTCTTTTTTCGGGGAAAGGAGTACATTATAATTACGGTCCGGCCTTTCGGCCGCGGCTTCCCCGGAGAACCTAAAGAAGAGAAGGCGCGTCCCGGAGGCCGGGCATGAAACATGAAACGCGCCTGACTTATCGACCGCCAACCAAAGGAGCTACCCATGCCTGCATTTTCCGTGAAAAAGATTCTTTGTCCGGTTGATTTCTCCTACAACAGCGAACAGGTGGCGCAATACGCCGCATCTGTGGCCAAATCCTTTGGAGCTTCTCTGGAATTGCTGTATATTTCTCCTGTCCTGAGCGACATTGGCGGCCATCATGAGGTGGATCCGCAAAAAATTCGCAGCCTGGAACAGGATATCTTTTCCGGATCCTCCGCGATTATGGATCGTTTCATCAAAGACAATGCGTCCGATGTTCAGGCGACAGGCAAGATCCTCATGGGCAACCCCGCGGAGAGCATTTTGCAGAGAGCCGGAGAAATAGGCGCGGATCTCCTGGTGATCGGCACCCACGGGCGCAAGGGCGTAGAACACATGTTGTTCGGCTCTGTGGCGGAAAAGGTGATCCGGGCGGCGAGCATCCCCGTGCTGGTGGCGCGCGGCCAGGGTTGACCGGGTTTCGGTCGCCGGCGGCGCAAACGGACCAAAGGCGGCCCCCGCGCCGTCGGGCGGGAAGCCGGGGCCGCCAGAGCGATTGCTTTACGCGCCGTCAGTACTGCTTGCGCTGGGAAAAGCCCTTGCCCAGAATCTGATAGCTGTTTTCAATGATCATAAAGGCTTGGGGATCCGCCAGAAAGACTAGTTCTTCCAGGCGTTTGAGCTGGATGTTGTGGACCGCCGTGAGCAGCACCTTCCGATCCCGCTGGGTAAAGGCGCCCTGTCCGTGCAGCACGGTGCAGCCCCGGCCAAGGTGGGTCATGATGCTCCGGGCGATATCGCCGTGCCGTTCGGATATGATCAGGATCAGTTTGCGTTCGTTGAAAAGCCCCATGCAGAAATTCATCAAATGGGAGGTCAGGTAGACGATGATCATGGAGTAGAGCACGTTGTCCAGTTGGATTATGGGCAGAGCCGCCAGGAATAGAACGGCGTTGAAGACGATACTGAAGCTGCCGACGCTGAAATTGTAGCGGGTATGCAGGATGAGGGAAATAATGTTCAGGCCGCCGTCGCTGCCCAGGGAGCGCAGGGCGATGCCGGAACCCACCCCGGAAAGGATGCCCGCCGTCAAGGCCGCCAGAGTTCTGTCAGAAATGTCCACCTCCCAGGTCATGAGTTCGGCGGCCACGCTGGTGACGGCGATGCAGTAGATGGTATAGAGCATAAAGCGGCGACTGAGCAGAAACCAGCCGAGCAGGAGGACGGGTATGTTGAGTAGCGCGTACCAGGCGGCGATGCTCATACTGTCCGTGCCGTAGACAATGAGCATGGACAGGCCGAACAGGCCGCCGGAGACGAAATCCTGGGGAGCCGCGATGCACTTGAGGCCGAAGGTGAGAATTATCCCTCCGGCGGTCAGGAGAAAGAGGTTCCAGGGAACGGTCAGGGAAAGGGCGCGCAGAGTTTCTTGCCGGATCATGCACAGGGCTCCCGCCCGCGGCGGCGCGGGCTGTCTGGCGGCGGCGTCCGCCGGAAAGAAGGGCCGCACCCATGCTCGATACCATTTTATCAGGACGCGTCAACCGGAAAATCGCCGCCGAGCGGCTGGGGAAAAAGATTGTCTTCCGCTCCCGGCTTTCATATACTTGGCCGATCCGGCAAAAGCCGAAGACGACTTTTGCCATAAGGCAGGCGTAGGCCTTTCAAAATCAAAATGCTCTACAATATCAAAATATGTTTAATACTTTTTCAGAGCCAGGCGTCTAGGCGGCCATGATCCACGTCCGGCACCTTTCGCACAGTTTCGGCCCGCATCTGGTCATTCAGAATTGCACTTTTTCCCTGGGGAAAGGGGATTTTTTGTTTTTGTCCGGCCCTTCCGGAGCCGGCAAGACGACCTTGCTCCGTCTGTTGTACGCCGCCCTGCCTTCGCAGATTGGCGAAATTTCGGTGGCGGGCGTTGACCTGCGGGGCATTAGGGGCCGGGCTGTGGCGGATCTGCGCCGCCAGGTGGGAGTGGTTTTCCAGGATTTCAAGATTCTCCCGTTGCGCACCGTGCAGGCCAATATCGCCCTGCCCTTGCAGGTGCGCGGTCTGGTTTCCCCGCATATTGAGCGCCGGGTCCGGGCGGTCGCCCGCGCTCTGGGTCTGGAGAGCCGCCTGGGCCTGCCCTGCGGCGGGCTTTCCGGCGGCGAACAGCAACGGGTGGCCATTGCCCGCGCCTTTGTGGTCAACCCCAAGGTCCTCCTGGCGGACGAACCCACAGGCAACCTGGATCCGGAGCTATCCTTCCGCCTCATGGAGCTGTTCAAGCAATTTCAAGCCTACGGAGCCACGGTCATCTTCGCCACCCACAGCAGGGAACTCATCCGGCGCCACCCCTCGGCCCGGGTCATGCGTCTGGAGGAAGGGGCCATCATCCACGCCAACTGGCCGGGAGCCAGGGTTTCCTCCGCCGGAGGGGAAGAGGGAATAGACGCCTCGCCTCCTCTCAGCCTGGACGGCAGAGACGAATTCGCCCGGAGTTCCCCATGATCCGGATGGTTGCCCGCTTGATCCGCCAGGGGGTCACAGATCTGGCGCTCAATCCCTGGACGCAGCTCCTGACCTTGATGGGCGTGACCCTGGTAACCTTTCTGGCCGGTCTCTTTCTCATGGCCCTTTTGACCCTGGACAGCCAGTTGGGAGCGGTCCGGGGGGAGACGGCCTTTCAGGTCTACTGGCATCCGGGCATGGATATGACCCTGGTGCGGGAACAGTGGGAAAACTTCCGGCATATGCCGGATTTCGCCGCAGCCACCACCTTTACCCCGGAAGAGGCCCTGCGGGAACTGGGGAGCCGCCTGGGCCGATCCCACGGAGGAAAGGGAGAACTGGCCCGGGATTTTCCCTTTCTGGGAGAGGGCAGCCCCCTGCCGGCCACGGCGCTGGTGTCCTTCGCCCCGGTGGAGGAGGATACCGCCGCCTGGGTCTCCCAGATTGAGGACTTTCTGAAAAACCTCCCCGGGGTGGAGAGGGTGATCGCCACCCCTCTGCGCGACGAGCTTGGCCAGGCCTGGCGCAAGGTCAGCCGTTATGTGCTGTTCCCTTCCTTAGGCTTTCTGGCCCTGATCCTGGGACTGCTGGTGGGCAACACCATCCGCTTGTCCCTGCTCGGCAAAGCCTACGAGATCGAGATTCTGCACATGGTAGGGGCCTATTCCTGGTATATCCGGCTGCCCTTGGTGGTGGGCGGCGCCCTTCAGGGCCTGGCCGGCGGCGCCCTGGCTCTGGGCCTGCTCCGGCTTTTGCACCTGCGGATTCGCGACGCCCTGAACTTCCCTCCCCTGCTGGCGGAGATCGTTTTTCCGCCGCTGGAAATGTGCCTTGCCCTGGTGCTGGTTCCAGCCGTTACGGGCATGCTGGCAAGCCGGCTGGCGGTGCGCGGCTGATGTCTCCTGTCCCTTTTGCCCCCAAGGAGTTCCAATGAAACCGACTCGCAGCAAGAGGATGACCGATGGCCTGGAAAAGGCGCCCCATCGCTCCCTGCTCCATGCTCTGGGCCTGACCCGGGAAGAAATCCGCCGCCCGCTGGTGGGCGTGGTCAATGCCGCCAACGAAGTTGTGCCCGGGCACCTCCATTTGGGCGCCCTGAGCGCCGCGGTTAAGGCCGGGGTGCGCATGGCCGGGGGGGTTCCCTTGGAATTTCCAGCCATTGCGGTTTGTGATGGCCTGGCCATGAACCACGAAGGCATGCGTTTTTCCTTGCCCAGCCGGGAGATTATCGCGGATTCCATTGAAATCATGGCCATGGCCCATCCCTTTGACGCCCTGGTATGCATCCCCAACTGTGACAAGTGTGTCCCGGCCATGCTCATGGCCATGCTGCGCCTGAACATCCCTTCGGTTCTGCTCAGCGGCGGCCCCATGCTCAGCGGACGGGGAAGAGGAAAGACCGCGGATCTCATTTCCGTCTTTGAGGCCGTGGGCCGCTTTAAGGTGGGCGGCATGGGGCAGGAAGATCTGGAGGACATGGTGGAGCACGCCTGTCCCGGGTGCGGCTCCTGTTCCGGCATGTTCACAGCCAATACCATGAACTGCATGGCTGAAGCTATGGGCCTGGCTCTGCCCGGCAACGGAACGATTCCGGCCGTACACGCCGAAAGGATCCGCCTGGCCAAGACCGCCGGCATGCAGGTGATGGACCTGTACGCCAAAAACATCGTCCCCCGGGATATTGTGGGGGAAAAGGCCGTGGCCAACGCCGTGGCCGTGGACATGGCCCTGGGAGGATCCACCAACACCACCCTGCATCTGCCCGCCATTTTCCATGAGGCCGGGCTGGACCTGTCCCTGGACATCTTCGACCGGATCAGCCGCAAGACCCCCAATCTGTGCAAACTGTCCCCCGCCGGAGCCCATCATATTGAGGATCTGCACCTGGCCGGAGGCATTGCGGCCGTCATGTCCGTCCTTCTGCGGGGAGGCCTCCTGCACGGGGACGCCCTGACCGTCACCGGCCGGACCGTGGCCGAAAATCTGCGCGATCTCAAGGCGAAACCCTCCAACCCTGAAGTCATCCGTCCTCTGGATTCCCCCTATTCCCGAGAGGGCGGCATAGCCATACTGCGGGGCAATCTGGCTCCTGAAGGGGCCGTGGTCAAACAGCTCGCCGTACTGCCCGCTATGATGACCCGCACCGTCTCCGCCCGGGTCTTCAACTCCGAGGAAGATGCCGCCGCCGCCATTCTGGGCGGCCGCATCAAGCCCGGGGACGCCGTGGTGGTCCGCTACGAAGGGCCTCGCGGCGGGCCGGGCATGAGGGAGATGCTTACCCCCACTTCGGCCATTACCGGTATGGGGCTGGAGGGCGACGTGGCCCTCATCACGGACGGCCGCTTTTCCGGGGGGTCGCGGGGCGCAGCCATCGGGCACGTTTCCCCCGAGGCGGCGGAAGGCGGCCTAATAGCCCTGGTGCAGGACGGCGACCGGATTCTCATTGACATCCCCAACCGCAAACTCGAACTGCTGCTGGAGGAAGGCGAGATCGCCCGGCGCCGCACCGCCTTCCGGCCTCCGGCAAGGCATGTTGCCTCTTCCTTCCTGCGCCGCTACGCCCTTCAGGTAACATCCGCCTCCAGCGGGGCCATGTACGGGGAAAGGTGAAGATCGTGCCGGAATATGGCCAACTCTTCATCCTGCTCAGCCCCAGAGGCAGGAGGAGCCTGCGCCGGCTGACGCCGGGGCAGGATATTCACGGCGCGGACGGGGTCATTCCTGCCGCGCGCCTTGCGGAAACCGGCTTCGGTTCCGAGGTGCGTACCCTGCAGGGGGCGCCTTTCCGGATCCTGCGCCCCACCTTGTATGATCTGGTGCGCGGGGTAAAGCGGCTGACTCAGGTTCTCTATCCCAAGGACATAGGCTACATCTGCGTGAGGCTGGGGGTGGGCAACGGGACGAGGATCATTGAGGCAGGGTCCGGCTCCGGCAGCCTGACCCTGGCTCTTTCCTGGTTGAGCGGAGAACGGGGACATGTCTACACCTACGAATGCCGCCAGGAATTTTATGACCTTTGCGGCCGGAATCTGGCCTGGGCCGGGGTGGGCGGGAATGTGACCCGTCACCTGCGCGACATCGGCGAGGGTTTTTTACAGAGGGACGCCGACGCGCTGTTTCTGGACGTGCGCACTCCCTGGGATTATCTGGGACAGGCGACGGCGGCGCTGCGCCGGGGCGCGCCCCTGGCCTGCCTGTTGCCGACCGTGGAACAGGTTTCCCGTCTGCTGGAGGCTCTGGAAACTTCTTCCTTTGACGACATTGAGGTGGAGGAGATCCTGGTGCGCGGCTGGAAGCCGGTGGCGGGCCGCCTTCGTCCCCAGGACCGCATGGTGGCCCATACGGGTTTTCTGGTCTTTGCCCGCGTCCAGGAACGCTCGGCTGAGTTTGAAGCCCTGAAACCCTTGGGCACGCGGGATCGTAAGCGGCAGAAGGCCCTGCGGGACCGCCTGGTCGGGACGAGGGAATACGGCGACCCCCGCAACTCCGGCGGGGAGCCGGCTGATTCCGTTCTGCCGTAACAACTCTCTTAAATCCCGCACGGCTTCCATGCATATCACCATTCAGAATCTGTCCAAATCATTTGGGGGGCGGGATATCCTGACGGATTTCTCCTTGGAGGCCGTTTCCGGGACGCGGCTATGCGTCTGCGGTCCCAACGGCAGCGGCAAGTCCACGCTGCTGCGCATTCTGGCCGGAAACGAGAGCCCCGACGGAGGCCGGGTTCTCTATCCGCGCGGCTGCCGCCTGGGCTTCGTGGAGCAGGAACTGGCCAGCCTGGAATGCGGACTGCTGCGCTTTGTTCTGGAAGCGGTCCCGGATTGGAATGATTTCTGGCCTGAGTGGGAAAAGGCCGTGGCGGAGGGGGATGCCGTCGCTCTGGAGCGTCTTTCCCTCCGCCAGAACGAGCTGGAAATGCGCTACGGCTATAACCCGGAACACCGGGCCAAGGCGGTTCTTTCCGGCCTCGGCTTTGCCGTGGAGAAATGGCCCAGGCCTCTGGGCGAACTTTCCGGAGGCTGGCGGGAACGGGCCAAGCTGGCCAGGGCGCTGACCGCAGGCACAGACGTCCTGCTGCTGGATGAACCCACCAACCACCTGGATCTGGATGCCGTGGAATGGCTGGAAAATTTCCTGCTAGGCTATGCGGGCGTTCTGGTCTTCGTGGCCCACGATCGGGTCTTCATGGACAGGGTGGGCACCCACCTGCTCTATTTCGGAGGCGGCAAACCCATTTTGCGCAAGGGGACCTTCTCCCAATTCATCGTCCTGCAGGCGGAACTGGAGGAGCAGCGCAGCCGGGAGGCCGCCCGCATTCAGGAGGACATGGAGCGCAAGATGGACTTTGTCCGCCGTTTCAAGGCCAGAGCCAGCAAAGCCCGCCAGGCGGCTTCGCGCCAGAAGATGGCCAAAAAGCTGGAAAAAGAGTTGCAGGGCCTCCAGGCGGAGCCGCGGCGCAGAGCGCTGGAATTTCAATGGCCAGCCCCCTTGCGCTCGGATCGCACGGTTCTCTCCGTGGCGGATCTGGCCTTCGCCTTTCCCGATGGCCTGCGCCCGTGGCCTAAACTGTCTTTTACACTGTACCGGGGCCAGAAAATCGCCTTGGCGGGACCCAACGGCTGCGGCAAATCCACTCTGCTCCGCCTGCTGGCGGGCCGCCTGGAAAAGACCGGCGGCAGCATCGTCTTCGGCCAGCAGGTTCGTATGGGATATTTCAGCCAGCGCCAGTTGGACACCCTCAATCCCTCGGGCACTGTTCTGGGGGAAATCCGCCGCCTGGCCTGCCCGCGCGTCACAGAAGAGGAACTTATGAGCGTCCTCGGCCTCTTTCTTCTGGGGCAGGACTTCTTTGACCGCATTGCCGGCAGCCTTTCCGGAGGGGAAAAAAGCCGCCTTCTCCTGGCCTCTCTTTTTCTGGCCCGCTGTAATTTCCTGGTGCTGGATGAGCCCACCAACCACCTGGATCTGGAAAGCCGCGAAGCCCTGGTGGAAGCCCTGGCCGCCTTTGAGGGCGCCGTGTTCATGGTGGCCCATGACCGCCATCTGCTCAGGGAGGCGGCGCAGCAGGTCTGGCTGCTTTCTCCAGCCGGGTTGAGCCGCTTTGAGCAGGGCTTTGACCAGTATCAGGAGGCCGGCCGGGAACTGCGCGCCGCCGCGGCTGGCGGGGATCCGCAACAGCCAAAAGCCTTCTCCGGCATTTCCCGTGAGGATCTGCGGCGGCAGAAGCGCTGCCGGGCCGAGGCGCGCAAGGCCCTGCACCGGGAACGGAAGCCTCTGCAAGAGGCGTACGCGCGCCTGGAGTCGGATCTGGAGGCAACCTTGGCCCAACTGGCCGGGACGGAAACCCTCCTGGCCGATCCGGGGGTGTACGCCGAGTCCGCTCGGACAACCCTGCTCCTGAAGGACTTCCACAGCCTTCAGGCCCGTAGCGAGGATCTTCTGGAGCGCCTGGCCCGGACGGAAGCCGCCCTTGCGAAATTACCCTAGTACGCTGTAACATTTAAAATTGCGGATAAATTTACAGCGTACTAACGCCGGGCTTTAAGCCCGGCGCGCCGCTGCAGGCGGCGGAGCAAGCCGAAAACCACGCTTTTCGGCGCA
>JAISMK010000029.1 GCA_031276785.1 Desulfovibrio sp. | reverse complement strand
CTTTAGCCGGTATACTGTCTATGTTAGACCAATTTCGCTTTGAGATGGTTGCTTAACGGCGAGCAAAGCTCGCCTGCAATCATCTCGCGGCAAGGATTCGCAGGCAAATCCTTGCAGAGCGGTCCAACTTTTTCAAAGTTAAACCGCTCTAGCTCTTCCTGCCGGAAAAAACACGCGACGCTGCCGCTCCTTGACGGAATGGGCGGGTCTCCCGCCTTGGCTGGACGGAGTATCGCCAAGAACACGCCCTAGTACTCAGGAGGCGGAATGACTGCCCGGGAAGAAATTCTGGAAAATATCGTGACCCGCATCTCCGAACAGGTTGCCGAATACGCCCGACAGACTGTAGCCGGGACGGTCAGGCAGGAACTTTCCGCATATCTGGCCCAAACCCAGTCAGAAAGCTCATTTTACCGTAGCCTGAACGAGGAGATGCGCCTCGGCCTGAAAAGCATTTATCAGGAAATATCCTCCGCCTCCCCCGCAGCAGGGGAGCAGATCCCGGTCCATACGCAGCAGCTCTTCAGCGAGGCGACGCAACAAATTGAAGCCATCATGCGGACTACCTTTGAGGCCGCGGACTCAATTCTGGAGTCGGTGGAAAACCTTCTGCGGCAGCAGAAGGAAACTGGCAACCTTCTCGCCGCTCTGAACGTCGGCCCTCGCGACCGAAGAAAACTGGCGCGCCTGGAAGCCCTGAACCACGACCAGGAGTCAAGCCTTACGGGCATCCTAACCTCTCTAAGCTTCCAAGATTTGACCGGCCAGCGCCTGAAAAAGGCTGTGGAGGCCATCTCCACCATCCGGGAAACAGTTTTCGATCTGTACATGTCCACAGGGCTGATGCTCAAGACCCACGAGGAAACTCCGGGGAAGGACATCTCCGTAATGGCCGAGGAAAGCCGGCGCAAGATACAGGAGATCAAAAATTCCGAACTCAAAGGACCTACATCGGGCGCCAATCAGGAGTATGTGGATGACCTGCTGGCCAGCCTTGGACTGTAATTTGGATTCCAGATAAAAAATACCTCCTGTAACTTTTATCTGCGGGTTGCGGCGAAAATGTGATTTAGCCTTGTTTCTCGAAAGGATTTGCTTTTCGGCGCTACATCCTGTCGCGCATTCCAATTTCAGGTTAAAAATTAACGCATTTTTAACCTGAAATTGGGTTAAGCCGACGAAGAAGCAGAGTTGACGGAAATCCGGCATCAGATCTGCAAGGCCGTGAAATCGGCCAGACTACCCAGGCGAGACACCAGGGCCTGAAGAAGGCTGAGGCGGTTGTTGCGTTTGTCTTCGTCCTCGCACATCACCATCACCTGATCGAAAAACGCATCCACAAAAGGCCGCAATACGCGCAAAAGAGCGAAAAGCTCTGCATAGCGATCCTCCCGGCGCAACTGGGAAAACAGGGGAGAAAGCCGTTCCAGTTCCGCGGCCAGGGCTTTTTCCGCCTCATCCACCAGAAGTTCCGGAGAATAGGGGCCACGAAGAAGGATTTCGTCCTCCTGGGTCTGTTTGCGGAGGATATTGGCGGCGCGTTTGAAGGTAAGTACGGCCGCGGAAAAATCCTCGGTACGGCTGAAGGCGGTCAGGGCGGCGAGACGGGCGGACGCCGCCCAGACGTCAGATGCGTCCGCCAGGAGACAGGCTTCGACCAGCAGGGTTTCGGCACCCTCGGCCAGAAACTGGTGCTTCAGCCGCATTGTTAAGAATTCCCGCAGTCGCGGCAGACTCTGCTCCGGCAAAAGTTTCCACTCACAGGGTCCGTACTCCTCCACAGCCTGGGCAAAAAAGGCAAAGAGATCAAAACGCAATCCTTTTTCCCGCATTATGCGGGCCATGCCGAGCGCGGCCCGACGCAGACCGTAAGGGTCCGCTGCCCCTGTGGGGATCATGCCCAGGCCGAAGCATCCGGTCAGGGTGTCTGCCTTGTCCGCCAGGGAAAGAAAGGCGCCGTAAAGAGTGGAAGGTACCTGACTGTCCGGGCCGGCCGGTAGATACTGTTCCCGGATGGCCTGGGCCACATCTTCCGCTTCTCCCGCGCGCAGGGCGTAAATTGCGCCCATTATGCCCTGCAGCATATCAAATTCCCTGACCATTGTCGAAACCAGATCCGCCTTGCACAGCAAGCCGGCGCGCAGGGCTTTTTCCTTGTCCACGGCAGGGGTATCGGCGACAAAACGGACAGAATCCGCCAGCCAGCCACAGAGCCTGGAAATGCGACGGGCCTTGTCTCCCATGCTGCCCAGAGGCGCAAGAAAAACAACTGAATCCAGAGCGTTGCGCCAAGTATCAAATCCGGCGGCCAAATCCGTACGCCAGAAAAAGCGGGCGTCCTCCAGACGAGCGCGCAGCACCCTCTCCCACCCTTTTTTCACCCCTTCCGGCCGGGAGGGGCGCAGATTCAGCACCGTGAGAAAATATGGCAAAAGATTGCCATCTTGTCCCTCCAGGCCGAAGCTTTTCTGGTGGGTTTCCATGGCGGCAAGCAGGACTTCCCGGGGCAGTTCCAGATAGGAAGGGGAAAAATTGCCCAGCAGGGGAACCGGGCGCTCGCATAAACCCTGTACTTCATCCAGCAGGGATTCCTTCCAGAGAACAGCGCCTGTTTTTTCCGCAGCCAGGCGGTTCCCCTCCTCCACAATATGGGCGCGACGGAGGCGGCTATCGCTTATGATGCCGCCCTGCTCCCGGATCACGGTAAAATAGTCCCGGGCATGGGGAACGGTAAAAGGCCCCGGCCCGTGTACCCGATGACCATAAGTGAGGTTGCCCGAGCGCAGGGCGCCAAGACTGAAGGGCACGACCTCGGCATCCAGAAGGGCCAGAAGCCAGCGCAGGGGGCGGGCGAAAGTGATGTTGCCGGAACCCCAGCGCATGCGCTTGGGAAAAGGCAGGGCATCAATAATGGCGGGACAAATGCCGCTGACGAGGGACAGGGCCTGCTCGCCGCCTAGG
>JAISMK010000100.1 GCA_031276785.1 Desulfovibrio sp. | reverse complement strand
AAAATACGTGAATTTTTAATCTGGCATTGGAATACGCACAGGATGTCGCGCTGAAAGCGAAACACTTCGAAAGGCAAGGCTAAATCACATTTTCGCCGCAGCCCACAGATAAAAATTGCAGGAGGCGATTTTTATCTGGAATCCGAATAAGGCGTTTGGAATACTGCCTTTTTTATACTGACAACTGGGATGCCTGTGCCGATATTTTGCCGCCGGAATGTCACATAAAAGTATATATATCTTTAGGTAAACACTACCGGTAAACTTTCCCTGCCTGTCTTTTCAGGCCGCCAGCCTGAAACAAAGTTCAGCTCGGGTATGGCCGGAAAATAGCACGACAACTCACATGACACACGCTTTTACATGATTGCCGGGCAAAAGGCAGGAGGGTTGTTCAGAATCGGCTGACGGTTGCGTCCCTGCCGAACAGGCATACAGGATCCGCATAAGAGTCAGCCCGCAGGCCGGAGCTGTGGGGCTGGGCAGGGCTCGCCGGTCACGGGCGGCCAGGATGCCCGGGGCCTCGGCCGGAGACAGTTTGTTTCTGCCCACAAAAACCAGGAAGCCCACAAGATTGCGGACCATCTGCTTAAGAAAGCCATCGCCCTCGAACACGAGAGTGAGGGCCGGCCAGTCCTCAGGACAGAGCAGCGGGCCAATGCCGCCGGGTTGCAGGCTAAGGGAGCGCAGGGTGCGCACGGTCCGGCCCTCTTCGCCTCCTTTGTTGCGGAAGGAGGCGAAGTCCCGCCGGCCTTCCAGAAACCAGGCGGCTTCCGCCATGCGGGCGCAATCCAGGTTCTCCGTGTGCCAGACAAAGGCCCGCACCCGGGGAGGCGGGGGCCTGCGTCCCGACCACAGGCTGTAAGCGTAGCATTTCCCCAGGGCATCGCGCCGGGCATGAAAGGAGGAAGCAACAGGGATGGCATCCAGAACGCGGATATCTGGAGGCAGGAGCGCGTTCAGAGAAAAGAGCAGGTCCGGGAGCGCCCTGTCCTCCGGCAGATCCAGATGGCAGACCTGGGCTTCGGCATGGACTCCGGCATCGGTGCGGCCCGCCGCAAGGACGGGGATGCGATGGCCCGCCATACGGGCCAGGGCGTATTCCAGAGCGCCCTGCACCGTGGGTGGGTGGGGAGGAGCCTGGATCTGCCAGCCCGCATAGCGGGTGCCTTCATAGGCAAGAGTCAGCTTCAGTCGCGGCACAGGACGCCCAGCTGGGTCGGAGCGTTGAGGTTTTACAGGCGCACGGGCAGGGCGCCGGTCAGGGCGGCAACAATGGCGTCGCGCTGTTGATCGGCCTCGGCGTCCTTGAGGGTGCGGCTGGGGTGGCGGAAGGTCAAGCGATAGGTCAGGTGGCGGTCTCCACGATCCTGCGGCTCAAAGCAGTCAATGAGCCGGACTTCGGCCAGGAGGAAGCCTCCCAGGTCCCGGATAGCCTCCAGAATGCGGGAACCGGAAAAGCCTGGCGGACAGATCAGGGTGACATCCCGCCGGATTGGCGGGAAAACGGGCAGGGGGCGGAAGGCTGGCCGGACGGCGCGGTGCAGGGCCTGCAAGGAGTCCAGGTTGCATTCCGCGAGCCAAACTGGCTTTCTGGCGTGGTAAGCGGCGGCCGTCCCCGGCCGGACCCGGCCCAGAAAGCCCAGGGGACTGTTCTGCACAAAGATGTCCACTGCCGGAGACAACCAGGGGTAGACGGAGGGATCGGCCGGGCGCAGATCCGCCGGAGGCAGCGAGAAAGCGCGCAGGAGATGTTCCAGAATGCCGGCCAGATCCTGAAAATCAGCGTCCTGCTGGACCTGGGGCCAGCCGGAGTCAAAGCGGGAGCCGTGCAGGAGCAGGCCCAGCCGCTGTTCCTCGCGGGCGGTTGTGGGAGAAGAGGGGTCGGCGCTGAAAACAGCGGCGACCTCAAAGAGACGCAGGCCCGCGGCCCCCTGGGCCAGGTTGGCGCGCAGGGCGGCAAGCAGGCCCGGGGCCAGCAGAGTGCGCAGGACATTATGTTCGTCGCTCAGGGGGTTGAGGATGCCGATACGTCCGCCTCCTGCCGGATCAAAGACATCCAGCTCCTTGTGGCTGGTGAAGCTGTAGTTGATGGTCTCGTTCAAGCCAAGGCCCTTGGCCCAGTGTTTGACCCGGCTGCGAAAGCGGTATCCGGATTCAGGCAACCCGGCCCGGGGCAGGGAACGGACAATGGCCGGAACCGCAGGCTCAATGCGATCCACGCCGTAAACGCGGGCAAGTTCCTCCGTAAGATCCGCCTCGCGGACGAGATCCGGACGATAGCCGGGAGGGAAGACCTTCCAGACGGAGCCTTCCTCCACCACCTCAGGCCCGTCAAAAGGAAAGACGTCCTTCCAGATGCCCACCGGCTCTCCCCCACTGTTCGCCGGGGCCGGGGTTTCCACCCCGCAGCCCAGGCGGGCCAGGGTTTCGGCGCAAAAGGCGTCCTCCAGAGGAATGCCCAAAAGAACCTCGGCCTTGCGCTTGCGCAGAGTGATGCAGGGGGCCTTCCACGGCCGGTGTTCCACCCGGAGTACCCCAGGGCGCACTCTGCCCCCGGAGAGTTCGGCTATCATGGCCGCGGCCCTGTCCAGAGCATAACCCGCTCCGGTCTGATCCACTCCGCGCTCAAAGCGGTAGGCGGCGTCGCTGTTCATGGCCAGACGGCGGGCGGTCCTGCGGATGGCGGAGGGCTGGAAAATGGCGCATTCCAAAAAGACCCGGCGGCTTTCCCCGGTGATTTCCGAGTTCCGCCCGCCCATGACGCCGCCCAGCCCCAAGGCCCTGAAGGAGTCCCGGATGGTGATGTCCGAAGGCAGCAGCGAGCGCTCCTGGCCATCCAGAGTCACCAGGATCTCGCCGGGGTCCGCGCCCCGCACACTGACCCGGCCGCCCTCCAGGCGGTCCAGATCAAAGGCATGCAGGGGCTGACCCAGTTCCATCAGGATGTAGTTGGTCACATCCACCAGGCAGGAGACCGCCCGCAGACCCACGGCCCTCAGGCGGTAGCGCAGGCGGGCAGGACTGCCTCCGTTGACGGCGTTCTCTATAATCCTGCCCTGATAGAGAGGACAAAGATTCCCATCCGCCACCTCCAAAGCCAGGGCCATGGCAGCGGGATCCCCTTCCTCCGTCAGGCGCGTCTCGGGCGGCGTCAGGGGCAGGCCATACAGGGCGGACACCTCGCGGGCCAGCCCCAGCACGGAAAGACAGTCCCCCCGGTTGGGGGTCACGGCTATGTTCAGCACCTCGTCGTCCAGATCCAGAGCGTCCGGCAATGAGGCGCCCACCCGGGACGAAGGATCCAGCACCAGAATGCCCTCGTGTTCCGCTGACAGGCCCAACTCCGCCTCGGAACAGATCATTCCCTGGGAAGGGGCGCCGCGCAGCCGGGCGGCGCGGATGGGCGTGCCGTCCGGCAGGACGCCGCCGGCCCGCACCACGGCCACCTTCTGGCCGGCGGCCACATTGGGCGCTCCGCAGACGATGTTCAGAATTTCGCCGCCCACATCCACCCGGCAGACGGAAAGATGGTCCGATTCCGGATGCCGGGCGCATGTCGCCACCAGACCCACCACCAGAGACTTCAGGCCGGCGAAGGGGCGCTCCAGGCCCTCCATCTCCAGGCCGGACATGGTAAGCTTGGCGCCCAACTCTTCCGCCGTTCCCTCAAAAGGCACAAATTCCCGCAACCATTTCAAAGACAGCAGCATGTCCGAATCCTTTACAGCTCCCGACCTTGAGCCGCCGAAGCAACCGCCGGGAGAAGGCGCTCAGGAGAACTGGGCTAAAAAGCGCAGGTCATTTTCAAAAAACATACGCAGGTCGCCGATGCCGTACTTCAGCATGGCCACCCGCTCCACCCCCAGCCCGAAGGCGAAGCCGGAACAGGTTTCCGGGTTGAAGCCCACGGCGGAAAAAACATTGGGATGCACCATGCCCGCCCCCAGGATTTCCAGCCAACCGGTGCCCTTGCACACCCGGCAGGGAGAATTCTGGGCGCGGCCGGTACCGGCGCAGAGGATGCAGGAGATGTCCGCCTCCACGCTGGGCTCGGTGAAGGGGAAAAAACTGGGCCGAAAGCGGACAGCTATATCCCGGCCGAAAAGCTGGCGCACGAACATGGTCAGAACGCCGCGCAGCTCGGCCAGGGTGACGCGGCTGTCCACCAGGAGACCCTCGATCTGGTGGAACATGGGGGTGTGCGTGAGGTCGGAATCGCGGCGGTAGACCTTGCCCGGGGCGATGATGGCCACGGGCGGCCCCTTGCGCTCCAGCATGGCCCGCACCTGGATGGGCGAGGTATGGGTGCGCAGGACAACGCCTTCGGCCACGAACAGGGTATCCTGCATATCGCGGGCCGGGTGATCCGGGGGAAAATTCAGCGCCTCGAAATTGTGGAAATCCGTCTCCACTTCCGGGCCGGAGGCGATTTCAAAGCCCATAGCCTGAAAGACATCGCTGATTTCCTCCATGACCAGGGTTATGGGGTGCAGGGAACCCTGCCAGGGCAGACGGCCGGGCAGAGAGGGGTCAAAGCGGGCCAGATCGGCCGCCTCCTGTTCACGCCCCAGGCGGAGGCGGGCATCCTCCAGCAGGGCGGCCAGGCGTTCCTTAACGGCGTTGGCGGCCCGGCCGAAAGCCGGCCGCTCCGCGGCGGGCAATTCGGGCAGGCGGCTCATAAGCCGGGCCAGAGCCCCCTTGCGGCCGAGAAAGGCCACCTGGATATCCTCCAGGCGCGCCAGGGAAGACACTTCCGCCAGGCCGGTTTCCAAGGCAGGGACCAAATTTTCCAAGGCGGCGGTCAGATCCATGGCTTCATCCTGTATGCGGCGGGCGGCGGCGCTACGCGCTTTAGCCGCCAGAGCAGTTTCACTTCGAAATTGCTCTAAAAATTTGTATCGTTATTTTTGCCGTCAGAAGCCAGATGGGACTTGGCCAGATCCGCGATGCCAGTGAAAACGGCCTTGTCGCGCACGGCCAGATCCGCCAGAATCTTGCGGTCCAGAGCCACTCCGGCCTTTTTCAGACCGCTCAGCAGACGGCTGTACGAAAGCCCGTTTTCCCTGGCCCCGGCGTTGATGCGCAGGATCCACAGCTTGCGGAATTCGCGCTTGCGGGTTCTGCGGTCACGGTAGGCATAGACAAGGGAACGCTCCACGGCCTCGCGGGCGGTGCGGTACAGCACGCTCCGGCCGCCCCTGAACCCCTTGGCCAGTTCCAGGTATTTTTTATGGCGCCTATGGGCGGCCAACCCTCTTTTCACACGCATGGACAACCTCCGTGGGAGCCGGAAAGGCCCGGGCAAGGAACAGAAAAGCGAAATCAGGCATAGGGCAGCATCTTGCGCACAGCCGTCAGGTTGGCGCTGTCCACCAGAGCGCTCTGGCCGAGACGCATCCTGCGCTTGGCGTTTTTCTTGGTCAGAATATGGCGCAGGTTCTGGCGGCAGCGGCGGAACTTGCCCCCCCCGGTGCGGGAGAAGCGCTTGGCCGCGGCGCGCTTGGTCTTCATCTTGGGCATAAGGGCCTCCTTCGTGAAAGGAAGTGATATTGCACCAATCGGCATCTCCAGGCAAGGCAAAAAATCCCAGGGGCGGTGGGAACCCTTTTCCGGCGAAACGCGGTTTAGCCTGCGCCTCACGGGCTGGCGGCGGTGCATCCGCCCCGCCGCCAGAGCAATTTAAAAGTGAAATTGCTCTGGCGCATTTTACGCTTGAAATGCTTCGCATTTCGGCGCGACATCCTGCCCTCGCATTCCAATTCCAGATCAAAAATTAAAGCATTTTTAACCTGGAATTGGAATAAAAGCAAAATTGTTCTATTTCCGCGGCAGGCCGGTCAACAGCATGTGCAGGGTCCGGCCTTCCGCCCGCGGTTCCTGCTCCACCCGGGCTATGTCCCTGGTATCTTCCACCACCCGGTCAAGCATGATCTGGCCCCGATCCTTATGTACAATCTCGCGGCCCCGAAAAAAAACAGTCACCTTACAGCGATCTCCGTCCTCTATGAAACGGCGGATATGGCCGAGCTTTGTAAGGTAGTCATGCTCATCGGTCTTGGGCCGGAGCTTTATTTCCTTAATCTGGATGACCGTCTGCCGTTTTTTAGCCTCCTGTTTCTTTTTCTGGGCCTCATAGCGGAAGCGGCCATAGTCCATGATCCGGCAGACCGGCGGCACAGCCGTGGCGGCCACCTCCACCAGATCCAGGCCCGCCTCGCGGGCCAAATTCAGGGCGTCATTGCGGTCAACAATCCCCAGTTGTTCGCCTTCGGCGCCGATGAGGCGCACCTCGCGAACGCGGATCTGGTCGTTCCGGCGTACCGTATCCTGCGCTTCCACCCGCCTCGGTCGTACATTAGGAGAAACGATAGCGCATACCTGCCTGTTTAAAAGGTTCATCACAATCCGTCCGCATCAAATCCTCCACCTCTTCCGGTGTTTTCAGCCCGAGGGTCTCCCCCCCGCGCAAACGGACGTTGACGCCCCCGGCTTCCAGTTCCTTTTCCCCCACCACAAGGGTGTAGGGAATCTTTTCCATTTGCGCGGCGCGCACCTTGTAGCCAAGTTTTTCATTACGCAGGTCCATCTCGACCCGCAAGCCTTTTTCCTGCAGAAAGGCGTGGATTTTTTCGGCAAAGCGGTCCTGCGCCTCCGAGATCGTCAGGATGCGGGCCTGCACCGGGGCGAGCCAGACGGGAAAGGCCCCGGCGCAATGTTCCGTGAGAATGCCGATGAACCTCTCCAAGGATCCCAGAATGGCCCGGTGTACCATAACCGGACGGTGCCGCTCCCCATCCTGCCCCACATAGGTCAGGGCAAAACGCTCGGGCAGGGTGAAGTCGCACTGGATGGTGGAAAGCTGCCACTCCCTGTCCAGGCCGTCGGTCACTCGGCCATCAATTTTGGGGCCGTAAAAGGCCCCGTCCCCTTCCTGCAAGGTATAGGCTACGCCCTGTTTTTCCAAGGCGCCAAGCAGGGCGCGTGTTGACAGTTCCCAGTCCTCGTCCGTGCCGATGGATTTGGCCGGTCTGGTGCCCACGGCCAGCCGGTAGGAAAAGCCGAAAATCCGGAACAGCGCCCGCACCAGATCGATAACCTCAAGGATCTCCGCCTCCAGTTGATCCGGCCGGCAGATGATGTGGGCATCATCCTGAGTGAACTGGCGCACCCGCATCAAGCCGTGCAGAACCCCGCTCTTCTCGTGGCGGTGGACCACCCCCAGTTCGGCATAGCGCACTGGCAGATCCCGGTAGCTGCGCTGGGCCGCCCCGTAGAGAAGCATGTGCCCCAGACAGTTCATGGGCTTGATGCCGTAAGCGTCGCCCTCAATTTCCGTAAAGTACATGTTTTCCCGGTAATTGTCATAGTGCCCGGATTTCTCCCAGAGATCCCGGCGCAGAAGCTGGGGGCCCTGAACCAGCTCATAGCCCCGGCGCAGGTGTTCCCGGCGCAGAAAATCCTCCAGAATGGTGCGGATCAGCATTCCCTTGGGACGCCAAAAAACCATGCCCGGGGCAACATCCTCGTGGAAATCGAAGAGGCTCAATTCCCTGCCCAGCTTGCGGTGATCCCGGCGTCTGGCCTCTTCCAGGCGGGCAAGGTGGGCCTGCAACGTCCCCTCGTCCGCGAAGGCCGTGCCGTATATGCGCGATAGCATTGCCTTTTTTTCATCGCCCCGCCAGTAGGCCCCGGCCACGGACAGAAGCTTGAAGGCCCGTACAAAGCCGGCATGGGGCAGATGCGGCCCGCGGCATAGATCGGTAAAATCATCCAGATCGTACAGAGAAACGCGGTCATCCGGGATCGTCTCCAGAATCTCCGCCTTGTATGTCTCCCCCTGTGCGCGGAACAGGCCAAGGGCTTCCTCCCTGCCCGTTTCGCGCCTGACAAAGGGCGCGGCCCGCCGGCAGAGGGCGCGCATTTCCTCTTCGATAGCCGCCAAATCCTCTAGGGAAAAGGGCCGGACAGGGTCGAAGTCGTAATAAAAACCGTCGGCAATGGCCGGGCCTATGGCAACGCGGACACCCGGAAAGAGACGACGCACGGCGCAGGCCATAATGTGGGCGGCGCTGTGGCGCATAATCAGGAGCCCATCGGGATCGTCGGCTGTGACGGCGTCCAGGCGGAGACAACTTTCTGGCAGTGAGGCGGAAAGGTCCAGAAGAACGCCGTCCGCGCGAGCGGCCAGGGCGGCCCGGAAACGCCCGCCGGACAGGCCGGCCTTCAGGGCCTCGCCGCAGGTGGCCGGGAGGAGCAGATCCAGGCGGTTGCCCTCAATATCCACATTCATGCGAACTCTCCTTCCAGACTGGCGATCCGCCCGCCCGCAACGATCCCGGCCGCGGCGCCCCGGCGGGCGGCACACCCGGCTGCCGGCAAAAAAGGTCCGCCGCCAGCCTCCCCTTGAGCGTCATACGGCAAGAGGGAGGCGAAACCTCCCTCTTGCTTCAATTTCTGGTAGGCACGAGCAGCTTTGAACTGCTGACCCCTTCCGTGTCAAGGAAGTGCTCTACCCCTGAGCTACGCGCCTACGTCAATGAGGCGGGTTCCCAATATATCCCCTGCCGTGTCAATGGTCAATAGTCCCCGGTGGCAAAACTTCTGACCACGGCGTAAAAAAGGCGCGCTCCCAAGCCCGAGGCTCCGGCTACAGGGTGCAGGGGAGAGGCCTTGTCCGCGCGCGCCGGCCCGGCCACATCCAGGTGTACCCAGGGAGTTCCGGGATCCAGGTGTCTGCGCAGGAACAAGGCGGCGGTTATCGCCCCGCCCTCACGGGGGCCGGTGTTGGTCATGTCGGCAGTGGCGCTTTTGAGGCTGTCTTCATATTCCTTTACCAGGGGAAGGGGCCAGAGCAGGTCTCCGACGGCGGCGGCGGATTTGAGGAAAAGGTCGCGCAGGCCGGGGTGGTCGGTGAACAGACCGCCCACTTCCCGGCCCAAGGCGATAAGGCAGGCCCCAGTCAGGGTGGCGATGTCCGCGAGCAGGCGGGGTTTCCAGCGCTTCTGGGCGTAGGCCAGGGCATCGCAGAGGATCAGCCGCCCCTCGGCGTCGGTGTTGAGGATCTCCACGGTCTTGCCGGAAAGGGCGGTAACAATGTCGCCCGGGCGGGTTGCTCCGCCGTCGGGCATGTTCTCTGTGGCAGGGATGAGGCCCGCCACCCGCGGCAGGCGTCCGGCATAGGGCAGAAGGCCCAGGATGGCGAACAGGCCGAGTACGGCGGCGGCGCCGGCCATGTCGGTTTTCATGCGCTCCATGCCTGCGGCGGGCTTCAGAGAGATGCCGCCGCTGTCAAAGGTGATGCCCTTGCCCACGAACACCAGGGGCTGTTCCGCCTCGCGCCCGGGCGGGCAGTGCTCCAGGACTATGAAGCGGGGTTCTTCCTTCGCGCCCCGGGCCACGGCCCAGAAAGCGCCCATGCCCTGGACGCGGATCTCCTCAGGCCCGAGAATCTCGCAGGAAAAACCGTGCCGTTCGGCCAGACGCCGGGCTTCCCCGGCTAGGACGGAAGGGGTTACGAGGTTGGCCGGGCCATTCACCAGATCCTGCGCCAGAAAGACTCCACGGGCCTCCGCAAGACCCTCCTCCGCCGCCGCGCGGGCGGCGTCCGGCACAGGACCGGGGAAACACAGGGCCAGGGAGGCCATGTCCGGAGCGCGATCCTCCTCCGGGGCGGAACGATAAGCCTCCAGGCGGTATAGTCCGCGCAGGACAGCGCAGACGCTCTCGCGGATTCCCTCCTCAAGCGGAATCCCCAAGGCTGCCCAAGGCAGGGTTTCCACCGGCAAGGCCAGGGAGGAGAATCCCCTGGCACGGCAGGCGGCCGCGGCCCCGGCCAGGGCGAAGCGAACCGTTCGGGCCGTCAGATCTTCGGGCCGGCCCAGCCCGGCCACCAGAACGCGAGGCAGGAAAAGATCCGGGTGGCCGTATAGCAGTGACAATTCCTCCTTCCTGCCGGAGCAGTCCCGGAGGGCAGGGGAAAGAGCGATCCAGGGCGAGTAGGCCCACAGGGCCGGGGCCGCGTCCCGGACAGCCCCCCCCTGGGGAAGAAGCACAAGGGCGCAATCCGCCCGCCACTCGCCACCTTGCTGCAATATAATGTCCATGGCGTACCCTTATTAGGATTAGGGTTAAAAATCAGCGTCTTCCCGTCCGGAAACACGAGGCGGCTGCTTTCTTCTCCGCGCGCGCAGTACCCAAGAGCGGATCTTGTCCGTTTCTTTCAGCAGAGCGGGGTAGTCAAGGCTGAAAAAGTGTCCGTCCTGATACAGGATGCGCCCCTCCACAACGGCCAGGCGCACTTCAAGGCCGCTGGCCGCGTAAACCAGGTGGGAGAAGGGGCTGTACAGAGGCTGTAGGCCGGGGGAGGAAAGGTCCAGCGCGATGAGATCCGCCGGGCGACCGGGAGCCAGGACGCCGAGGTCTTCCCAATGCAGGGCCTGCGCCGACCCCAGGGTGGCCATGTCCAGCACGGTCTGGGCCGGCAGGAGGGTGGAATCCCTGTGAACGGCTTTGTGCAGCAGGGCGCAGGCGGACATTTCCGCGAAGAGATTCAGGCTGTTGTTGCTGGCCGCCCCGTCCGTGCCCAGGCCCACTGTCACGCCACGGTTCAGCAGATCCGGAACAGGGGCCACGCCCGAGCCCAGCTTCATGTTGCTTCTGGGGTTGTGTACCACCCTGACGCCGTTTTCGGCCAGAATGTCCAGGTCCTCATCCTCCAGATCCACGCCGTGGGCGATGGTAGTGCGCCTGCCGAGAAGCCCCAGGGAATGGCAGTAGGCCACAGGCCTCCGGCCGGCGGCGGACAGGCAGCCGGCGGTTTCCTCTCTGGTTTCGGCCAGATGGATATGCAGAGGAAGCTCCAATTCTCCGGCCAGATCCCGGCAGGCGATGAGCAGTTCCGGGGTGGTGGTGTAGACGGCGTGAGGAGCGACGGCCACGCGCACCCGCGCATGTCCTCGCCAGCGGGCGGCCTGGGCGCGGACCAGATCCAGGGCGGCCGCCGTATCCGCGTATGCGGGGGAAGGGAAGGAAAAGATTCCCTCTCCGGCCAGCACCCGCATGCCGCAGCCCTCCACCGTTTTCATGATCGCTTCTTCCAGCAGGTACATGTCGGCAAAGGCGGTGGTTCCGCAACGCAGCATCTCCGCGCAGCCCAGCAGGCAGCCCAGAGTCACCATTTCCTCGGTGAGGCTTCTCTCCACCGGGAAAATATGGCGGTTCAGCCAGGTCATCAGGGGCAGATCGTCGGCAAGGCCGCGGAAAATGGTCATGGGGATATGGGTGTGGGCGTTGATCAGCCCCGGCAGAATCAGGGCGTTCCCCAGGTGCAGAGTGTGTTGCGCCCGGACGCCGGCAAAATCTTCTCTGGGGCCTATGGCCTGGATTCGGCCTTGGCTGATGGACAGGGCGCCGTTCTCAAGGACCGCGCGATCCTGATCCTGAGTCAGCAGGAGGTAAGCGGTGAGCAAGGTGTCGCATGAAGCGTAACGCATTTTTAACCTGGAATTGGAATTAAGCAGGGCGCCGCGCCCATGATCCGGCTCACGGCCGGGCTGGTTTTCATCCGGAGCATGGAAACGCTCCAGGTCGTCCGGGAGATTGCCGCCCCATTCGCAGAGTCTTTTTACTATCCCACGGCAGGAAGTCAAGAAAGCGCGCCGGCGGATCCCTGGCGGCCGGACCTTGCCAAGGGGAAAAAAGATCTGTATCCACAGGTAATGCGAATTCTCTATTTCACTTCATCCACCAACAGAAGCGGCGGCGGCAGGCAAGCCCTCTATCTGGCCCGGGGCATGGAAGGCCGCGGACACAGCGTCTCTTTTTTTCTGCCGGAGCGCTCCAGACTGTCCCATCTGGACCAGGACTGGGCCGGCTGGCGGCGCCTTGGCCCCCCCGCCGCCTGGAGGAGCGCTCTGGAGGATGAAATATACTGCCCCGGCGGCCCTACTGTGGTCCATGCCTTCCACAATACAGCGGTAAAACGCCTGGCCTGGTGGGGAATCTTCTGGAAACGACGGGCCGCCTGCGTGGCCCACCGGGGAGTTCTTTTCCGCCCGGCCAACCCCCTGCCCTACTGGTCACCGGGCATTGACTGCTTTGCGGTCAATTCCGCCGCCTGCGGCCAGGTCCTGCGCCGCGTCGGGCTGCCAGCCCGCCGCATCCGCCTGGTGCCCAACGCCATTCCCGACGAACGCCTCTCCACCTCCCGGCCCCGGGAACAGGCCCGCGCAGCCTTGGGCCTTGCCCCGGAGGATCTGGCCTTCGGATCCATCGCCAACTCCTCCCCGATAAAGGGAGTGAACATCCTCCTGAACGCCTTCGCCAGAGCCTTTCCCTCCCAGGAATCCACAGGCCGATCCGTCCGCCTCCTGATCAAGGGTCTGAAGCAGGCTGACGCCGGAGAACAGCACTCCAGCCTGGCGGCCCGGACGGTTTTTCTGCCCTGGGGGAACGATGTGGCCGACTTTCTCTCGGCCTTGGACATCTTTGTCCTGCCCTCCCTGTCTGAATCCATGCCCAACACTCTGCTGGAAGCCGTGCGCATGGGGCTGCCCGCCATAGGCTCCGCTGTGGGGGCCGTGCCGGAAATCCTGGCTGCCTGCGGTCGGCTGGTACCCCCCGGCAATGTCGAGGCTCTGGCCCTGGCCATGCGCAATCTGGCGGAAGACCCCGCCCTTGTGGCCCGGTATGGCGCGGCGGCGCGCCTGCAGGGCGAAAACTACCGCCAGGAAAAACGTCTGGACCGAATGGATGCCCTGTATACGGAACTGTTGCGAAAGAAAGGACTGCTCGCCTAGAGCAATTTCGCTTTGAGATGGTTGCTTAACGGCTAGCAAAGCTCGCCTGCAACCATCTCGCGGCAAGGATTTGCAAGCAAATCCTTGCAGAGCAGCCCAACTTTTTCAAAGTTAAACTGTTCTAAAGCAATTTCAAAATGAACTTACTCCGGCGGCGCAGGCGAAAGCCGCCGCTATTTTTTCTGTTGACTCCCGGAGGCATCAGGAATATGTAAGGCCGGACAAGCTCCCCCGGTATAGCGGCCTGTTGAAGAACAGGCTGCCGGGAGCGGCCCGTGCCCATGCAACAGTCCGCGGAGGCAGGCGCAGGCGATGCCCGGCCGGCATTGCCGGTAGCTTGCTCCCTGCAAAGGCGCATTTATTTCCTTGAGCATTGCAATTTTCAGAGCATCATTTGGCCCGCCCGGAACCGCGCCGCGCCGCGCGCCCAGGCCGGGAGCGCAGGCTGGAGCAGAGCTTTCCAGGGGAAATCTCTCTCCGGCTGGCGCCTGTATCTTTTGCCAGGATTCCCCATGAAAGCGGTTGAGCTGATTGCCGCCATTGAACGCCTGGCTCCGCCGGCCGCGGCGGCGGTCTGGGATGTTTCCGGGGTACAGGTGGCCTCCCGCCGGGAGCGCGTCAGCCGTCTGGCCGTCCTGCTCGACCCCACCCTGCCCGCCCTCAGCGCCGCCGTATCGGACGGAGCCGACTTTATTCTGGCCCACCACCCCCTTGCCCTGCATCCCCGCTTTCCGGACGCCCCCGGAGAATTCACCGATATTCTGGCTTTGCTTCTGGGCGGGGGGATCTGGCTGTACAGCGCCCATACCTCCCTGGACGCGAACCCGGAAGGTCCGGCCCAGTGGCTGGCCCAGGATCTTGCCCTGACGGATCTCCGCCTGCTGGAACCTTTCCCGGACGGCCGCCACGGCTTCGGCTTCGCGGGCCTGCTCCCCTCCCCCCTGGCCTGGGTGGATTTCCGCGATCTTCTGCGCCGACTTCTGCGGCAACCCCGCTGGCGGAGCTGCGGCGCCCGGCCGGAAACAGTGCGCTCCGTAGCCTGCTGTCCGGGAGCGGGGGAGCAGCTCATCAGCGCGGCCCGCGCGGCCGGGGCGGAGGTGTTCATAACCGGCGACGTGAAATACCACGCCGCGCTGGAAGCCTCGGGCCGCCCGCCTCATGTCTTGGATGTCGGCCATTTCCGCCTGGAAGAGGAGATGATGAGCCGCCTTGCGGCCCGCCTGCAAGAGGATCTTTCCCTGACTGTGGCCTTTTATCCCGGACAAGACCCCTTTACCTTCTCCTAGGATCCTGTCGGACAATAGGCCGCATAAATATATAACATGCTGAAATAATTTATTATTTTTTTCGTATTCTCGCAGCTATAGTAAATAATTTCAATATGTTATCTTGATAGACATCGCTTTGTCCGACAGGATCCTAGTACTCTGTAACATTTGAAATTGCGGATAAATTGACAGCGTACTAACGCCGGGCTTTAAGCCCGGCGCGCCGCTGCAGGCGGCGGAGCAAGCCGAAAACCACGCTTTTCGGCGCAGCGATCTTACCACTTAAAACGCAGTTTTAAGTGGTACGTGGTACTAGATCGCTTTGTTTTTGAAACGCTCCCCTCAGCGCTTTACGGCGAAACGAGGTTTCGCCTGCGCCTCATGGGCGGGCGGCGGTGCATCCGCCCCGCCGCCAGAGCAATTTCAAAGTAAAATTTCTCTAGAGCATTTTACGCTCTAACGCATATATCACAGGAGGAACACCTTGAGCCTGTATCTGAAACAAATTGAGCAACTTATTTCCCTCCAGAGGGTGGATGACGAGATTCATACCGTCCGGCAGGAACTGGACAACACCCCGCGGGAGCTGGAAGCCCTGCGCGCCCGTAGCGCCCAGTTGGAGGAAGATGGCAGCCGCCTTCAGGACAAAATAGCCCACCTGCGCGACCAGGAAAAACGCCTTGGCCTGGAACTGGAGGACGACAGCGCACGCCTGAAAAAGAGCAAGGGCAAACTCATGCAGGTGGAAAACACCAGAGAGTACCATGCCATGGTCCGGGAAATGGACTCTCTGGAACGGGTTCAGCGCTCCAGAGGAGAGGATCGCACCGCCCTGGCCGAAGAACTGGCCCGGCAGGCCGTCCTGCTGGAAGAGGTGGAAGAACGCTGCGCCGCCGCCAAGACCGAGCTGGAAGCCTTTGAGGCCGGGATGCAGACCCGCCTGGAGTCCGCCAGAGACTCTCTGGATAAGCTGCAGATCAAACGGGAGCAGACCGGCCGCGAAATCCCGGCCCCGGTCTTCGATCGCTATGAATTTATCCGGGAACGCCTGGAACATCCGGTCATTGTTCCTGTTTCCGAAGGCGTCTGCTCCGGCTGCAACATCGCCATTCCTCCCCAGAATTACATTGAGCTGCAAAAGGCTTCCCAGATCCTCTCCTGTCCTAACTGCCAGCGGCTGATGTTCTGGGACAGGCACTTCACCCCGGCGGTGGAATAGGGTATGCTGGTTTCCGAGAAAGTCAGCAAAAGGCCGGGACGCCGCCCGCGGCGGCAAAGGCAGGCCGGGTCATCGCCGCGCGGGGATTCCCGCGGGGAGGAAAGTCCGGGCTCCACAGGGCAGGACGCTGGGTAACGCCCAGGGGGAGCAATCCCCGGAAAGCGCAACAGAAAGCAAACCGCCCCGCCCGCGCGGCGGGGTAAGGGTGAAACGGCGGGGCAAGAGCCCGCCAGTTGCCGCGGCGACGCGGCAAGCTAGGCAAGCCCCGTCCGGAGCAAGACCAATTAGGGAAGCGTGTGAAGCCGGCCCGGCTGAGCTTCCGGGTAGGTCGCTGGAGGCCGCGGGCAATCGCGGTCCTAGAGGAATGATGGCCATCCCGCCCTTCCGGGAAATTCTCCCGGCGCGGGAAACAGAACCCGGCTTACAGGCCTGCCTTTGCCGCCGCGGGCGTTTCAGATCCTTATGGAAGCGCTGATTAAATGGATTTCGGAAACGCTGAGTTTTTCGTTTGGCAAGGCGCGAGTTCTTTTTGCAGGGGGCTGGACTCTTCCGTCCTGCCACTCTGCAAAAAGAACGAGCAACGCGGTCCAAACGGAATAAATCAGCGTTCCCTTATGTATTTTCATTCTGAACCGGACAGATGGGGGGCGGAGTACTTCAATAACGCAGTGCTTGCTTTGGAAAAGAGCATGAATATCTGGGCTATTCTGCTTGCCGCCGGAAGCGGCAGACGCCTTGCCGGGCAAGGGGGAGGGCTGCCCAAACAGTTTTTACCTCTGGACGGGGCGCCCCTGTATTGGCGTTCTGTTCTGGTTCTGTACCGCCTTGCCCCCCTACGGGGCATCATTTTCGTTATGCCTCCCCCCGATGGGGAGGGGAATGCCCTCCTCCGCCGGGAGGAGGAAATACGCCGCCTGGAGGCCGGCCTGCCCGGCGGAGGGCTTGGTCTGCCCTGGCGGCTTGTCTCCGGCGGGCCGAGGCGGCAGGATTCCGTCTGGAACGGCCTTGAGGCCCTACCCCCAGACTGCGATGCCGTCCTCGTACACGATGCCGCCCGGCCCTTTGCCTCCCCGGCCCTGATGACGCGCGTCCTGGCTCCCCTGCTGGAAGGCCGCCCGGCCGTCATTCCGGCCATCCCGGTCACAGACACCATTAAGGCCGTGCGCGGGACGGAAGCGGGCGAAGAAGGCCTTGTAGTCGCCCGCACCCTGCCCCGCCGCCGCCTGCGCGCCGCCCAGACACCCCAGGGCTTCGCCCGCGAAGTCCTGGTCCGAGCCCATGGCCGCGCCCGCGCTCTGGGCCTTGCCGCCACCGACGACGCCTCCCTGGTGGAAGCCGGCGGCGCTCCCGTCCTGGTGGTGGAGGGCGAAGCTGCCAACCGCAAGATAACTGACCCGGCCGATCTGGACCTCCTGCGCGACGCAGCTCCCCCCCGCATCCCCTGCACCGGCCTCGGCTATGATGTACACCGCTACGGCGGCGACCGCCCCTTTATTCTGGGCGGCGTGACCCTGGCCTGCCCACTGACCGTCAGCGCCCACTCCGACGGTGACGCCCTGCTCCATGCCCTGATAGACGCCCTGCTCGGCTGCATCGGCGCCGGAGACATCGGCGGCCTCTTTCCCGACAGCGACTCCGCCTACGAGGGCATCTCCAGCGGCATACTCCTGGCTGAGACCCTGGCCCTCTGCCTGCGCCGGGGGCTGACCATCTGCCATGTGGACATTACCGTCATCGCCCAGGTTCCGCGCATCGCCCCGCAACGTGAGGCCATTGCCGCCAACGTGGCCCGCCTGCTCCACCTGCCTGTCTCCAGCGTCAGCATCAAGGCCACCACGGAAGAACACCTCGGCTTCACCGGCGAAAAAAAGGGCATCAAGGTACTGGCCCTGGTCACCGGCACCCGTCCGGCCGAGCCGGGAGCCGGAGAAAACGGGCACTGCGGCCGAAGGCCTGATACCCCATGATCTTGCGCGAACGCCTCTATCTTCAGGGGGAAGAACTCTGGCGCTGCCTTCTGGGCTGGATCCCCGGCGGTCCCGGCACTATTCTGCGCCGCCTGCTCTACAGGCCCCTTTTCCACGCGGCCGGACCCGGCCTGCGCACGGGCGTCGGCGTCGTCATTCAGGGCTTCCGCAACATCAGCTTAGGACGCGGCGTGGGCCTGAACCGTCATGCCTCCCTCTACGCCGCCAGGGGACGCCTGCGGCTGGGCAGCCGCGTCTTTGTCGGCGATTTTTCCTCACTCAACGCCAACGATGCCGAAATCAGCATCGGTAACAACGTGGCCATCGGCCCCATGGTTCTCATTCAGGGAGCAAACCACACCTTTGACCGTATGGACATCCCCATAACGGACCAGGGGCACGACCCTTCCCTGGTCATCATTGAAGATAATGTCTGGATCGCCGCTCACGTCACCATCCTGCCCGGAGTGCGCATCTGTTCAGGGGCGGTGGTGGCCGCGGGTTCCGTGGTCACTGCGGACGTTCCGGCCGATGCCGTGGTGGCCGGAGTTCCGGCCCGCGTTCTGCGCTTCAGGGGCGCGGCCTAGAGTATTTTACGCTTGAAATGCTTGCTTAACGGCGGGCAAAGCCCGCATGCAAGCATTTCGCGGCAAGGATTTGCAAGCAAATCCTTGCGGAGCAGTCCAACTTTTTCAAAGTTGAACTGCTCTAATTCGGATTCCAGGTTAAGGAAGCACTGATTAAATGGATTTCGGAAATGCTGATAAAGCGTATTGCTGCCAAGGAACCGGCATGTCCCTCTCCAGAACCGTAGCCGTAAGCACCTCGTCCTTTGCCGAGTTCAGCTCCGAACCTCTCCTCCTCCTGCGGCAGGCCGGCCTGATCCCGCGCCTCAATCCCCACGGCCGCACCCTGACGGAGGATGAGGCCATCGCCCTGCTTGCGGGCTGCGTTGCCGTGGCCGCCGGCACCGAACCCCTGACCGCGCGCCTGATGGACGCCCTGCCGGATCTTAAGGTCATTTCCCGCTGCGGGACCGGGCTGGACAATGTGGATCTTGCCGCGGCGGCGGCCAGGGGCATCGCCGTGCGCCACACCCCGGACGCCCCCACCCGCGCCGTGGCCGAACTCGCCCTGGGCCTGGCCCTGGGCCTCCTGCGCCATATCCCCGGCATGGACAGGGACATGCGGAACGGCCTCTGGAAAAAGCGCATGGGAGGCCTGCTGGCGGATTCCAAGGTGGGTATTGTCGGCCTTGGCCGCATCGGCCGGGCAACGGCCGATCTCTTTCTGGCTCTCGGCGCCAGAACCTCTTTTTTCGATCCCGTTCCCCCGGCCTCCGCCGCGCCCCACGCCCCCTTGGATCTGCCGGATCTGCTGTCCTGGGCGGACCTGATCAGCCTGCACGCCCCCAGGCCCCCGGACAATTCCCCACTGCTGGATGCCGCCGCCATCGCCCGCATAAAGCCCGGCGCCTTCCTGATCAACGCCGCGCGGGGAGGTCTTGTTGATGAGGACGCACTGGCGGACGCCCTGCGGTCAGGCAGGCTGGCCGGGGCCGCCCTGGACGTTTTTTCCAGGGAACCCTATCAAGGCCCCCTGCTGTTGACGCCCAACACCATACTCACCCCCCACGCCGGCTCCTACGCCCGCGAATCCCGCATCCTCATGGAAACCACAGCCATCCGCAACCTGCTGGAGGCCCTATGCCCCTAGCCCTTGTCGTCTTTGACTGCGACGGAGTACTGCTGGAGAGCGTCGAAGCCAAAACCCGCGCCTTTGAGCGTATTGAGGCTGACTTCGGCCCCCGGGCCGCCGGGCGCCTGACGCGCCACCACAAGGAAAACGGCGGGGTCAGCCGGGCGGAGAAATTCGCCTGGTTTTTCAAGGAAGTTCTTTACCGCCCTCTGTCGGCCGGGGAAAATGAGGCTCTCTGCCGCCGCTTCGCCTCCTTCTGCCTGGAGGAAGTGCTGTCAAGCAGCCTTGTCCCCGGCGCGCTGGAAACGCTGACGGCCTGGAGCGGGCGCGTTCCACTCTTTGTGGCCTCCGGCACCCCGCAGGAAGAACTGGCCGAAGTTCTACGCCACAAGGGTCTGGCCGGATATTTTACGGGCATCTTCGGTTCCCCCCCGGACAAGGCCAGCCTCTTGCGGAACATCCTGCGCCTGTCCGGAGCGCCCCCGGAGCAGGCCGTCATGGTGGGGGACAGCCGCACCGATCAACTCGCCGCCGAAGCCGCCGGCGCCCTTTTCTACGGCCGGGGACAATGCTTCCGCTCCTCCGGCCACCCCTGGCACCACGACCTGACGCGCCTGAACCTATATCTGGAAAAACTCGCCGAAAAGAATCTCTGACTTTCCAGAGTATTTTGATTTTGAAACGCTCCCTTAGGCGCTTCGCGCCCTGCCCTCCCTGTCTGCCGCAAGCGCACGGCGCATAACAACAAAAGACGACCTCTCTGTATTGTGCGGATATACGCCTTTGCCTGAGAGGATAAAGCCTGTTAAGAAAAAAAACATCGTCTTTGGTACAGAAGGGAGAGATTTTTTCCCCCTCCCGGAGCAGAAGATGCGTACATATATCATAACTATTTGTTTTTTAATATAAAAAATTCAGCGTACCGGCCTGGAATGTCCCCGCACCGTCCTTGTTTTTTCCAGCTTTGGGGGTTGGTTGTGGAAAAAAGAAAAAATTGCAAAATATATCTGGACATTCCTAAAAAAACAGATATTAGTTCATTCCATAATCGCACGAAGACGGCGGCAAATGAGTAAATGGATAAGCCGCCCTTACTGCGTGTTGTTATGATGCCCGGCGCACAGGATTCTTGCGCTGTTTTATGTCTTTTCCCTCCGGAGGAGTCCCCCCGCGGGAAAAGGCGGGGCAAGCCACGGCGTTGCGGATGGCGGCGAAGGTCCGGGTTTCTCCACCGACAGGCCCGCTCCGGGAACGGAAGAAGTAAATTCGTTGCCGGCGCGGCGTAACTCCAGCCAAGGAAGGTTGTCAGTGATCCTCAGCATGTGGAAAAAATGCGCGGTCTGTCTGGCTCTGCCGCTTTTGGCCCTGACCTGCGCCGGGGCGGCGGCGGCGGACGGCACCACGCTTAAAGAGACGGTGGAAGAGGCTATCGCCTATAACCCCAATGTAAAGGTCTTTCAGGAAAATAGACAGGCAGCCGCCCATGATCTCAGCCGGGCCCGCAGCGGCTGGTTCCCCCGGATGGATGTGCGCGCCGGGTTCGGTTTCGACCAGGTAAGCGACACCATTACCCGAGCTCCAGGCGCCAGACAGGGCCGCCGCGAATTCCGCAGCACCAGCGAGGCCAGCCTGGTCGTTTCCCAGACAATCTGGGACGGCTTCGCCACCTGGAACAGGGTCAGCATTGGGGAATCGCAGTTGGATTCCGCCGTCAATCGCCTGTTCGACAATGCCGAGGCTCTGGGCCTGGACGCGCTCCTGGCCCACATTGAGGTCTACCGCCAGCGCCGCATCTGCGCTCTGGCGGAACTCAACGTCAAAAACCACCGCACCATCCTCTCCTCTCAGGTGGAGCGCCAGCGTAGCGGCGCAGCCACAATGGCCGACGTCACCCAGACGCGGAGCCGTCTGGCCCGCACGGAAGCCTCCCTGGCGGAGAGCCGCTCCGCTCTGGAAGTGGCCCTGACGAACTACAAGCGCCTGACCGGCAAGGACGCGGGCAATCTGGAGCCTCCCTTCGCCCCCAAGGATGCCTATCCCAGCCTGGAAGTCGCCCTGGCCGAGAGCCAGTCCGGCAACTTCAAACTCAAAGCCCTGACCTCCGACGCTGAAACCGCCCGCTTCCAGTCGGAGCTGGACAAATCCCCCTTTTACCCGCAACTGACCTTCGAGTTAGGGCCTTCCTACAGCTACCGCAGCGGCAGCTCCCTTACGGACACCGGCAGCATGGCCTTCATGCTGCGCGCCCAGTGGAATCTGTTCAACGGCGGTTATGACTACTTCAACGTCAAGGGCGACAAGGCCCGTTACCGCCAGACCCGCCAGGAACTGGCGGCCCTGTACGACACGGTCGCCCAGGAAACCGCCGCCACCTGGAGCGAGCTGATCTCCGCCAGGGAACAGGCCAAGTTCTACGGCAACTCCGTGCAGTACGCCACCCAGACGCGCGACATGTACTTGGAGCAGTTCAACGTGGGCCAGCGCTCCCTGCTGGATGTTCTGGACGCGGAAAACGAGGTGTTCAGTTCATCCATCCAGTACGTCACGGCCCAGCAGAACGTCCTTGCCGCCCAATACCGGCTCCTGGCCCTGGGAGGGGATTTCCTGCCCAGCTTCGGCATTGCGCGCGAGGGCTTGTCCATTGAGACCGGAGCGGAGAGCGGATTTTTCTAGAGCGGTTTAACTTTGAAAAGTTGGACCGCTCTGCAAGGATTTGCTCGCAAATCCTTGCCGCCTAAGGAGGAGCCTTGCCCACGGGCGTTGCCGGAGGAGGCAATCCCTGATACAGAACGGGAAAGCCCCTGAGCGTTCCGGCAACCCTTCGCCCCTGCCCGGTCCAGCATGGCAAATCCTTCCCGGCTGTTCATCCTGCGCCCGGTGGCAACCTCCCTGCTCCTGGCGGCCCTCTTTCTAGCCGGGGCGCTGGCTTACGGGCGCATGCCCGTTTCCGCCCTGCCGGAAATAGACTACCCCACCATACAGGTACTCACGCTGTATCCCGGCGCCGGGCCGGAGGTTATCGCCACGGGCATCACCGCCCCCCTGGAGCGCCAGTTCGGCCAGATGCCCGGCTTAAACACCATGATCTCGCAGAGTTCCGGCGGCTCATCGGTCATCACGCTGCAATTCACTCTGGAGCTGGATCTGGATGTGGCGGAACAGCAGGTCCAGGCGGCCATCAATTCCGCATCCGGCTATCTGCCTTCCGATCTTCCCGATCCTCCCCTGTACCGCAAAGTCAACCCGGCCGATCCGCCCATCATGACCCTGGCGGTCACAGCCGGGGGCATGCCCCTGCCCCGACTGCAAGACCTTGTGGATACCCGCCTGGCCAGGAAAATCTCCCAGATCAGCGGCGTGGGACTGGTCAGCCTGTCCGGAGGGCAGCGCCCGGCCATGCGCATCCAGGCCAACCCCCGCCTCCTGGCCTCCCGCGGCTTGTCTCTGGATGACATCCGGGCGGCGGTGTCCAACGCCAATGTCAACATCGCCAAAGGCAGCTTTGACGGTCCGGAGCGATCCTCCAGCATTGACGTCAACGATCAGCTCCGCAGCCCCGAGGAATACCGCCGCCTGATCATAGGCTATGCCAACGATGCCCCCGTATTCCTCGGCTCCGTGGCGGATGTGACGGAAGGGCCGGAAGACGAGCGCCTGGCCGCCTGGAGCGGCGACGAGCCGGCCGTTATCCTTAACATACAGCGCCAGCCTGGGGCCAACGTCATCCGCGTGGCCGACGAGATAAAGGCCCTGCTCCCCCGGATGAACCAGACCCTGCCGGACAATGTGGAAGTCCGCATTCTCACCGACCGCACCCTGACCACCAGGGCCACGGTGGCGGACGTGCGCCTGGAACTCTGCCTGGCCGTGGCCCTGGTGGTGGCTGTGATGTTCCTCTTCCTCCGTTCCATACCGGCCACGCTTATTCCCGGCGTGGCCGTGCCCCTGTCTCTGGTGGGCGCCTTTGCCGCCATGTATTTTCTGGGCCATTCCGTGAACAACCTCACCCTTATGGCCCTGACCATCGCTTCTGGTTTTGTGGTGGACGATGCCATTGTGGTCACGGAAAACATCAACCGCCACATGGAGATGGGCAAAAGCCCACTGGCCGCGGCTCTGGACGGGTCCGCGCAGATCGCCTTCACCATCCTGTCCCTGACCGTTTCCCTGGTGGCCGTTCTCATCCCTCTGCTCTTCATGGGCGATGTGACCGGCCGGCTGTTCCGGGAATTCGCCCTTACTCTGGCCGCCGCCATTCTCCTTTCAGCCGTCGTTTCCCTGACCCTTACGCCTATGATGTGCGCCTTTCTCCTCCGCCCCGCGGCCGGGGCCGCTGGCGGCTCCCCGGTCTGGCGGCGCGTCCTTGCCGGCTACGACCGCCTGCTGGGCGCGGTTCTGAACCGCCAGGGAGCCACCCTAGCTGTGGCCGCCCTGGTCCTGATCCTGACGGTACTCCTCTACCTTTTAATCCCCAAGGGACTGTTCCCCGCCCAGGATACCGGCCTGCTGACGGGCATAACCGAGGCCGAGCCCTCCATCGGCTTCGCCGAAATGGCCAGGCGCCAGCGGGAGGCGGCCCGGCGGATTCTGGAAGATCCCGCGGTGGAGAGCCTTTCCTCCTGCATCGGCGTGGACGGGATCAACCCCGCCCTGAACAGTGGACGCCTTGCCGTCAACCTCAAACCTCTGGATGAACGCCCGGACCGCGCCCCTGAGATTATCCGGCGCCTTAAGGCGAACCAGGCCTCCCTGCAGGGCATCACCCTCCACCTTCAGCCCGCGCAGGATTTGACCCTTGAGGATCGCCTCTCCCCATCCCGCTACCAGTTCGCCCTGGAGGCCCCGGACCAGCAATCCCTGGAAATCTGGGTTCCCCGGCTGCTGGAGCGCCTGGAGCAACATCCCGCTCTGGCCGACGTGTCCTGCGATCTGCGGGCCGGTGGCCGTTCCGCCCGCCTGATTCTGGACCGCGACCGGGCCGCCAGCCTCGGAGTATCCGTCGCCGCCCTGGACAGCGCCCTGTACAGCGCCTTCGGCCAGCGCATGATCTCCACCATCTTCACCCAAACCAGCCAGTACAGGGTTATTCTGGAGGTTAAGCCGGAATTCCGGGAAAGCCCGGAAGACATCCAGCATATCCATGTGGCCGGAAGCAACGGATCGCTGGTGCCTTTCTCCGCCGTGGCCAGCCTGGAAGAACGCGCGGTTCCCCTGGTCATCAATCGCCAGGGGCAGTTCCCCTGCGCCACCCTTTCCTTCAACCCGGCCCCCGGCCACAGCCTGGGGCAGGCCATCCGGGGCGTGGAAGAAGTGGAGCAAACCATCCGCGCCCTCGGCATGCCCATTTCCCTGCAACTGACCCCCCAGGGCGCGGCCCGCGCCTTCCAGACCTCCCTGGCCGGCACCCTCTGGCTTATTCTGGCCGCCGTCCTCACCATGTATGTAGTTCTGGGGGTCCTCTATGAACACTACATCCACCCCATCACCATCCTCTCCACCCTGCCCTCGGCCGGAGCCGGCGCCCTCCTGGCTCTCATGGCCTGCGGCATGGATCTCGATATTGTCGGCGTCATCGGCATAATTCTGCTCATAGGCATTGTCAAAAAAAACGCCATTATGATGATCGACTTCGCCTTGGAGGCGCAACGCCGGGAAGGCAAAAGCGCGCGCGAGGCCATCCGCCAGGCCTGCCTCCTGCGCCTGCGGCCCATCCTCATGACTACCGTAACCGCCATTCTGGGCGCCCTGCCCATGATGCTGGGCTGGGGCATGGGGGCGGAACTGCGCCGTCCTCTGGGCATGACCATGGTGGGCGGGCTCCTGGTAAGCCAGGCCCTGACCCTGTTCACCACCCCTGTCATCTACCTGGCCTTTGACCGCCTGATCCGCCGGAGGAGAAGATAAGCATGGCCTTTGCTCCCAAGGCGCTCCGGGCATGACTCTGTCCACGCCCTTCATCCGCCGCCCGGCGGGCACGACCTTACTGACTCTGGCCCTGGCCCTGGCCGGGCTGGCGGCCTTTGTCCACCTGCCGGTGGCCCCGCTGCCCCAGGTGGATTTTCCCACCATCATGGTCCAGGCATCTCTCCCCGGCGCCAGCCCGGAAACCATGGCCGCCACCGTGGCCGCGCCCCTGGAGCAGAGTCTGGGCAGCATCTCGGGAGTCACAGAAATCACCTCCCAGAGCAGCCAGGGCAGCACACGGATTATCCTGCTTTTTGATCTGGATCGAAACATCGACGGCGCCGCCAGAGACGTGCAGGCGGCCATAAACGCGGCCCGGGCCAGGCTGCCAGTTCTGCCTTCAAACCCCACCTATTGGAAAATGAATCCCGCGGACGCCCCAATCATGGTCCTGGGACTGGCCTCCGATGTCCTGGAGCCGGGCGCCTTGTACGACATCGCCTCTTCGGTCCTCATTCAGAAGCTCTCCCGGATCTACGGAGTGGGCCAGGTGTCTGCCGGAGGCGGCTCCCAGCGGGCCGTGCGGGTGAACGCGCACCCCGGACGCCTGAACGGTCAGGGCGTCTCTCTGGAGGAGGTGCGCGCCGTGGTGGCCGGGGCCAATGTCAACGGTCCCAAAGGCATTCTGGACAACGGGCGGACCCAGTGGTTCGTGGAGGCGGATGACCAGCTCCGCACCGCGGCGGAATTCGCTCCTCTGATTCTGCGCTACCGGAACGGGGCGGCCCTGCGGCTCTCGGATATGGCCGAAGTCACGGACGGGGTGCAGGATACGCGCAACATGGGCTATGCCAACGGCCGTCCCGCCGTGCTGCTGATCCTGTACAAGCAGCCGGGCGCGAATATCATTGAAACCATCCGGCGGGTCAAAGAGTCCCTGCCAGCCCTGCGGGCCTGGATGCCGGAAAGCGCCGATTTCGAAATCATTATGGACAGGGCGCCCTCCATCGCCGCCTCCCTGCGCGAGGCGCAAAGAACCCTGTTCCTGGCCATGTGCCTGGTTATCTTGGTGGTTTTCCTCTTTCTGGGCAACGGGAGGGCTACGGTCATCCCGGCCGTGGCCGTGCCGGTTTCTCTGATGGGAGCCTTCGGAGTCATGTATCTGGCCGGCTTCAGCCTGAACCACCTGTCCCTCATGGCCCTGACCATAGCGGCGGGCTTTGTGGTTGACGACGCCATAGTGGTTACGGAAAACATAGTCCGCCATGTGGAAGCGGGCCTGCCTCCCCGCCGGGCCGCCTTACGGGGCAGCCGGGAGGTGGCCTTCACCGTGCTGTCCATCAGTCTTTCCCTGGTGGCGGTATTCATACCCATTCTGGGCATGGGGGGAGCTCCCGGCAGATTGTTCCGGGAATTCGCCGTCACCCTGACGGCCGCTGTCCTGGCCTCCCTGCTGGTTTCACTCACAACCACGCCCATGATGTGCGCCCGGCTGCTGCGCCGCAGAGACGCGGCCCCCCCGGCCCCTTCGCCCCTTTCGCAAAGAAACCGGGCGGTCCGGATCGGACAGCTGCTGATCCTCTTCTGGAAAAGGTTCCCTTCCTCCCTGCAGGAGGCCTACGCCCGCAGCCTGGCCGTGGTTCTCCGGCACCGGCGCCTGACCCTGGCCGCCTTTCTGCTGACCACGGGACTGAACATCGTCCTCTACCTGGTTGTGCCCAAAGGATCTTTCCCCACTCAGGACACTGGGCAGATCCTCGGCCTCATCCATGCGGATCAGAGCATTTCCTTCCAGGCTCTACGCCCCAAGCTGGAAACATTCATGCGCATTGTCGGCGCCCACCCCGATGTCGCCTCCGTGGGCGGCTTTACTGGCGGAGGCCAGCGCAATTTCGGCATGGCCTTCATTACCCTTAAGCCCCTTAAGGAACGCTCCGGAACCACGGAATCAGTAATCAACGATCTGCGCCGCGACCTCACGGCCGTGCCCGGAGCCTCCCTCATTCTCCAAGGCATGCAGGATCTGCGCATGACCGGAAGGCGTACCCGGGCGGCCCACCAATACACTCTGTTGTCGGAGGATCTGGCGCTGCTCCGGCATTGGGCGCCTCTGGCCGCCGAGGCCCTGCGCGGCGTCGCCGGCCTTGCGGATGTCAATTCCGATCAGGAGACGCGCGGCCTGCAAACCACCATACAGGTCAACAGGGAATTTCTGGCCCGCCTGGGCATAAGCCAGAAGCAGGTGGACAACGCTCTGGGCCTGGCCTTCGGCCAAACCCTCATCTCCACCATCCACACCGGCGCCGACCAGTACCGGGTTGTTCTGAGTTTTGAAGAATCCTTCCTCCAAGGTCCGGAAGACCTGCACGCCCTCTATGTGCCCTCTGGCGGTTCCTCTTTGCGCTCCGACACCCGCGCCAATCTGCTGGCTTCCGGGTCAGGCCGGGGCATCAGCGGCAACGCGGCCTCTTCCTCAAGCCAGCTCGCAGCCGCTGGCTCCCTGATACCGCTGACAGCCTTTTCCCATCAGGAACCGACCCTGACGGCCCTCTCCGTTTCCCATCAGGGACAGTTCGCCGCCGCCACCATTTCCTTCAATCTCCTGCCGGGGCATTCCCTTTCCGACGCCGAACAGGGCATCCGCCAGGCCCTTTTCGCCATCGGCCTGCCCGATTCCATCCAAGGCGGCTTTCAGGGCGCAAGCAGTCTCTATGCCTCAGCCGGCAGCGGCCAGCCCCTGCTGATCCTCGCGGCCGTCCTGACCCTGTATGTGGTCCTGGGCGTTCTCTACGAAAGCCTGATCCATCCCCTGACCATTCTCTCCACCCTGCCTCCGGCCGGAGTAGGCGCCCTGCTCGCTCTGATGGCCTTCGGCTCGGAACTGACGGTAATCGCCTTTATCGGCATTCTTCTTTTGTTCGGCATTGTCAAAAAAAACGCCATCATGATGATTGATTTCGCCATAGCCGCCCGCCGCGCCCACGGCCTTTCCGCCGCCGAAGCCATCCACCGGGCCTGCCTGCTCCGTTTCCGACCCATCATGATGACCACCCTGGCCGCCATGCTCGGCGCCATGCCTCTGATCCTGGGCAGAGGGGACAGCGCGGAACTGAGAATCCCCCTGGGCATCACCATTGTGGGCGGCCTCCTGGTCAGCCAGCTCCTGACCCTGTATACCACTCCTGTGATCTACCTCTTTCTGGACCGCTTCTCCCGCGATTCCCTGCCCGCCCGCCTGGCCGCCGCCGGCGCCCCGGCAGGCCGGTCCGGCCCGGAAGGTCCCTCATCCCGGCGCCTCCACAGGCCCGCTCCCGAGAGTCCCTCATGAAACGCGCCCTCTTCTTCTGGCTCTGTCTGTTCCTGGCAGGCTGCGTTAACCTTAGCCCTGACTATGCCGTTCCGGATCTGGGGCAACCCTTGCCCCCGGCCTTCAAAGAGGGCTGGAAAACCGCCGATCCGGCGGACGAAAGGGAACGCGGCCCCTGGTGGAGAGCCTTTGCCGACCCGGACCTCAACCGCCTGATGGACTACCTGGAGGCCGGCAACCAGGATATAGCCCAGGCCGCAGCCAACCTGCGCAGCGCCCGCACCCGGATTATGGCCGCCAGGGCCGCCTTTTTTCCCGGGGTTTCCCTTCCGGCCTCCTATACCCGCAGCGGCCGGGAGGGCGGTCCCATCACCTCCTCAGCATCCGCCGGGATCAGCGCCCAGTGGGAAATCAGCTTCTGGAATTCCCTGCCCGCTCTGGAAGCGGCCAGGGCCGACGCCCAGGCCGCCGCCGCCGACTTCGCCACCTTGCGCCTGTCCGCCCAGGCGGAACTGGCCCAGTCCTATTTCCAACTGCGCGCCCTGGACGAGCAGGAGGCCCTCTATGAATCCACCCTGCGGGCCTACGCAAGGGCTCTGCGCCTCACCCGGAACCAGTACCGGGGAGGCATAATCACTCCGGCGGACGTGGCTCAGGCCGAGGCACGCCTGGCCGGCGCCGAGTCCGAACTTCTGGCCGTCCGGCGGGACCGCGCGACTCTGGAACACGGTATAGCCCTGCTCTGCGGCCAGGTTCCAGCCGCCTTTTCCCTGGCGCACGGCCGCCTATCCGCCGCTCTTCCCGCCATTCCCGCCGTGCTGCCGGCCGCCCTGCTGGAACGCCGCCCGGATATAGCCGCAGCCGAACGCCGGGTGGCCGCCGCCAACCAGCGGATTGGCATCGCCCGCGCCGCCTGGTTTCCCACCCTCAGCCTAAGCGGCAGCCGCTCCGCCGAAGCGGCGGGCTGGGCGCTTTCTCCCCTCACCGTCTGGTCTCTGGGTCCCGGCGCGGCCCTGTCCCTCTTCCAGGGCGGCAGACGCCTGGCCGACAACGAGGCCGCCCGGGCCGATTACGAGGCCAGCGTGGCCGCCTACCGCCAGACCGTCCTGACGGCCTTCGCGGAAGTGGAGGACCTCCTCTCCGCCTTGGATCTTCTGGCCGGACAGGCCAAAGCCGAGCGCCGGGCGGCCGAGGCCGCCCGGCGCGCTCTGAATCTGGCCCTGTCCCAATATGAAGGGGGCATGACCACCTATCTTCAGGTGGTTTCCGCCCAAGCCACTCTCCTGCTCAATGAGCGCAACGTAATCCTGCTGGAAGGCCGGCGCCTGGCCTCTGCCGTCGGCCTCATCAAGGCTCTGGGGGGAGGATGGGAAAAGGAGAGCCGGCCTTAGAGCATTTTACGTTTGAAATGCTTGCTTGATGGCGAGCAAAGCTCGCCTGCAAGCATTTCACGGCAAGGATTTGCAAGCAAATCTTTGCGGAGTAGTTCAACTTTTTCAAAGTTAAACTACTCTAGCAAGCGGGGCGAACCTGAAGCGCGTCCATACGCCGGATGAAAACCTCCGCCTTGAAATGTTGGCGGATATGCGTTATTTTTTAAACAATCTCAAAGTGAAATTGTTCTGGCGGTGCAACGCTCCCTTGGATAAAGACCGTGATCTTAGCCCCCCACCTCCTGATCTTTGGCCTCTGTCTGGGCCTGGCGGCCTGCGGCGGCCCTTTGGCGGAAAAAGGCCGCTACCCGGCCGCCATGCCGGAGAGCCGGATCTGCTCCGATCTTGTCCGCCTGCCCCAGGATCTGACCGTCTATGCGCGGCAGGCCGGATGGGACAAGAGCCTGCTGGCCCCGAAGGAACAAGATCTGCTGGCGGAGCGGGCCAGGAAGGCCTTTTTCGCCCCCTGGCGGCAAAAGGCGCCTTCCACCGGGCTTAAGCGATCCCTGGCCGATACCTTCGCCCTGCGCCGGGAGGCTGGTTTTGGGGAAAATCTCCGCCCCTTTCCCCCCGAAGACTGGGCCGCCCTGAAGGACAACGCCCGGCCTACCGACTTTCCCAGTCTGGCCGCCCACGCCATTACCGTGTGCGCAACCAGCCTGCGGGCCATGCCCAGCCGCAGGCCCTATTTCCTGGACCCGGATCTCCCCGGAGAGGGCTACCCATTTGATTATTTTCAGCATAGTGCCCTGTGGGCCGGCACCCCTCTCTTCCTTTCCCACCTCTCCCGGGACGGCCTGTGGGTTCTGGCGGAAACCTCCACCTCATCCGGCTGGCTGCCGTTGCGCGATACGGCCTTGGTGGACGCGGACTTTGAGCGGCTCTGGCAGTCCCGGCCCCTGGCCGTCCTGGTGCGGGACAAGGTAGCACTGCGCGGCAGAGAGGGCGAGGAACCTGTTATCGGGCATACCGGCGCCCTCTTCCCTATGGCTGCCGCTTGCGGCGCGGGAGTAGCGGCGCCGGCCATCCTGTATCCCCGGCGCGCGGACGGAGGCCAGGCCCGGCCGGCCGAGGCGGTTCCGCCTCCCGGCGCGGCCGAGCCCTTTCCCCTGCCGCTGACTCCGGAAAAGATAGCCCGGGTGGGTAACGGCATGCTGGGCCAGCCTTACGGCTGGGGAGGCCTGCTGGAAAACCGGGACTGTTCCTCCCTGATCCGGGATCTTTTTCTTCCCTTCGGCCTCTGGCTGCCGCGCAACTCCGCCGGGCAGGGCAAGGCGGGCCGGACGGAGGATCTGGGCGGCCTGGATGCTCCGGCCAGAAAGGAATACATCGCGGCCAGGGCCGTGCCCTTTTTTTCCCTTATCTGGCTACGCGGACACATTGCCCTGTACCTGGGCCGGCATCAGGGCGAACCTGTCATCTTCCACACTTTCTGGGGACTGCGACTGCGCGGGCCGGATCCCCAAGACCGCTACGGCGAAAGCCGGGCCGTCATCGGCAAAGCCTGCGTCACCGGCCTCAGCCCCGGCGCGGATCTTCCGGACATAGCCAGCCCCAACAGCCTGCTGGATCGCATGGAACGCCTTGTTTTTCTGTCTGGAGCAGTTTCAAAATGAAATCGGCCCGGCGGGAAAAAGGGAACACCGTGAGCGAACAGGGCAGGGATGAAAAAACAGCGACAGCCGGACCCCTATTTCCGGAGCAGGGGCGGAGTTTTTTTCTGGCCACTCTGGGGTGCAAGGTCAACCAATATGAATCCCAGGCCCTGGCCGAAGCCTGGCTGGCCCGGGGCTGGACGCGGACAGAGAGGCCGGAGGAGGCGGAGGTTCTGCTGATCAACACCTGCGCTGTAACGGAACGGGCCGTTGCCGAAGCTCGGAGCGCCGCCCGCCGGCTGCGCCGGACAGCCCCGAAGGCCTTGCTGTTCCTCGCCGGCTGCGCAGCCGAGGCCCTGCCGGCCGAATTCTCCGCTCTGCCCGGACCCGTCCGGATCATCGGGCAGCGCCGCAAGCCTCTCCTCGCCCGCCAGCCCCTGGCATCTCTCCAGCCTGGCTCCTTCCTCCGGGAGGATGCGGGGCCATTCGCCCCCTTCCCTGATCTGCGCATTGCCGGCTATAACCGCTCGCGGGCCGTGCTGAAAATTCAGGACGGCTGCTCCAGAGGCTGCGCCTACTGCATCGTGCCCCGCGCCCGGGGAGCGGCCCGCTCCCGGCCGCCGGAGGAAATCCTGGCCGAGGCCGGGCGCCTGCTGAAGGCCGGCTTCAGGGAAATCATCCTGAGCGGGGTCAACCTGGGCCAGTATAGTTGCGCTTCCTTCCGGAGAAGGAAAGGTAACTTCTGGGATCTGCTGGTACTGCTGGAAGAGGCCCTGGCCCCGCGCTGGGCGGGCCGGGCGCGCCTGCGCGTCAGCTCCCTGGACCCGGCGCAACTGACGGAGCAGGCCCTGGATGTTCTGGCCCGGTGCCGCCTGCCGGCGCCGCACCTGCATCTTTCCCTGCAAAGCGGCAGTCTTTCCGTCCTGCGGCGCATGGGCCGGGATCATTATGAGCCGGCCGCTGCGGCCTCTTTTCTGGACAAACTGCGGCGGTTGCGGCCTGTCTTCGGCCTGGGTGCGGACATCCTCACCGGTTTTCCGGAGGAGTCAGAGGCTGAATTTCAGGAAACCCTGGCCCTGTGCCGCATCCTGCCCCTAAGCTACGCCCATGTTTTTTCCTATTCGCCAAGGCCCGGCACGGCGGCCGCCGTCCTGAGCGGACAGGTGCCGCCGGAGGAGAAGAAACGCCGCGCCTCCCTGCTGCGGCAGACGGCGCGAAGAAAAAAAGAGGCCTTTCTCGCGGCCCAGCTTAACCTGCCTGTGGTGCGGGTTGTCTTTGAGCACAGGCACCGGCCCGCGGAGAAAGGAGAGGAAGCTGTCCGGGGAATGAACGAATACTACATTGAATGCCGTCTGGAAGAAGGCCCGGCGCCCTTGCTGGAGATTGTCCCGGTGCGGCCCGTGCGCCTTGAACATAATGCCCTGATGGTCGCGCGGACAGGAGCGGGGGGATGAGCGCGGCGCGCGACGCCCGCCGCCCCGGCCGCCTTTTGCCTCCGCCGGGAGAGTCCACCCGCCTGTACTGCCGCCTGCACCCTTCCCGAATGCACCTTTTGCGCTACGCTCTTGAGGCTGAGGACCATCTCGGCCTCCTGACCGTAGTGGACCGCCGGGCGGCAGTGGCGCAGATCCGCTTTTCCCCCCACCAGGAAAAGGAAATGCTCGCCTTTCTGGACAGCCTGCGGGAAGTCCTGCCCCTGGCCCTCCTCCCCGTCCCCTGCTCCGGATCCGGAAAAATTCCCCCTTCCCCATTCTTTTATGATGCAAACCCGAGCGGAACATAGTATACTGCGCCTGTAGCATTACGCTGCAAGGTTAAGCGGCTGTTAGAGCATTTTACGCTTGAAATGCTTGGCGGCTAGCTTTGCTCGCCGTCAAGCGAGCATTTCAAGCGAAAAATGCTCTATTGTGAAATTGCTCTATTCCACTACTTGAAGGAGCCCAGAATGGCCAAAAGCATGAAGACGATGGACGGAAACACCGCGGCCGCTTATGTGGCGTATGCCTTAAGCGACACAGCGGCCATTTACCCCATCACCCCGTCCTCCACAATGGCGGAAGAGGCGGATCACTGGGCCTCCGCCGGGAAAAGGAATATTTTCGGCCAGATTGTACAGATTAGGGAGATGCAGTCCGAAGGCGGCGCCGCGGGCGCGGTACACGGCTCCCTTGCCGCCGGCGCCCTGACCTCCACCTTCACGGCTTCCCAGGGCCTTTTGCTCATGATTCCCAACATGTACAAAATTTCCGGCGAACTGTTGCCCGGCGTCTTCCATGTCTCGGCCAGAGCCCTTGCCGCCCATGCCCTGTCCATTTTCGGAGATCATCAGGATGTGATGGCCACCCGCCAAACGGGCTTCGCCTTTCTGGCTTCCTCCTCGGTGCAGGAGGCCCTGGATCTCGCCCTTGTGGCCCACCTGTCGGCCATTGAGTCTTCGCTGCCTTTCTGTCATTTCTTTGATGGCTTCCGCACCTCCCATGAAGTGCAGAAAATAGAGGTCATGGATTATGAGGACATCGCCTCTCTGGTGGACTGGGAACAGATAGCCAATTTCCGGACGCGGGCCATGAATCCCGAACATCCCGACCAGCGGGGCACTGCCCAGAATCCGGACATCTACTTCCAGAACCGGGAGGCCGCCAATTCCTTTTACGAGGCCGTGCCCGGCATCGTGGCCAGGCAGATGAAAAAGGTGGCGGATCTGACCGGACGCCTGTATCACCCCTTTGATTATGTTGGAGATCCCGAGGCCAGCCGCGTGGTCGTCTCCATGGGATCCTCCTGTGAAACACTGGAGGAAACCGTTTCCTATCTGCGCCGGCAGGGAGAAAAGGTGGGCTTGGTCAAGACGCGCCTTTTCCGCCCCTTCTCCGTGGAGCATCTGATGCGGGCGGTGCCCGCCTCGGCCGAGGTCATCACTGTTCTGGACAGAACCAAGGAGCCGGGCTGCCTGGGCGAGCCTCTGTTCACCGATGTCTGCACAGCCTTTTTCAGCAGCGGCCAGATGCCCGTCATAGTCGGCGGCCGGTACGGCCTGGGTTCCAAGGAGTTCACCCCGGCCATGGCCAAGGCCGTCTTTGACAATATGAGAGCCAGCGTCCCCAAAAACCACTTCACGGTGGGCATTGACGACGACGTAACCTTCTCCTCGCTGGAGACCGGCCCGGACATCAACACCGTGCCCGAAGGCACCGTGCAGTGTAAATTCTACGGCCTGGGCGCGGACGGCACGGTGGGGGCCAACAAGCAGGCCATCAAGATCATCGGGGACAACACCCCGCTGTTCGCTCAGGGCTACTTTGCCTATGATTCCAAAAAATCAGGAGGCTTCACCGTTTCCCACCTGCGTTTCGGCGCCTCGCCCATCACCTCCACCTACCTGGTCAACCATGCCGATTATGTGGCCTGCCACAAAGCGGCCTATGTCCGCATGTACGATGTCCTGGAGGGCATCAAGGACGGAGGAGTGTTTGTCCTCAACTCCGACTGGACTCCGCAGGACATGGACAGAGAGCTGCCCGCCGCCATGCGCCGCGCCATCGCGGCCAAAAAGCTGAAATTCTATAACGTGGACGCCGTAAAGGTCGCCAGCGATCTGGGCCTGGGCGGACGCATCAACATGATCATGCAGACGGCCTTTTTCAAGCTCTCCAACGTGCTGCCCTTTGAGCAGGCCGTGGCCCTGCTTAAAGATTCCATCAAAAAAACTTACGGCCTCAAGGGCGAAAAAGTCGTAACCATGAACATCGCCGCTGTGGACAACGCTCTGACTTCCCTGCAGGAGATCCCCTGCCCTGCCTTCTGGGCCGAGGCCCGCGACGAGAACGAAACCGCCTGCCGTTGCGCTTGCGACGACGAGGAACCGGACTATGTGCGCAATGTGGTCCGTCCGGTCCTGTCCCAGAAAGGCGACAGCCTGCCGGTTTCCGCTTTTCCTCCGGACGGGGTGGTCCCCCCGGGCACCTCCGCCTTTGAAAAGCGCGGCGTGGCCATTACCGTTCCCCGCTGGATCCCGGAAAACTGCATCCAGTGTAACCAGTGCGCGTTCGTCTGTCCCCATGCGGCCATCCGTCCCTTCCTGGCCACGGCGGAGGAACTGGAAGGGGCGCCTTCCTCCTTTGTCACGGCGGATGCCAAGGTTAAGGCCCTGCAGGGTCTGCGCTACCGCATGCAGGTATATTCCCAGGATTGCCTGGGCTGCGGCTCCTGCGCGGAAACCTGCCCGGCCCGGCAGAAGGCCCTGGCCATGAAACCCATCGGGGAAGAGCTTCCGGAACAGGTGCCCAACCTGGCCTTCGCCCAAAAAAGCATCACCCTGAAAGACGATCTCCTGCCCCGCGACACCCTGGTCGGCTCCCAGTTCCAGCAGCCCCTGCTGGAATTCTCCGGAGCCTGCGCAGGCTGCGGAGAAACCCCCTATGTCAGGATTCTCACCCAGCTCTTCGGGGAGCGCATGATCATCGCCAACGCCACAGGCTGCTCCTCCATCTGGGGCGCCTCCGCGCCTTCCGTGCCCTATACCGTCAACAAAAACGGCCTGGGCCCGGCCTGGGGCAACTCCCTGTTTGAAGACGCCGCCGAGTACGGCTACGGCATAGATATGGCCTACTCCCAGCGCCGGGGAAAACTTCTGGATCTGGCCCGCGAAGCTCTGAAGGGCGACCTGCCCCATGCCCTGCGCGCCGCTCTCGGCAACTGGTGCGACAACTTCCTGCATGGCGACCTCTCGGCCCGCCACGGAGAGGAAATCCTGCATCTTCTGGACAGAAATGCCGCCGCCACCAATCCCGCTCTTTTGGAGATCGCCGGCAGGGAGGATCTGGAGGATCTGCTGACTAAAAAATCCATCTGGGTCATCGGCGGCGACGGCTGGGCCTATGACATCGGCTACGGCGGCCTGGACCACGTCTTGGCCTCCGGGGAGGACATCAACCTTCTGGTCATGGATACCGAGGTGTATTCCAATACCGGCGGACAGGCGTCCAAGGCCACCCCCCTCGGCTCTGTGGCCAAGTTCGCCGCGCGCGGCAAGCGGGTGGCCAAAAAGAACCTCGGCCTGATGGCCATGAGCTACGGATACGTCTATGTGGCCTCCATTTCTCTGGGAGCCAACAAGAACCAGGTACTCAAAGCTTTTAAGGAGGCCGAGTCCTACCAGGGCCCCTCCTTGATCATCGCCTATGCCCCCTGTATCAACCAGGGCATCCGCAAGGGCATGGGCCGTGGGTTGGAAGAGGCCAAACTGGCCGTTGACGCCGGATACTGGCCCCTGTACCGCTTCAACCCCGAACTGGCGGCTCAGGGCAAAAATCCCCTGATCCTGGAATCCAAGGCCCCGGACGGCAGCCTGCAGGCCTTCCTCTCCGGAGAAACCCGCTATGCCCAGTTGGAGGATGCGCTGCCCGAAGAATCCGGGGTGTTGCGGGCGCGCCTGGAAAAGGACTGCCTGGAACGCTACGCCGCCCTGAAACAGTTGGCGGAGCTGCCCGCGGTTTCCGCGGCCGGAGAACAAAAGCCGGCTTAAAATTCATTATGAGCGGCTTATCCCGCAGCCCAAGAAATTCGCAAAGCGCGCTTCCCGGCTCGCTCCGGGGCGTGGGCGGGACTTGCCTCTTGCCGCATCTTCCCATAAAAGGCTGAACTGTGGCGGAGCGTGGCGCAGTCTGGTAGCGCACCTGCTTTGGGAGCAGGGGG
>JAISMK010000171.1 GCA_031276785.1 Desulfovibrio sp. | reverse complement strand
ACCGGCAACCGATCCGCTTCCCGAAGGATGGAAACCATTTTCTCTTCGCTGAATCTGCTCCCTTTCATGACCCACCTCGTGGAGCCAGTATCCCAAATTCTCACTGGTCCGAAAATTCCGGAGCAGGTCATTTGAATGCAAGACGCCAAAGTTTTTGAAAAACAGGCTAAGCCTGATTTTTCAAAAACTTGCGGGCGGCGGCCGCTAAAACGCGGCGTCAAGGTTGTTTCTCCGAAGAAGACGCGCTATATTTGCCCACGCCCCATTCCTGTCCGGAGAATCCCCGCTCATGCTGGAAATCCTGCGCATTCACGATCTTGCCCTCATTGAGGACATGGAAATGGATTTTACCAGCGGCATGAACGTACTTACAGGAGAAACCGGGGCAGGCAAGAGCTTTATTATGAAGGCCCTGGATTTCCTCACCGGGGACAGGCTTAGCCAGGATCTGGTCCGTCCGGGCAAGGAAAAGGCCACGGTGGAGGCCCTCTTTGTCCTGGACGGACGGGACTGCCTTCTGCGCCGCGAACTTTCAGCCGAAACCGGACGCAGCCGCGTCTTCCTCAATGATCGCCTATGTTCCCAAGATGCCCTGCGCGACCTGCGCCCCGCCCTCCTGCTGCATACCAGCCAGCACGGCCAGCAGCGACTCCTGCAGCCCGCCTTTCAGGCCCGCATCCTTGATGATTTCCTCCAGCGTCCGGACATGCTGGAGGAAAAAGACCGCCTAACGCGCGCCTGGGCGGATGTTCAGGAACGCCGTACGCGCCTGGAACGTGAATCCGCCGCCACGGAGGAAAAGCGCGACCTATTGGAATTTCAGCAGCAGGAAATTGACAAGGTCCGCCCCCAGACCGGCGAGGAAGAAAAGCTGGAAGCCCAGCGGGAGGTCTTCCGCCGCCAGGCGGATATTCGCGCTCAGACGGCCGCCGCCTTGGAAGCCCTGCACGGCGGCGAAGAAGGCTCCGGCCTGTTCCAGCAGCTGGCTGCTCTGGAGCGCTCGGCTGGCATCCTGGCCGGAATTCTGGATGAATGCTCCACTATGCCTGAAAGCCTGGCGGAAATGCGCGCCACTTTTCAGGATCTGGACGCCCGCCTGCGCCGGGCTGCGGCACACCCCCACGCCGCCGCGGATATTGAGGCAGTGGAAGCGCGCCTTTACGCCTTGGCTCAACTAAAGCGCAAGCTCAAACGTCCCTTGGACGCCATTCTTTTTCTGCGCCGGGAGATCGCCGAGGCCCTGAGTTTCCTGGACAGATGCAGCTTGGAACGCAAACAACTGCTGCTGGAGGAAGAGGAAGCCGCCAACGCCCTAGCCGCGCTTCTGGCCGTCCTCAATCCGGCCCGGCAGACGGCCGCTGCCGCCTTCGGCACGGCCATGGAAGAGGAACTGAAAAAACTAGGCTTTTCCGACCAGGTCCGGGTTTTTTTTGAATTCACCCCTCAACCTCTTATCCCCGGACGGGAGGACTCGCATGAACTTCGCGGCCGTCTCCTCTGGCGGCCCAACCCCGGCCAACCGCCCCAGCCCTTGGACAAAATCGCCTCCGGCGGCGAACTCTCCCGTTTCCTCCTGGCTGTCGTCAGCCTGATGAGCCGAACCGCCGACGAAACTCCCACCCTTATCTTTGACGAAGTGGATGCGGGCATCGGCGGCCTGACCCTGAATCGCGTGGCGGAAAGTCTGGCCGCTCTGGCCCGGACCCGGCAGATAATACTCATTACGCACTGGCCGCAGCTTGCCGTCAAGGCGATCCGTCACTTCACCATCCGCAAGGACATTGTGGACGGACAGACCTATACCCGCTGCCAGCGCCTGGAAGGCGACGCTTTGCGCAGGGAACTGCTGCGCATGGCGGGGGAGGAATCTCTGGAGTGATGTCCGTTCCCGCTTTGCCAGTATGGCGCGCGAGCGCTGTTCATTCAAGATCTATAGTAATTTAAGGGTGTAATTGCTCTAGGGGGCACCCGCTCCGTTACGCTCTATCAGGGCAATGGTGGCCGCTATGCGGCGTCCCAGAGGCGTCTGGCGGCTCATTTCCCGCTCCAGGCTGGTAATGCCTTTGATCACCGTGGTATGGCGACGGTTGAAGCGCCTGCCTATGGACTCCAGAGAAAGATCGGTGTGCTTTCGGGCCAGATAAAAGGCGGTGTTCCGGGCAAAAACGAATTCCTGCTTGCGGCGGGAGGAAAACAGGTATTCGGGGACCAGACCGTAGCTCTTGCACACCAGATCGATGATCAGGCTCATATCCAGGGAAGGAGCCTTGCTGACATAGTTGCGGATAACCTCCCAGGCCATCTGCAGGGTAACGGCTGTATTGTGCAACCGGGCCTTGAGGGCCAGATTGCGCAGGCAGCTTTCAATTTGCCGCACATCAGCGTTGATATGGCGGGCAAGAACCTCCTCCACCTCCGCGGGCAGAAGAACCTGATGCAGGGCCGCCTTGCGGCGGAAAATCCTGCGGCGCGTTTCCTCGTCCGGACGATCGATGACGGAGAGCAAGCCCGCCGTCAGGCGTGAAAAAAGCTGCTCGTCCATATCGCGCAGTTCCCTTGGCTGAAAGGAGCTGGTGCAGACAACCCGGCTGCCGCGATCATGCAGAGCCTTCAGGGTGGCAAGCAGTTCCCCCTGCATAGCCCCCTTCCCTTGGAGGAAATGGACATCCTCCAGAAGCAGAAGATCCGCTTCCCGGTAGCGGGCCTTGAAACGTTCCGTATCATTCCCCTTGATAGCCAGCCAAAGCCGGGAGACAAATTCCTCGGCGGTAAGATACTCCACCTTGGGCAAGGATCGGTTGCAGCGTTCCGTGAGTACCCGGCCCACAGCCTGCATGAGATGAGTCTTGCCCAGACCGGGAGTAGAGGCAAGATACAGAATCTCCGTGCCGGGGGAATCGCCGCAGATGCTGCGGGCGGCGGCGTAGGCCAGTTCATTGCAGGGGCCGACCACAAAATCGTCAAAGGCATAACGCCAGTTATGAGTGTGAACTGTCTCCGGCGCCTGGTTGCCGGGCATAAGCATTGGCAAGGACAGTTGCAGGGAAGAAAGGGGCCGCGGGGTGGGACGGGAGGCCGGATTGGAGGCAACGGAGGAAGTAGGGGCGGCATCCGGGGAAGGCGGAGGCGCTACGCCTGCAGAGCCGGGTACATCCTTTCTTGGCAGTACGCGCACCCGCACCGGGCACTCCCGCCCAAAAACGGAACAGGCCGCTTTGGTAACGGCATCAAGCATCTGTGTTCGGACAAAATCGCCTACAAAGGCGTCCGGTGCATACAGGATCAGATCGTCTCCTTCCTGAACCGGCTTCAGAGAGGCAAGCCAAGCTTTTCTCCGGCCTAAAACGAAAAAATCATCTAAAATAGAGAGAATTTCAGACCATTTTTGTTGCATGGGGAGCAGTGTAGAGATGGCGACGAGGAAGAACAAGGATGATTTTCCGCTCTCTTACGCCAAGAAACAGACTATTTTTCCACACATATTTTTAACATAACTATCAGAAAAATAATGATATTTTATCAGTTCCGCGGGATAGATGCTTCCCGAAAAAACCTTTGCTTCCGAGGGCTTTGCCTCATGCCCGTCAAGGCGGTCCCACAGGAGAAGACTTTTTTCTTCACAATAAATATTTATTTTTTCGCCATTTTTCAAAAAAAATCTCTGTTTTTCTCATATATAACCTGAATATCCTATTTCCCCCTAAAGACAAAAAAAACGGGCGCATGGGCGCCCTACAAGTATAATATTTCAATTTTATTTATATTTTTTGAATACATCCGAATCAGAAAAAGCAGGATACTTTCCACAGGTAAAACGTTCCCCTTCAGGGCAGACTCCTGTCCTCTCGCAAGGGGGACCGGCTGTGGCGAAAATCGCGGGCAGAACCTCGCGGCACAGAGCCAGCATTGCTCCTGCAAGGCAACGGATTTCCCACTGGGCGCGGCTGCAACAGCGCTGGCTGAAAAAATTGAGCAGGGAACGGCAGTTCATGGTCAGGACAAGACGCGTTTCCGCAGCCTGTGGAAGCAAAAAACGGGCGTCCTCGCGGGCGTTGGCGATCCCGTCCGCCTCCAGCAGATCCCGGACCTCTTTGTAAGCTTTGCCGATTTCTTCCAGGCAACGCACATAGCGATCCCTGGCCGCCGGGATCCGGGCAATCGCCGGGGGCAGGACATAGCGGAAATCGCCGCCGTCAACGTAGCGCTGGCTCTGCTGTGAATAGGAGGCCATGCGGTGGCGCACCAGTTGATGGCTCAAGGCGCGGGAAACCCCAGCCACCGAGAAGGTAAAGGAACCATGCTCAACGGGGCTGGTATGACCGGAAGACATGATCTCGGCCACAAAAGCGGCCTGTTCTTTCCCGTCAATGGTCCCGTCCGCCAGTTTTGCCCACATATCTCCCGCGAACCCCACATGGTAGCACTGGCGGAAGGCCGCATACACAAGGGAAAGAGGATCCGGGGTATGGGACAACAAGTCCACCCGGAGCGAGGTCTGTTCCATGGGTTAAAAAGGAACGTCGTCCATGCCGCTGGCCTCCGAAGGGAAGGCCGGTCCCAGGTCGTCCCCGGTGGCTGGAACGGTTTGCTGCCTTTGCGTCACGCGCTGGCCGCCCTCGCCCTGATGGGCGGGATCGGCGGCTCCTTCACGCGCCCCCTTCCGGTCCAGAAACTGAACGCGATTGGCCTTGATCTCAGTTGTGTACCGCTCCACGCCCTGAGGATCCTGCCATTTCCTGGTTTGCAGGCTGCCCTCGACATATATCAGGCTTCCCTTGGACAGATAGGTGGAACAATTTTCCGCCTGACGCTGAAAAACAACCACTCTGTGCCATTCAGTGCGCTCCACCTTCTGGCCGTCCCTGTCCACATAGGATTCGTCCGTGGCCACGCTCAGGTTGGCAATGGGCATGCCGGAGGCGGCGTACTTGAGTTCCGGATCCCTTCCAAGACGGCCAATAATCATCGCTTTGTTCAGCATGGACCTGTCCTCGCGCTGTCCCCGCCCAAGGCGGGGAGTTGAAA
>JAISMK010000161.1 GCA_031276785.1 Desulfovibrio sp. | reverse complement strand
TATTTTTTAACTTGGTTTTTTATTTTGGTATTTTACTTTTTTATTTTGCCGGGGGGGGGGGGGGTTTCCCCCGCCGCCCGCCCATGAGGCGCAGGCGAAACCGCGTTTAGCCGTAAGCGCCGAAGGGAGCGTTTCAAAAGCAAAATGCTCTAGCGCCATGTACCACTTAAAACTGCGTTTTAAGTGGTAAGATCGCTGGGCCGAAAAGCGTGGTTTTCGGCTTGCTCCGCCGCCTGCAGCGGCGCGCCGGGATTAAAGCCCGGCGTTGACGCTGTAAATTTATCCGCAATTTCAAATGTTACAGCGTACTAGAGCAGTTTAACTTTGAAAAAGTTGGACTGCTCTAGCCTTTGCCTTCCGCAGGTCCGCCCGGCTCTGCGGAAGCGCTCTCCCGCTCCTGGCGGGCCGCCTTGCGGGAACGAAGGAACCAGATAATGCCGGCCAGGGCGGCCGCGGCCAGCAGAAGCAGAAGAATGCCGTGTCCCAGCCGGTTCATAAGTTCCACAAAGGCTTTGCCGGAATAATAGCCGCCAAAGGAAAAAGCCAGCGCCCAGGCCGCCGCGCCTATGGCGTTGAGGCAGAAGAATTTTTTATGGCTGACGCCGCTGATGCCGAGCATGATGGGCGTTATGTTGCGCACGCCGTAAACAAAGCGAAAGCCCAGGATCAAAGCGTTATCATACTTTCTGAACAGCCTTGCGACTTTTTCCATCTTCTGTTCCATGCGGGGGAAAAGCCGCAGCACCAGAGGTCCCTTATATTTGCCAAGGCTGAACATGATCTGATCGCCGAGAAAACTGCCGCAGAAGGCGGCCAGGGCGATGAACAGAGGGCTCATCTGGTGGGACTGCGCGGCATAAATACCGGAAATAATAACTATAGTTTCCCCTTCAAGGCAGGTCCAGACGAAGATGACCAGGTATCCGTACTGGCTCAGTAATTTATGGACATCAAAACCGCTGACGTGGACAACGCCGGCCAGGACAGCCAGGGCGGCGATAACAAGCGCCGGGATCCACCAGCCTTTGCGTAAAAGGGCGCACAATTCAGAGCGGATCATGGCTCCTTCCTTTGGTGCATCAGGCGGCATTCCGGGGGGAAAGTTCCAGGCGGCCGGCAATTCTGGCGGCGGTTTCGCGGATAAAGAGATCTTCGCCCAGGTCCTGCCGCTCCTGGGGGGAAAGGACAAGTTCCGGCGCATTCACGAGCTCCGGCTTCGGAGTGATGCCGAAATCCGGGGAAAAGGCCGCGGTGAAATAGAGATTCTGGAAATCCGCAAACTTCAGGGCATGGGCGGTGGCATCCAGAATGCAGAAGTTCCGGGAGGAAATCAGGCCGTGGCGGAGGGCGGACTGCATGCCGGCCAGGCATTCCCCGCCTTGAGGGCAGGCGATATGGCCGTGGCGGTTGGCTTCCAGCATGCCGTCAATGATGGCCTGCTCCGTGACCTGTATAACCTGGAAGGAACCAGGTCCGCCCAGGTACTGGTAACGTTCGGCCAGCATGCGGACGCGGGGGAAGGAGACGGGGTTGCCGATCATGGCCGCCTGAGCCACACTGGGCTGCACGGCGACAGCGGCATAGGCGCGGTTCTGCGCCGGGGCGGCATAGTAGCGGTAAACAGGATCGGCGTGATGGGACTGAACGCCGAAGATCCGGGGCAGGTCCGCGATGATGTTCAGGGCATGGAGCTTGAGAAAGCCCTGCATAACGGCCGTGATGTTGCCGGCGTTGCCGATGGGGACGAACACGCACACCTCGCGCAGATCCCAGCGGCGCCACTGGGCGACTTCAAAGGCGTAACTCTCCTGTCCCAGGATGCGCCAGCTATTTTTGGAGTTCAGCAAGGCCACGCGATAATTTTCGGAGAGAAATTCCACCACCTTCATACAGTCGTCAAACACCCCGGGAATTTCCAGAACGCGGGCGCCGCTTCCCAGGGGCTGGGAAAGTTGCTGCGGCGTAACCTTGCCGTGCGGCAGCAGCACAATGGAGGTGACAGGATCCCCCAGATAGGATGCGTACATGGCGGCGGAGGCGGAGGTGTCGCCGGTGGAGGCGCAGACGGTGAGCAGGCTGGTCCAGCCGTGTTTGCGGACAAGCGACTTCAGGTAGCTGAAGACGCAGGCCATGCCCCGATCCTTGAAGGAGGCGCTGGGGTTCTGCCCCTCGTTCTTAAAGGCGAACTCCAGGCCCAATTTTTCGCGCAGGGCCGGAGCGGCGGGGATTATGGGGGTATTGCCCTCCCCCAGACAGAGAATGTCCTCTTCTTCCAGGACAGGGGCAATGAGTTCGTAAAAACGGAAAATACCGGCCAGGGCAGGATTGCAACTGGCGGCGCGCGCGTCGAAAAGGGCCTGCCAACCGGCGCCGTCCCGCGCCTTGAGGGTTTCAAAGGAGGCATCCTCCAAAAGGAGAACGCCGGAGCAGGCCGGGCAGACGTAGAGCAGATCGTCTCCGGGGAAATGCCCGCGGCACTGGGTGCAGACATAACGCAAGTCACCCCGGTAGGAGGGAAAAGTTCTCATGGGGTATCCTTGAAAGAGCCCGGCCGGATCCAGGGTTTTTCCTCACCGCGCAGGAGACGGCGGATATTCTCCCTGTGGGCGAAGGCAATGAGGGCGCCGGTGATCAGGGACAGGCAAAAGAGCGGCCAGGCGGACCGGGCCAGAAGAAGGATAGGCAGAACGGCCGTCAGGGACAGGGAGCCGGCGGAAACAAAGCCGCTGCGCCAGATAACCAGGAGGCAGACAGCCCCGGCCACAAGAAGCTGCGCCGGGGCCGCCGCCAGAAAAACCCCCACGTTGGTGGCCACTCCCTTGCCTCCCCGGAAGCGGAGAAAGGGGGAAAACATGTGCCCGGCCACAGGAGCCAAACCCGCCAGAAGGCAAAGAAAAGGCGTCTCGGAGGCGAACAGGCGCTGGCAGATGAAGACGGGGAAAAAACCCTTGAGCAGATCACAGGCCAGGGTCAGAAGACCCCAGGGCAGCCCGCAGAGACGGGCGACATTGGTGGCGCCGACATTGCCGCTGCCGTCCCGGCGGGGATCAACGCCCTTGCAGACTCTGGCTATGACCAGCCCAAAGGGCACGGCCCCCAGAAGGTAGGCAGAAAGGCACAGCGCGGACATAGACACGGCAATGGGCATGTTCGCTCCAAAGGTAAACCGGGGCCTGGGGCGGCGGGAGTCCGCCTGCGCCGCCGGAGCAAAGTGAAATTGCCCTATTCCCGCGTTTCCATAATCTGAATTTCATTCAAAAGCGGATTGACCTTCCCCAGCCTGACCTGGACGGCCTGTCCAGGATATGTCTTGTCGCCAAAAAGCCCGCGCCTGCCCCGGATAAAGATCTGCGCCCAGGGCAGAACAACAGAGACAAAAGTTCCGTTTTCCTCCGTGACAACAGCATCCCACCAGATCTTATCTCCTTGCTGGCGGAAAAACAAGAGTTTCCAGTAGCGGGGCCGTAGGCGCTGCACCTGGGTCACGGCTTCCTGGCGGGCGGAGAGGAAGGGCAGGAGGGAGACAAGCTCCTCCGTACAAGCCCGGGCCTCTCCCCGGCGCAAAAAGGAGACAATCTGGCCCTGATTGAAGAGATCCGCATAGCGCCGCATAGGGGAAGAAAAGGTGGCGTAGGCGCCAAGGCCGAGGCCTGCGTGGCGGCGTGGCTGCGCCTCCAGCACGGCCGGGGGCAGAGCGCGGATAATGCGGGCTATATCCTGGGGAGCGTCCCAGATCCCGGCGAATTCCCGCGGCAGGGCCACATCCTGGGTCCGGTACAAAAGGGGGATGTTTTTATCCCGCGCCCAGGCAGCCAGGCCGGCATTGGCGGCGATCATGATCTCGCCCACCAGCATGTGGGCCAGATGCGGCTCTTCCTGAGCGTCCAGGGCGACAAGAACTTCGCCGTTTTCCTCCCGCAACCGGATGGCAGGATCCGGCCGCCGGGTAATGACCGCGCCCTGCTCTATGCGCCTGGCCTGGAGCCGCCTGGCCAGTTCCAGACCGGCGGTCAGAGAGGGGCTGTGGGGCAGAACCCGCCGGACGGAGGGCGCCTCCCCGTCACCGGCGGAGGCAAGCGCCTCCTGCGCCTCGTCCAGGGAAAGATTGTCCGCGATGCGGATGCGCTTAAGACAGACCGAGAAGTCCAGCGCCTGGCCGTCGCCGCCAAAGCGCATGTCCAGGATCAGGGCGGGCCGGAGATGGCCCGTATCCAGGCCGAACATCCGCCAACCGACAGCCTCGGGGAGCATGTGTTCATCTCCCTCCGGCAGGTAGAGGCTGGAGGCGCGGCCCTGTACGGCTCTGTCCAGAGGCGTTGCAAAGGGCCAGGCCAAGGCCGGGCAGGCCAGGGCTGCCACAGCCCGGAACGAGCCATCCGGCAGGGAGGAAACGCTGAAGGCGTCATCCCTGTCCAGCGATTCCGCCGGGTCAATGCTGACCAGATGTTCCGCCGAGGCCGCGTCCGGCCATTCCGGCAGATTTTCTATGCAGACCGCGCTCGTCTCTTCAAAACGGGCCACCTCTTCCCCGTTGGCCCAATCTTCCCCCCGGGCGAAGCCGGCCCTATCCAGCCAGAAATTATAATGCTCCGGCACCAGGCCCCAGGCCACAGCCAGAATCAGGGCCAGACAAGGATGTTCCGGCAATCCCTTGACCAGCGCCTTCCACAGGTTGTCCCCGCCTTCCTCCGCTTCGGCAATGCGCTGAAGCAGAATGTGGCGCAGGCGTCCGGCCAGGTCCGGCTCCGGGATTTCCGCCGGAGAAGGAGCGGGGCGCCGCTTGGCGTGAACATCCCACAAGATACGGAAAAAAGCCGCTCCGGCGCTGGCCAGGGCCTCGCGCAGACGGGCCGCCTCAGTTTCGGCAAGGCGTTTTTCCACCACTCCGGCGGAGAAAATGTCAAAATCCGGCGGATTGAAGCGGAAGTGCGTTTTGCCCGCTAAAAGCCGACGGCCAAGGGCGGCCTCGTGATCCACGTCCGCTTCTTCCCAGAGCAGGGAGGCCATCCATTCGGCCGAGGCCCTGTCCACCTCTCCCTGGACAATTTCCCACAGGGCCGCAAGGTCCGCTCGGCCGGCCAGATCTTCCCGGCGGCGGCGCACCTCTTCCAAAGCCCTGTCCCTGTCCTGGCGGGAGAGGCCGCGGCCTAGATCCGGGCCGGACCAGGGCAGAAGGCGGCCCGCCGGCAGGCTGACTTCCCGCTGATGCTGAGTGTGCAGGCGCAGGCGGCCTCCCTGTTCTTCCAGAACCAGAGCCAGGGTGGGACTGTTGCCCTGCATGAATTCCACCACGCAGCCGGGGCCGGGATAGCGAACCTTGCGCGAGGCCATTAATCCGCCTAATGTTTGAAAGATCTTTGTCCGGTAAAGACCATGGCCGCTGGAGGAAAGGCCTCATTGACGGCGGCGATGACCTCCGCGTCGCGCAGGGAACCCCCGGGCTGGGCGATGGCGGTGACTCCCTGGGCCAGAGCGGCATCCACCCCATCACGGAAAGGGAAAAAACCGTCGGACGCCAGGACGGAACCGGCCAGTCCTCCCTTGGCCGCCTGAGTCCGCCGCCGGATATCCTGCGCAAGATCTCCGGCCTCTACATCCTGTTCCGCCCGGGCGGCAAGCTCCTGCCAGGACTGTCCAGTTTCACGAAAAGCAAGGATATCCATATACTTAACATACGCCTTGTGAATTGCCATCTCCACACAGCCCACCCGGTCCTGTTGGCCGGCGCCAATGGCCGCTGTAGCCCCGTCCCGGGCAAAAACGACCGAGTTGGACGTCACCCCGGCCTCCACGGCCCAGGCGAAAAAAAGATCCTCGGCTTCGGCAGGGGTGGGCGCCCTGGCCGTCAGCGTGTCTCCATCCCGGTCAGCCGTGGCCGGGAAAAAATCACGCGGGCTGCCCACTCTGTTGAGAAAGCTCTGTTGCAGCACAAGTCCGCCGTCCGACAAAGAAGTTATGTCCAGAAAGGGCAGGCCAGCGAATTCCTCCAGGCGCGCCAGGCCGGGAATACGCAAGATGCGCAGATTTTTTCGTTTTTGCAGCAAGGGCAGCACTCCCGGCTCAAAATCCGGAGCGGCCACAACTTCAAAATAGGCGCTGCTCAACAGTTCGGCGGCATCCTTGTCCAGAGGACGATTCACCACCACGGCGCCGCCGAAGGCGGCGATCCGGTCCGCCCAATAAGCGCGGGAAAGGGCCTGGGCCACCCCTGCGGCGGACCAGGCGGCGCCGGACGGATTGTTGTGTTTCAGAATAAAGGCGGCGGGGCGGGCATAAAGATACTGGAGCATGGCGATGCCGCTGTCCACGTCCGTCAGGTTGGTTTTTCCGGGATGTTTCCCAGCCTGGAGCATATTCTCTTCCGTCAGGGTCGAAATTAGGCCCTGCCCCGCCCCACGGTAGGTGACGCCTCCGATGGTCAGGCCTCCCCGAACCAGGGCATAAAGAGCGGCTGGCTGATGGGGATTTTCCCCGTAGCGCAGCCCCCTTTGCTCGCCGCCGATATTCCAGGAACGGCGGGCGTATTCGAGCCTGAAAGAGCCGAAATCCAAAGTCAGGGTTTCCGGGAAGGAATCGGGCAGCAGGGTCCGGTACATATATTTCAAAGAAGGCATGGCTTTCTCATTCATTGGGAGGGCAACCATCCGTTTGACTTGTATATAGAATATATGGCCCCAGCCCTGTGGTCAAAGCCCGCCGTCAAGCAAGCATTTCAAGCGTAAAATGCTCTAGCCTGCGCCGGCGTGGTTACGCTCAAGCGGCCGTTCAGCACAGCCCACAGCGCCGCATTGACGGACGGAGCGGCACTGTGTAGAGGACGCGGGATTGCCTCTGTATGTACTTACGTTGTACTCCAGACCCCCCAGGAGTTCTCCATGCGCCCGCTGCATAATGCCGCTCTGGCGGGATTTGCCCTGAACTGCGCCGCGGTTTTGTTGTTGTTCTTCGGCATGAACGCCATGGATTTTTCCATGCACCCGGAGGAAGTACAAGAAGTCATCGCCTATTATGCCTCCTCTCCGGCTTTTTATTCTCTCTATGGCCTCTGCCTGAGCCTGCAGGCAGCGGGCTTATGGCTTCTGCACAGGAAACTCCTCAGATCAGGCCTGATTCTGGCCCTAGCCGCAGGGGTGATCATGATTCCCCTTAGCCTTCCCTATATTCTGGGCTGTCTGGGCAGCGCTTACAGCGGCAGATTTGCCTCTCTTCCCCCCGCTCCCCGCACCATTGAGGGAGCGTGCCGGATGTTCCGCCCGGCGTTTCCCAAGGCGATCTGGGCGCTTTTCGCCGTTTCCGCCGCCCTCAGCCTGCCCCTGCTGTCCGCCGGCGGCTTCAGCTTCCTGTCCCGGCTGCTCTTCAGCGCGAGCTGCGTCCTCCTGCACCTGGCCATCCGGAAATCCAGCCTGAGCCCGCTGCTGCTCTACGATTCCTTTTTCACCGTTTTTCCTCATTTCCTGGCGACGCGGGTCGCCGTGCCCTTTGACCAGGTGAGATCCGCAACTCTTGAGGACAACGGCGATCTAAGCCTGAAAATCAGGACGAACAGCGGAGAAGAAGTTACCCTGTCCTGGCCGCTGGCAGGAGTGTCCCCCAAGGACCGGGATGACGCCCTGCGGAGCCTGGGAAGCGCGTTGCAGGCGCACGGAGCGGCACTGCTCTAATACGGATTCCAGATAAAAATTGCCTCCTGCAATTTTTATCTGTCGGCTGCGGCGAAAATGTGATTTCGCCAAAGTAAAAATTTTTATCCGCCCTCGTCGATCCTGTCAAAGCCCACCACGGCGGCGCCTTCATCCATAGTCACCAGGCGCACCCCCTGAGTGGCGCGGCCGATGTTCCGCACCTCCTCCACGCCGATACGGATAATCTTATTGGTGGAGGTAAGAAGGAGCAGGGCATCGGTATCGGCCACCGGCATGGCCCCGATAACCGGGCCTGTCTTGGCTGTCGCCTTGAAGTTGATGATGCCCTTGCCTCCCCTGGACTGGCTGCGGTACAGGCCGAGCCGTGTCCTTTTGCCGTAGCCGCCACGGGAGACGGTCATTATGGAGGCATCGTCCTCTTCGCGGATGGTCACGCAGGCCACCACCGCGTCCTCCCGGCGCAGAGCAATGCCCTTGACTCCGGCAGCTCCCCTGCCCATGGGCCGCACCTCGTTGCAGGGGAAGCGGATGGCGTATCCCAGGGCGGTAATCAAAACAGCCTGACATAAATCATCCACCTCCCGCACCATGATCAGCTCGTCATCCTCGCGCAGGGCTACGGCAATCAGTCCGGTTTTTTTGGCCCGAGCGTACAGGGAGGCAGCGGAACGCTTGATCATGCCCCGGCGCGTGACGAACAAGAAGGAGGTGCCGTCGCTGAATTCACGCACCGTCAGGGCCGTAGTTACCCATTCGTCCTTGTCCAGGGGCAGAAGGTTGGCGATATGCGCCCCTCTGGCTGTCCTGCTGCCTTCCGGCACCTGATGCACTTTGAGCTGATGCATGCGGCCCCGATTGGTGAAAAGAAGCAGATACTGATGGTTGGAAGTGGTCAAAAAGTCCTGCACCACATCTTCTTCGCCCATGTGCACGCCGGCGATTCCCTTTCCTCCCCGGCGCTGCTGCTGATAGCTGTCCAGAGTGGTGCGCTTTATATATCCGCGCCGCGAAAGGGTGATGACCACATCCTCATCTGGAATCAGATCCTCAATGTCGATGCCAGCCACATCTTCCTGCACCACCACTGTGCGGCGCGGGGTGGCGAAGGTGTCGCGCACCTCCTGCAGTTCTTCCCGGATGACCGCCCGCAAGACATCCTCCTTTTCCAGAACGGAGGTTAAATAGGCGATTTTT
>JAISMK010000138.1 GCA_031276785.1 Desulfovibrio sp. | reverse complement strand
AATCTTGGCTTTACCTGTTTTGATTGTCAGGTTATCAAAGTCAAACCGCTTTAACTCCTGATCCAGGCGGCATACATCCGTTCCCGCTCCTCCGGGCTGAGGGAGGGCCGCTCGTACAGGCCGGCCCGCCTGCGCTGGCGCGCGGCCTCGGCCAAGAGGACCGCCGCCGCCACGGAGACGTTCAGGCTCCGGACCATCCCGTACATGGGAATTACGACCTCCCCGTCCGCCAGGGCCAGCAGTTCCTCCTCCACCCCCCTGTGTTCATTGCCCAGTATGAAGGCGGTGGGCAGGGTCAGGTCATATTCGTCCAGGGCGGCCGCCGCGGGCGAACAGCCGGCGGCCAGCAGGCGCATCCCTTCCTGCCGCAGGCGCAGGGCAAGGTCCTCCGCCCTGGTGTGGCGCACGCTTTCCACCCATTTCCGCCCCGAGGCGGATGTTTTGGCCGCCAGAACGGGAAAGGCGGTGTCCGTATAGTAGAGGTGTACTCTGGGAACCCCGAAGGCGTCGCAACTGCGGTAAATGGCGGACACATTATGCCGGTCGTGAATGTTGGCCAGCACCAGGGCCAGGCCTTTCTGCCTCTGGTCGAGAACCCGGCTTATCCTGGCCTGGCGCTGTGGGGTGCGCGGCTGGCGAGTTTCGGTCACAGCGGTTTTCCTGCGTCCTGTTGTGCCAATCAGCAGATGCGGGGCAGTTGTTCGCCTTCCAGCATTCCCAGCAGGCGCCTGCCGCCTGGGCGGGTGATCAGGATTACCCGTCCCGCGCCGGCCTTGTCCCCGGGGGCCAGGATCCGGCCGATGACGGCGGCTTCGGCCCCATAGGGGGAACGGCGCATGACGGCCAGCGCCCCGGCGGCTTTGGCCTCGGGCAGAATGCACAGGAGCTTGCCCTCATTGGCCAGATACAGAGGATCCAGCCCCAGGACGGCGCAGCCGGAGGCCACGCAGGAACGGACGGGAATGGCTTCCTCCCGGATTTCACAAGCCACCCCCGACTGCTCCGCGATTTCATTCAGGGTGGTGGCCAGACCGCCACGGGTTGGATCCCGCAGGACATGGATGTCCCCCACTTCGGTCGCCAAGGAGGCCGCCATGACGTGCAGGGGAGCGCTGTCGCTGGCCAGAGGGCCATCCAGGGCCAGCCCCGCCCGCCTGGAGAGGATGGTCAGGCCGTGGTCGCCCACTGTCCCGGAAAGGAGAACGGCATCGCCCGCCGCGGCCCGGCTGCCCGCCGGAGCGGGGTCGGCCAGGATTTCCCCTATGCCTGTGGTGGTTATGAACACCTTGTCCGCCGCTCCCCTGGGCACGACTTTGGTGTCTCCCGTGACCACCCAGACTCCGGCCGCGCGCGCGGCCTGGCCCATGGAGCGGACAATCCGTTCCAGCAAGTCCAGGGGCAGGCCTTCTTCCAGAATGAAGGCGCAACTCAGATAGCGGGGCCGGGCGCCGAGCATGGCCACATCGTTCACCGTGCCGTGTACCGCCAGGCTTCCTATGTCCCCGCCGGGGAACTCCGGCGGGTCCACGGTAAAGCTGTCCGTACTCATGGCCAGAGAGCCGGAGAGTTCCAGATGGGCCGCGTCATCCATAGTGTCCAGAACGGGATTGGACAGATGCCGCATGAACACCTCCCGGATTAGCCGCCGGGAGGCCCGGCCGCCGCTGCCGTGATCCAGAAGCACCACAGAAGTCATGTCCCTTCTCTTTGTTCACTGTAGGTGAAAAAGGCGGCGCAACCGCCTTCCGCGGAAACCATGCACGGCCCCACCGGAGCGGAGGGGGTGCAGACGGACCCGAACAGGGGACAGCCCGGGGGGGACAGCCGCCCCCGCAGCACATCGCCGCAGCGGCAGCCGGGAATGCCCGCGCCGGGCGGAAGCTCCAGATCGAAAAGCCTCCGGGCGTCCAGGTCGCCGTACTGTTCGCGCAAAACCAGGCCGGACGCGGGGATTTCCCCCAGGCCCCGCCACAGGGCGTCCGCCGGCTCGAACACGGAAAACAGAATTTCCCGCGCCCGGGGGTTGCCCTCCGGGGCCACGGCCCTGGTATACTGGTTGCGGACGGCGGTTTTCCCGGTCCGGAGCATATCCAGAAGGAGCAGCAGGGCCTGCAGGATGTCCGCCGGCTCAAAACCGCCCACCACCCCTGGTTTGCCGTGCCGCTCGGCCAGAAAGCGGTAGGGGGCGAGCCCCAGAATGGTGGAGACGTGCCCGGGCAGGAGGAAGGCGTCTATGTCCGGAGCGCCGTCGGCCAGCAGGGTTTCCAGAGCGGGCGGCACCAGCTTGTGCAGGGAAAGGACGCTGAAGTTCCTTAGCCCCTCGCCCCGGGCCATGATAACCGCCGCGGCCACGGCCGGTGCGGTGGTCTCAAAGCCCACCCCCAGAAAAATAACCGCGCGGTCCGGACGCTGCCGGGCAAGACGCAGGGCGTCCAGGGGAGAATAGACCACCTCCACCTCCGCCCCCTGCGCCTTGGCCGTCTTCAGGCTGGCTCCTCCAGGTCCGGGCACCCGCATCAAATCGCCGAAGGTGGCCAGCAGCGTCCCCTCTCTGCCCGCCAGAGCCAGGCAAGCGGCGATTTCCCTGTCATGGGTGACGCACACCGGGCAGCCAGGCCCGGAAAGATGGACGATTTCCTTGGGGAGCAGGGAGCGCAGCCCGCTGCGGAAGATGGCGACGGTATGCGTGCCGCACACTTCCATAAAGCGCAGGGGCCGGTCCAGATCCCTCCTGAGCCGGTCCAGAAGCGGCCGGCACAGGGCCGGATCGGCAAAGGCCAGGCTTTCCGGCAGTCGGTTCTCTACGGCTTTTCCCCGTTCCCGCATGGCGTTCTTCTTGCAGCAATTTTAAAGCGTAAAATACTCTATACCGGTCAGCGCAGGACTTTCACCCGCTCCCAGTATTTTTCATAGAGGTTCAGGGCGTCGCCTATGCCGGAGATATACTCGGCGTCCTTCATTTCATCAGGGCCTGGGAACAGGATGGGGTTATCCCGCAGGCCGGCGGGCAGCAGGCGTACGGCGGCCAGGTTGGGGGTGGTGTATTTGTATTCCTCCACGCAGCGGACAGCCACATCGGGGCGGAGCATATAGTTGATAAAGGCATAGGCGTTTTCCACGTTGGCCGCGCCGGAGGTTATGGCAAAGCTGTCCACCCAAGGAATGCCCCCTTCCTGGGGAAAGATAAAGGCCAGATTCGGGTTTTCTTCCTGGGCCACAAGAAAATCGCCGTTCCAGATGGGCCCCAGCCAGACTTCCTCGCTGATTAAGGCCTGCTTGATGGCGGTAACGTCAAAAACGCGCACCGAGGACTTGAGCCGGGCAAGAAATTCATAGGCCTGCCGGATTTCCTCCGGATTGGTGGAGTTCACGGAATGTCCCAAGGCCCGCAGGGCCAGGCCGAAGGCATCGCGCAGGTCATCCGTGAGGATGACCTTGCCCTTGAATTCCGGGCGCAGGAGGTCTTTCCAGCCGGTGACGCCGCCGGGCTTGATATGTTTGGTATTGTAAGCGATGCCCGCGATTCCGCACATATAGGGGATGCTGTAGGTATTGTCGGGGTCATAGGGCCGGCTTAGAACCCTGGGATCCAGATTGCCCAGGTTGCTGATTTTGGCGTGGTCCAACTCACGGATGAGCCGTTCCTCATGCAGCATTTCCACAAAATAGGAGGAAGGGACCACCACGTCATAATCTCTGCCGCGCAGCAATTTGAGCTTGGCGTACATGGCCTCGTTGGATTCAAAGGTGGAATAGATCACCTTGATGCCGGTTTCCTCGGTGAAGGCGTCCAGAACATCCTGCGGAATGTATTCCGACCAGTTGTAGACCACAACTTCGCCGGCGGGGGGAGCCGCCGCGGCGGGGCCGGCAAGGGCAAAACAGGCCAGGATGAGGAAAAGCGGGGAAAGGCGCAGGTTACTCACTCTATTTTCTCCTGAGTTGGGTGATGACCTGAGCCAGCAGAACCAGGCTCAGGGTAAGGGCGAACATGATGGCCGAGAGGGCGTTGACGTCGGGTTTGACCCCGAGTCTGACCATGGAATAGATGCGTACGGGCAGGACCTCAAAGGACGGCCCGGTGACAAAGGTGCTGATCAGGACGTCGTCCATGGACAGAGTGAAGCTGAGCAGCCAGCCGGCGGCCACAGCCGGAGCGCTGAGGGGCAGAAGGACATGCAGCAGGGCTTTGGCTTCGGAGGCGCCAAGGTCGCGGGCCGCCTCAATGAGATATTCGTCAAATTCCTCCAGCCGGGCCAGGACCGTAACGGCGACAAAGGGCGCGCACAGGGCTGTGTGGGCCACCAGCAGCGTGAGAAAGCCCAGTTGGACGGAACAGGCGATGAACAGGATGAGGAAGGAAATGCCCATGACGATATCCGGAGAGACCGTGAGCAGGAGGATGCCGATGAAAAGGGCCCTGCGGCCGGGGAAGCTGTAGCGCTTAAGGCAGACGGCGGCCAGGCCGCCCAGAAGGGTGGCCAGGGAGGCCGCGCACACGGCCACCAGGAAGGAGTTGAGGGCGGCGTCCAGAAGGCCGTTGTTGCGCAGCAGGGCCGCGTACCACTTGAGGGAAAAGCCTCCCCAGGCAGTGGTGTATTTGGCGGCGTTGAAGGAATAGAGGAACATCGCCAGCAGGGGCAGATAGAAAAAACAGTAGACCAGGAAGATATAGAGGCGTTTGCTCCAGGCGCCCATGCTATTCTCCGTCCCGGCGCGCGTTCAGGGGGGCGTTGTAGCCGCCTGCGGCGCGCTGGCTGGTGAAGCGGTAGAGCACGGCCAGAAGCACCAGCAGCAGGGTGAGAACGGAGCTGGAGGCCGCCCCCAGAGGCCAGTTTTTCGCCACCAGAAACTGGTTTTTGATAAAGGTGCCCAGCAGCATGTTGGTGGCCCCGCCCAGGATTTCCGGAATATAGAAGCTGCCCAGGGAAGGCAGGAAGACCAGGATGCAGCCGGCCACCACGCCGGGCAGGGTAAGGGGCAGGGTGCTGTGCCAGAAGGTGCGCAAGGATCCGGCGCCCAGATCTTTGGCGGCGTCGGCCAGGCCGGGATCCAGTTTCTCAATGGAGGCGTACAGGGGCAGAATCATAAAGGGCAGAAAGGTATAGGTCATGCCCGCGAAGACGGCGAAGTCCGTATACATTAGTTCCAGAGGAGCGCCAATCAGTCCCAGGCCCAGAGCGCACTTGTTGACCAGACCCTGGGCCCCGATCATGAGGATGAGGGCGTAAGTGCGGATCAGGGAATTGGTCCAGAAGGGGATGATCACCAGCAGGAGCAGCCAGGGCCGCAGGCGCGGGCCGGCCTTGGCCAGGGCGTAGGCGAAGGGATAGGCCGCCAGCAGACAGACCAGGGTGCTGCACAGGGCCAGGCGGATGGAGTCCCAGAGCACGCCCAGGAAGACCGGGGCGAACAGCTCCCGGAAATTGTCAAGGGTCAGGGAGGGGATGAAAAAGCCCACGGTGTCCCGGTCCAGAAAGGCCACCAGGAGGAGGACCAGATTGGGGAGCAGGGCGAACAGCCCCAGCCACAGCCAGGTTCCGGCAATGCTGGCCTCCCGGAAGCGGGATGCCCCGGGGGAAGGAACCCTCTCCACGCTACTCCCCCTCCGCGTTCAGCACCACTTCCCAGCCCTCCACCCAGGTGACGGAAACCCTGTCTCCGGGGCGGTAGGTTATGTCGGCGTCATCCTCGTTGAAAAATTCAGCGGCCTGCAGTTTTTTGCCGTTATCCAAGGTGCGGAGAATGTCCACTGTGGCGCCCTTGTACACCGTTTCATTTATGGTGCCCAGGAAGAAGGGCGGCTGCTGGGCCTTTTCCTGCTCCAGGTAAACCTTTAGATCCTCCGGCCGGAGCAGCACCTTGACGGTTTCCCCTTCCGCGAATTCGCGCCGGGAGTGCAGGATGAAAGGCACGCCCTCCACCTCGGCCTGATAAGTTCCGCCGGGCCGGGCGGCGCGGATGTCGCCCTCCAGGACGTTGATCTCTCCCACAAAGCGGGCCACAAAAAGGCTTTCCGGCTCTTCGTATATTTCCTGGGGACTGCCCACCTGGATGACGGTTCCTTCATTCATGACCACCACCCGGTCGGACATGGCGAAAGCCTCTTCCTGGTCATGGGTGACAAAGACGAAGGTAATGCCGATCTGGCGCTGCAGATGCTTGATTTCAAACTGCATTTGTTTGCGGAGTTTGAGATCCAGGGCGCTGAAGGGTTCATCCAGAAGCAGGACCAGGGGATTGTTGATAATGGCCCTGGCAATGGCCACGCGCTGCTGCTGGCCCCCGGAGAGCTGGCGGGGCATGCGGTCGCCGTATTCCGCCAGGTGGACGCGGCGCAGGATCTCGGCCACCCGCTGGTTGATCTCCACTTTGGGCCTTTTTTGCATGCGCAGGCCGAAGGCCACATTGTCCCATACCGACATGTGCGGGAAAAGGGCGTAACTCTGGAAAACAGTGTTCACCTGGCGCAGTTCCGGCGGGGAAGAGGTGATCTCCTGGCCGTTGAGGAAGACCGCGCCCCGGGTGGGGGCTTCAAAGCCGGAGAGAATGCGCAGGATGGTGGTTTTGCCGCAGCCGGAAGGGCCGAGAAGGGTTAGAAATTCCCCGTTGGCGATTTCCAGATTGATATTGTGAAGGGCCAGAGTGTTGCCGAAATTTTTGCTGACGCCGCGAAGTTCAAGGATGGGGGGTGTGGTCAATTCCGTCTCTCACTCCCGGCGCGCCAGGCGCGGAAAACATGCCTCCGGTACCCGCTGGCGGCCGCCAGCCTTGCCGGGAAACCGGTAAAAGACCTTTTTGTCTTATCAAAATATAAGAATTTCTCAAGAAAAATTTTAAGGAAGCACTGATTTAACAAAGTTCCGCCCTAACCCTGCCGGGAGAAATGATTTCCTCTGGCATCATATCAATTTCAAGTTGTTGAAATATCAATATATGTACAGTAGAGCGCTTCCCCTACCAAGGGAATTTGAAGGGGAGAATCATCTCAAGAGATTAAATCAGAGTTTCCTAAAATAATAATCTTTACAGGATGTTGTGCCTCATCGTGGTGGATCATGGCTTACGCGGGCAAGTTGCGGTCATTCATTACATGGACTATGTTCCCCATAGGGGAAGGAGTGGATATGGCAGGCAAACCAGTTGCGCGGCTTGGCGATGCCGGCAGTCACGGTGGCGTCATCGCTACAGTGTCCAGTAAGATATTTGTAGCGGTTATGCCGCTCCATTTTGTATTGCAGGAGAGGCACTGATTGGCGCATTGCTTGGCGCTTGCATAGCTACAGAAGTTACAGAGTATTTTGATGATGAAGTGGAGTAATTTTTACGATGAGAAATATTTTAGTGCCACACCGCAACGAAATCATGGCGATTATTGCTAATTATCTTATAGGTGTCAACGTTAAAATAACTGTTGAGAAATTACTATCATTGGGTGTTACTATCGATAATATTCCAAATATAAAAAAAATTTTTATCAAAGATGTCAGTCCAACATGTTGCAGACTTAATATCTATGACCCTTATTTATATGATAGCTATTGGTATGTATTTACGCCAGAGAGTATTGTAAAAGAAATTGAAATAACAAATTCTCGTCTGTTTACTAAATTCTTATTTTCCATTTGGTTTTTATGGTGTAGTAAAATTTACCATACTAGTTGGAATATTTTGCAGAATGAATTTGAACATATCTACTCCATAAAATTATAATTTCGGCAACCATCCTGTCAAGCTATTTTCTTTTCCTGAATTTACCGTTCGCTTATGTCAACCTATGCTTGATTCTGGACTATCTCCTACGCAACACAGACCGTTGTTGCCCCGTTAGCTTCTCTCGATCCGCCGTGATTCGTTCCATTTCCTGATGGAAACTTAAGGAAGTGCTGATTTAATCGTCCGTTTTGATCGTCAAAGTTCTTATTTTGCGGTATAGTCCTTCCATCCGCGGGCTATCTTGGCATAGAAAAACGGGGCATCCTTAGGCGGTCTGAAGCGTCCTTGCGGGCCAAGGGTGGCGGATTGCGGGCTTGCGCAGGGGGTGGTTTTTTTTTAGATTTTATCTATACTGTACGCGCCCAGCCGCGCTTCGGGTTGACGTCCGCCTGTCCGGGGCCTAGACTAGGGCGGTTTTCAGAGTATTGTACGCTTGAGCTTGTTTCCGGCGGCGGAGTGAATCCGCCCGCCCGCGGGTTCGCGGCAAGGATTCGCCCGCTGATCCCGGCGCGGCGTATGGGCATTGAAAATGTTCATACGCTCCAGCAAACGCTGAGTTGACTGTTCGCGCGCTCCGGACCCCGCCGGGGGGATGATTCCCCCCGGTTTCCTCCGCGGGCGACGCCAAGCGCATAATGCCCCGACGCGAAAGGCGGACGCCTTTCGCCGGCGCGCCTTTCTGAAAAAGGCCGAATGGCCTTTTTCA
>JAISMK010000137.1 GCA_031276785.1 Desulfovibrio sp. | reverse complement strand
GATGCCGCCGTGGAGCTGGATGGCCCGCACGGTGGTCTGCATGGCCGCTTCGGCGGCCAGGAGCTTGGCAATGGCCGTTTCCTTGCTGTGGCGGCCGGGCAGGTCGTTGAGAACGGCCGCCTTGTAGGTGGCCAGACGGGCGGCTTCCACCTGGGCGGCCATTTCAGCCACATACCACTGGATGCCCTGGTTGGCGGCGATGGGCTTGCCGAACTGTTTGCGATCCTTGATGTAGGTCACGGCGGCGTCCAGGGCGCCCTGGGCGATGCCCGTGGCCAGGGCGGCCACGCCGACGCGGCCGGAATCCAGGCAGCGCATGGCGATCTTGAAGCCGTCGCCCTCCGCGCCGATCATGTTGGCCGCGGAAACTTCCATGTTGTCAAAAACAAGCTCGGCGGTCGCGGAGGCGCAAATGCCGAGCTTTTCTTCCAACTGGCCGATCTTCAGGCCGGGGTTGCTGCGCTCCACAATGAAGCAGGAAATGCCCTTGAGGCCCTTGTCCGGCTGGGTCATAACGAAGACGCAATACACGCTGCCTTCGCTGCCGCTGGTGATGAAGATTTTGGATCCGTTGATGATGAACTTGTCCCCCTGGCGCACGCCGCGGCTGGACTGGGAGGCCGCGTCCGTGCCCGCTCCGGGTTCGGTCAGGGCGAAACAGGCTATGCCGTTTTTGGCCACATCGGGCAGATACTTCTTCTTCTGCTCTTCCGTGCCGAAATAGACAATGGGCTTGGTGCCCATGCTGTGCACGGAAATGATGGTGGCGTGGGAAGCGCAGACCTTGCCCATTTCCTCATAGGCCAGGCAGGAGGCCAGGGTGTCCACGCCCGTTCCCCCGTATTCTTCGGGAATACCCAGGCCGAACAGGTTGAGGGCCGCCATCTTTTTGACTGTTTCTTTGGGAAAGCGGTGGTTCTTGTCGATCTCCGCGGCAATGGGCTTAACTTCTTTTTCCGCAAATTCGCGCACCATGTTCTGAATAAGGGCTTGTTCTTCTGTGAGTGTGAAATCCATCAAAAACTCCTTTGGGTAATGTGGGTCAGCCCGCCTCCCCGCCCTGAAGGGGGGAGCGGCGGCCGGCGCGACCCGGGGTTAGCTGCGTTCCAGGGGGCGATCCTGCTTCCGCGCCGGCCTTTCGGGCGGATACATTCCGGAGAGCCGCCGCTCCATCCTGGACAACGGGCGCCGTAAGGCGCGGCCGTTCTGTTTCCTGAAGCCAAAAAGTCCCGCCTCTTGCGCGGGCGCGGAGCGCCGCAGGGGGAACAGCCCGAGCCGTTCCCTCTGAAGCGCGGCTGGTGCGTTAACTTGCGAAATTTGCGGGACGCTTTTCCAGAAAAGCCTTCATGCCTTCCTTCTGATCGGGAGAGGAGAAGCACAGGGAGACGAGTTCCAGCTCAAGCTGAATGGCCTTGTACAAATCCGTATCCAGGCCGCGGTTGATGGAAGTCTTGGCATAGCGCAGGGAGTGCGCGGGTTTGGAGGCAATGGTCTTCATGATGGCCCGGGCCTCGTCCATCAGGGCTTCCGGAGCGCAAACCCTGTTCACCAGGCCGATGCGCAGGGCCTCTTCCGCCGTCACGTTGCGGCCGGAATAGATGATTTCCCTGGCAAGGCCGGGGTTCACCAGGCGGGGCAGGCGCTGGCTGCCGCCGAAACCGGGCATGATGCCCAGGTTTACTTCCGGCTGGCCGAAAATGGCCTTCTCGCTGGCATAGCGGAAGTCACAGGCCATGCAGATTTCATTGCCGCCGCCCAGAGCGTAGCCGTTCACCGCCGCCAGGAAGGGTTTTTCAATAGCCTCAATGCGGTTGAAGGTCTGCTGCGCGTAGCCCATGTACGCCCGGCACTGCTCCGGGGTGTAGGAGGCCATCTGGCTGATGTCCGCCCCGGCCACAAAGGCCTTGCCGGTACCGGTGAGAATGACGCCCTTGATGCCGTCGTTTTTCGCCACCTCGTCCAGAGCCTTGTTCAGGTCGGTGAGGGTGTCGTTGTTCAGGGCGTTCAGGGCGGACGGACGGTTTATGGTGATGGTCACCACGCGGTCCGCCACTTCGAAAAGCAGGTTTTGAAATTCCATATTTTTCTCCTTACACACGCAATGGGGAGTAGCTTTAAACGGTCTTTAACATAGCTGAATGAAGAATGGAAGCATGTTTCCTTGGAGAAAAAAATTTTTTCAGGACTTGCGCCGTCCGGCGCCGGCGACCCGCCCGTTCTCCAGGCGCAACTCGTGGCTGAACAGGGAGGGCAAATCCCCGGGATGGTGGGAAACATGGATGATGTGTGTGCCGCCGGCCGCCAGGAGAGCCAGGGCGTCCAGGAATTTCTCCCGGCTTGCGGCGTCCAGCCCGGCGCACGGCTCGTCCAGCAGCATCACGGGCGGCGACCCGGCCAGGGCGCGGGCCAGCAGAAAACGCCTGGCCCAGCCGTCGGAGAGGCGCTCAAAGGGAACATCCCGCATGGACAGGAGGTCCAGGCGCTCCATCCACAGCCCGGCTTCGGCCTTCTCCTCCTCTGTGGGCGGGCCGCCGTGCAGGCCGATGCCGCCGCGCAGCCCGGCAATGATGATCTCTTCGGCGCTCCCGCCTAGGTCGCAGGCGTCCTGGAGACGGTCGGAGGCATAGCCGACCAGGCGGCGCAGGCCGGCGAGATCCGGCCGGGGAGCGCCGAACCAGCGCACCAGGCCGCCTGTCCCTTCCTTCCAGGCGGCGGCGGCCTCTCCGCAGAGAAGGCGCAGCAGGGTACTCTTGCCGGAGCCGTTGGGCCCAGTGACTAGCCAATGTTCCCCCCGGCGCACGGTCCAGGTGATGCCGGCCAGAACCCGCGCCCGGTCGATGTATACATCCACGTCCAGCAGTTCCAGGACAGGGGCATCCCCGGAAATTCCCTCCGCTTCTCTCCGCCGCGCGGCGGGCCGGGCCGGGCCTCGGGACGCCGGGAAGGCGGCCGGGCCGGGCCGCTTTGCCCCGGAGGGCGGAGACGCGGCCCGGGGGGGGAGCCGGAAGACCCGGGCCGCCAGGGGGGGGAGATCTCCGGGGCGGTGAGCGGTCAGCACCAGGGAGCATCCCCTGTCCGCGGCCAGAAGCAGAGCCTCAAGCACGGCCTGTCTGGCCGCGCCGTCCAGGCCCTCCAGGGGTTCGTCCAGGAGGAGCAGTTCCGGCCGGGGCAGGAGGGCGCGCAGAATTAGGAGCAGGCGGAGCTGGCCCTGGGACAGGGCGGGAGCGGGCCTCGCCAGGAGCGGCCCCGCTCCGGCGGCTTGGGCCAGAGCCGCCGCGGCCCGGCGCTCCTCCCGGCCGGGCGGGGCGAAGACCAGAAATTCGTTTTCCAGGCCGGAGAGGAGGATCTCCTCCCCGCTCATCCTCCAGGCGCGCCGGACCCAGTCGCGCTGCTGGCGGGGCGAAACCAGGCGGGCGTGCCGCCTGGCCCGGAGGGCCGAAGAACTCTCCCTCCCCGTGAAACCCCAGGTCACGGCGCCGGGATCGCCCTGGTCCGGGCGCATCTCCCCCGCCATGAGCCGCAGCAGGCTGGATTTGCCCGCCCCGTTGGGGCCGAGCACGGCCAGATGCTCTCCGGCCCGGACCTCCAGGGACAGGCCGGCGAAGAGCAGGACGCCGCCCGGACGCAGAGTCACATTGTCCAGCCGGACCAGAAACGGAGGGCGCATGGCTCAGGATAGACCGGGGCGGAAGGGAATGGAGGAGAGCCGGCCGCGGACGGAGATAAAGCTTTCCCTGTAGCCGAAGCCGCCGGCGTAGGCGGCCAGGGCGTCAAAGGCATAGGCCGGGTGGTCAATGCTGTGGGCGTCGGAAGCGAAGCACACGGACACGTCCAGGTCGCGCGCCAGGCGCATGATCTCCGGGCCGGGATGTATTTCCCGGCAGGGGCGGCGCAGGCCGGCGGAGGACACCTCCAGCAGCATGCCGGCCCGGCTCAGAGCCTCCAGGGCTTCGCGGATAAGGGGCAGGGCGCTCTTTGTGCCCAGCCAGTCGCGGAAGGTTTCCGGGGTGAAGATTTTGATCAGGTCCGGATGGGCGGCGATGGTGAACAGGCCGCTGCGGCACATGGAGGCGAGATCCCGGTAATAGCGCTCATAGGCGGCGAAGCGCTCCTCCCGGCCCATAGGCTCCCAGTCCGCGGGGTCAAAGTCGAAGCCCCAGGCGCCCTGAAAATGGAGACCGCCGATGATGTAGTCAAAGGGATAGGATCTGGCCACCTCCGCCGCGAAATCCTCCCTGTCCGGGAAATAATCAAGCTCCAGACCCAGAAGCACGGTGACGCCCCGCTCCCTGCCGCGTTCCTTCAGGGCCAGCACCTCGGCCACATAGTCCGGCAGGCTCCGGGCCAGGGCTTCCTGGTAGTCGCGGGGATAGACATACCCCGGCGGCCGGGGGGAATGCTCGGCGAAGCCGAAGACGGTCAGCCCCGCCCGGCAGGCGGCCTCGAACATCTCCCCGGTCCCGGCCAGGCCGTGAGAGTAGGAGGTGTGGGCGTGCAGATCCGCCGTTATGGGGGGGGCGGGAAGGTGGGGAGAGGAAGGCGCCATGCGCTAGTCCTTGGGGTTGTCCATGACAAAGGTAAAGGCGTCCCGGACCACCTTGAGCACGGCGCTCCTGCGCACGGGGTCGTTGAGGACGATGGTGCCGTTCTGGGCGTAGCGCGCGGGGAGCTGGTTCAGGGAATAGGCGTAGACGTCCTTCAGGTCCTTTTCGGAGATGGTTTCATAGATCATGGTCTCCAGAATTTCCCTCATGCACTCGGCGACCCGGAGTTCATTCCTGTTACGCAGGTTGTACATGTCTATGGAGTCCACCAGGTATTTGGCCCGCTGTTCGCGCATCGTCTCTCCTTGCCGCTCCGCGCCCGGCGATTGTCCGGCGCGCATTCTTCGCGCCCTGACAATACAACGCGGCCGGAGGAATGGCAAGGAAGCCCGGCCCTGGTCCGGGCGCGGGCGTCCGGAGCGCGTTCATTCCCGAACCGCGCCCGGCTCCTCCCGCAGAGCGCCCAGCAGGGCCGCTCCCCAGATGCCGGCGCTGGGCTCCAGGACCTGGCGGATTGGCACCTGCTCCAGCAGACGGCTGTGGGCGGCGCTGTCGCGGAACTCGGCCAGGAAGGCGGGGCGGTTCAGAACGGGCAGACGCAGGGCCAGGCCTCCGGTGATGAACAGGCCGCGCAGGGCCAGCGTTTCCAGGACAAAGTCCCGGCAGGCGCGGGCATAGAAGCGGGCGAAGCTGTCCAGGATGTCGGGACGGTCCAGGGCCGCCCCGGAGGCCTGGGCATCCGGCAGGCGCCTGCCGGAGCTGAAGGCGAAGAGGTGGCCGAGGCCGGAGCCGGACACTACCATGTCCCCGATAAGGCGGCGGCGGCCGGTTTCCCGGCGCAGCCAGGCGGCGAAATTCTCTTCTTCCCCGTCCAGGAAGGGGAATTCGGCATGGCCGCCTTCCGAGGGCAGGATGCGGGCTCCGGCCGCCAGACGGAGCGCCGGGGCTGGCAGGCAACGCGAGGTTCCGCAAGGGGCGGGCAGGCGGAC
>JAISMK010000001.1 GCA_031276785.1 Desulfovibrio sp. | reverse complement strand
CGGAGAAGCCGGAGGGCCGGCGGCATGATGCCTCCCGGCGGTCTTATTGTGTTTATTACCCGCTTAAGGGGGCAGCATTTGCCGGCAAAAGGGCGGCGGGGCGCGGGGGCATGAGGCATTCCGGGCATTTTGACCGCATTCTGGGCATTTTGTGCAGCGTTCTGGACGCCTATTCCGCCGTACTCTTTCTCCGGACTGACTCCAGAAAATCCGGGGAAGAGGCGCTGTCCATGGCCTCTTCCTTCAGTTTGGGCAACAAGCTGAACCAGCGGGCGCGCATCCGGGAAGGCCAAGGGCTGGTGGGCTGGATTTTTCGCACCAGAGAGCCTCTGCTGGTCTCCAATTTCGATCAGCGCCAGAGTTACCTCGGCTATTATGAGGACGGAGAGGAGCAGAGCGTCAAGGCTTTCATGGGCTGCGCCCTGGCCTCCGGCAACGGGGTACTCTGCGTTGACAGCAAGCGCCAGTATTCCTTTTCGGAAAAGGATCAGAAACTCCTGCACCTTTTTTCCGGCCTGCTGGGCCAGGTGCAGGCGGAAACTAGAGGCGGGCGGGAAAAGGAAGTGGCCGTATCCTACTACGCGGCCCTGCGCTCCATTTACACCTTGCGCCGCCAGTACGCCCGCTGGGCGGATTTTCTGCGCCACTTTCTGAATCTGATGGCCTCCGCCACCGGCTTCGCCTACTGCGTCCTGTGTACCCGCGACCCCGGCGGCGGCAGCTATTCCGTGGAAGGGGAGAACCTGCCCCTGTTGCTGAAAAAGGACAGATCCGCCCCCTCCTTTCCCCTTACCCACGGGATGGTGGGCTGGGTCTTCCGCAACGCATCCCCGGTGCTGAGCGACGGACCTGACGGGGCGCCGGACACGCCTCTTCTGGGCATGGACCAGGATCTGCCACATTTTCCCACAGTCATGGTCCAGCCCCTGCTGATCCAGCGCAAGACGCGCGGGGTACTCTGCCTGGCCCACGATGCCCTGGTGGACATAGGCGAGCCGACAAAAGATTTCGTGCGCATGGCCTCGGAACATCTGGCGCTTTTTTTGGAAAACCTTTATGTTAAATGCCTCCTGAGGGATTTGCACGCGTCGATCCAGGACCAGACAGCCAAACCCCGGTGACGCAGCCGGATTTTCTCCCGGCTCCTCCGTGAGGAAAGCGCGCCTTGGAAGCAGCGCCGTTCCGGAGCATTTTACAATTTAAAAGCTCCTTGCGCCGCCAGAGCGCTTTCCAAGCGAAACTGCTCTAAAACCTCTGCCTTCGGGTATGCTCATGTTCCAAAAATTGTTTCGCTTTCTCAGCAAAGACCTGGCCATGGATCTGGGGACGGCGAACACCCTGTTGTATACCCGCAAGGACGGCATTGTCCTGAACGAGCCCTCGGTGGTCGCCCTGGACGCGGAAAGGGGGCATGTGCTGGCCGTGGGCAAGGAAGCCAAGGAATTTCTCGGCCGCACCCCCAAGAGCATAAAAGCCATCCGCCCCATGCGCGACGGGGTAATTGCGGATTTCGAGGTTACCCGGCAGATGATCGCCTACTTCATCCGCAAGGTGATCACCGGCTTCAGCCTGGCCCGGCCCAATATAGTCATCTGCGTTCCCACCGGCATAACCCAGGTGGAAAAACGGGCGGTCATAGAGTCCGCCCAGCAGGCCGGGGCCGGCCTTGTCCGCCTGATTGAGGAGCCCATGTCCGCCGCCATCGGCGCCGGCCTGCCCTTCAACCAGCCCCTGGGCAACATGGTGGTGGACATCGGGGGGGGAACCACGGAGGTGGCGGTCATTTCCCTTGCGGCCGTGGCCTATGCCGAATCGGTGCGCATAGCCGGAGATGCAATGAACAGCTCCATCCAGCGTTATTTACAGAACGAGTTCCAGTTGTTCATCGGCGAAAACATGGCGGAGCGCATAAAGCTGGCCGTGGGTTCGGCCTTTCCCCTGCCGGAACAGCTTGTGGTGGAGATTTCCGGCAAGGATGTGGTCTCCGGAACCCCGCGGTCCGTGCGAGTTACCGACGGCCATGTGCGCGAGGCCTTGACTGAGCCTGTCCGGGCAATTCTTCTGGCGGTACACAAGGCTCTGGAAAAAACGCCGCCGGAGCTGGCCGCCGACATCAGCAGCAACGGCCTGCTCCTGACCGGAGGCGGGGCTCTGCTCAAAGGATTGGAGATTCTTTTGCACAAAAGCACCGGGCTGCAGATCCTCATAGACAGCGATCCCTTGACCACTGTGGTGCGCGGCGCCGGCAAGACTTTGGAGGACAAGGCCTTTTACGAGGGAGTGTACATCAACTGAACAGCCAGCCGCCGCCGGCGGCCCAAAGCAGGGCGGGGGTGAAGAAGTCCGGGCAGTGGGCCACCAGCCCCTCAAGCTCGTCGGCGTCCACGGCCAGGAACTCCCGGTCGTCCAGGATTCCGCCCAGAGGCAGGCGGGCGGAAAAAAAAGTCAGGTGCCCGGGCAGGTCCGCGTCAGCGGGGCGGCGGAGGATTTCCACCGTCCTCAGATCGGCCAGACCCGCCTGCTCCAGCAGAAGGCGGCGGGCGGCGTCTTCCCGCGCCTCCCCCGGACGCACGGGACCGAAACAGAAGTCCCAGCGGCCCTCAAAGCCCACGCCGGGAAAGACGCGCCTGAACAGGTGCAGAATTTTACCCGTCCCGAACAAGGCCACGCAGGCGAAGCGGCTGTAAAGCCCCTGCCGGGGGGCGGCCTCGGGCGGCATGAGCAGGAGGGGCCTGTCCCGGCTGTCGGTAATTTCCAGAAGGTCCGGCCGGGCGGCGGGCCGCCTCCGCGCCGCCCGGCCGGTTTCCCCGGCCTGGCGGCGATCCTGAGGGGGAGATGAGAATTTTAGCACAGGAGCGGTCTTTGCCATATTATTCGGATTCCGGATAAAAATTGCCTCCCGCAATTTTTATCCGTGGGCTACGGCGAAAATGTGACTTCGCCTTGCCTGTCGCAATGCTTTGCCTTTCAGCGCGACATCCTGTCGAGCAGGGGGACCATATTGCGGATTCCGGACGGCCACGGCATTTTTTTGCTTGAGGAAAAAGACGCGGAGGAGCTTGCCGCCCTGGAGGCGGCGTGTTTCACTATGCCTTGGAGTCTGCCCCAGTACAAGATCTTTCTGGCCTCCGGGACCGGGTTTCTCAAAGGAGAGATTCCCCCTCCGGGGAGAGACGCCGCCCTGCTGAAGATTCCCGGAGCCTTGGGTTCTACGCCCGTCCTCGGCCTGCGCGGGGGCGGAGGGGAACTGGCGGCCTACCTGAGCCTGGGCCTCTTCCCTCCGGCGGCGGAGATGGAAATTTACAACCTGGCGGTGCGGCCCTCCAGCCGCCGCCATGGACTGGGCCGCACCCTGCTGCGCCTGGGTCTGGATCTCGCGGCGGGGATCGGCCTGCGGCGGGCCGTTCTGGAAGTGCGGCAGAAAAATGCCCCGGCCAGGGATTTGTATGCCGGCCTGGGCTTCGTCCCCTGCGGCCGTCGCAAAGGCTACTATGCGGATAGCGGCGAGGACGCCCTGATTATGGAACTTTGCCCTTTGCGGGAAGACTGATTTCAGCAGCCGGCGCCTTCCGGCCCCGCAGACTCTTTTTTGCGCCCGCCGCTCTAGTACTCTGTAACATTTGAAATTGCGGATAAATTGACAGCGTACTAACGCCGGGCTTTAAGCCCGGCGCGCCGCTGCAGGCGGCGGAGCAAGCCGAAAACCACGCTTTTCGGCGCAACGATCTTACCACTTAAAACGCAGTTTTAAGTGGTACATGGTACTAGAGCGCCCGCGCGGCGATCCTTTCCCCCTCGAGTACGGACCGCTCCGCATAAACTGGAGGTTCCCCATGCAACTACTCATCGCCGCCAATTGGAAAATGTACAAAACAGGAGAAGAGGCCGTGTCCACCCTGGCGGATCTGGGCCGGCTCCTCCCCTCACCGCCCGGGGACAGGCAGGTGGTTGTTTTCGTCCCCTTCACCGCCCTGGCCCAGGCCGCCCGGGCCGCCGGCCCGGGCCTCGCCCTCGGCGCGCAAAACTGCTACCCGGCCGAGGAAGGGGCCTTTACCGGCGAGATCTCCCCGGCCATGATCCGGGCCGCCGGGGGAACCTGGGTTCTGGCCGGCCATTCGGAACGCCGTTCCCTGTTCCGGGAAAGCGACGACTTTGTCGGCCGGAAGACCGCCTTCGCGCTCCGGGCGGGGCTGCAAGTGATTCTGTGCGTGGGCGAAACCCTGGAGGAACGCGACAGCGGCGGCTTGCGCCCGGTGCTGGAACGCCAGATGCGCGGGGGCCTGGACGGAGTGGACCCCGCCTTCCTCCCCTCAAGCCTGGCCGTCGCCTATGAGCCTGTATGGGCCATCGGCAGCGGCAGGGTGGCGGGGCGGGAGGAAATTCTGGAAGCCCACGGACTTATCCGCTCGCTCCTGGAAAACCGCTTTGGCGCCGCGGGCCGCGGCGCGCGCATCCTCTACGGCGGGAGCGTCAAGCCGGACAATGCCGGGAGCGTTCTGGGACTTGACAACGTGAACGGAGTCCTGGTAGGGGGAGCCTCTCTCAGGGCGGAAAGTTTTTCCGCCATCGCCCGCGCCCCCGTTCCCGGAACTGGCCGCTGAACCCCGCCCGGCAAAGCCAAGCCCGCTTTTTTCCAGCCCGGCCGGATACGGGCGGATTTGAGGAGTTCTTCTGTGGAAAACATGATCCTGGCCCTGCATATAGTTGTCTGCCTGATTCTTGTGCTTCTGGTCCTGTTGCAGTCCGGCAAGGAGGGCATGGGAGTCATCTTCGGCGGGGGTTCCCAGTCCCTGTTCGGAGGGACTGGCGCCGGCGGCATCCTGGTCAAGCTGACCACTCTTGTGGCCGTCATCTTCGTCGTCACCTCCCTGAGTTACAATATCCTCACCTCCCGCAAGATGGAACACGAATCCACGATCCTGAACCTCTCCACCGACGATCCCTCCTTGCCGGACGCGGCCCCATCTGACCAGCCCCAGGCGTCCCCCGCGGACGCCGCCCCGGATCAGCCCGCTCCTGGTTCCTCCCCTTAAGGAAACGCTGATTGATTCCGTTTGGACTGCGTTGCCTTGCCAAACGAAAAAACTCAGCGTTTCGTTTCTTAGAGCAGTTTAACTTTGAAATTGCTCTAGCGGCCGCGTGGGCGGAAAGGAGGACGGGCGATGGACATCAAAGAGATTCGCAACGCCGCGCGGGCGCTGGCCAAAGGTTCCTGCCGGGTATGTCCCGTCTGTGACGGCCGGGCCTGCGCCGGAGAGGTGCCGGGTATGGGCGGGGCCGGGAGCGGTGCCGCCTTTGCCGCCAACATAGCCGCTCTTGCCTCTCTGCGTCTGGCTCCCCGGCTTATCCATTCCGTCCGCCAGCCCAAGATGGGCATTTCCCTTCTGGGCCTGTCCCTGTCCCTGCCTTTGCTCATTGGTCCCATCGGCGGCATTGGTTTTAATCTGAACGGAGCTGTTTCCGAGGAGGAGTATCAGGAGGCCGTGGTGGACGGGGCGCTGCAGGCGGGCATAATCGCCGGGCTTCCGGACGCCGTGAATCCGGAGATCCTGCGTACCGGCCTGGCCTGCGCCCGGCGGCGGGGCGGAAAGGGAATCCCTTTTATCAAACCGTGGGAGCCGGAGCCTTTTGAGGAAAAGATGGATCTGGCGGCCGCGGCCGGCTGCGCGCTTGTCGGCTCTGATCTGGACAGTGTGGGGCTTGTCACCCTGACCCGCCAGGGCCACCCTGTATACCCCAAGAGCCGCCGGGACCTCGCCCGCATGGCGGACATGGCCCACAGCCGTTCCCTCCGCTTCCTGATCAAAGGAATCATGGCTGTGGAGGACGCGATCATCTGTCTGGAGGCCGGCGTGGACGGCATCATTGTCGGCAACCACGGCGGCCGCGTCCTGGATTACGCTCCCGGCGGCGCCGAGGCGCTGCCGGCCATCGCCACAGCGGTCAGTGGGCGCATGGCCCTTCTGGCCGACGGCGGCATCCGGGGCGGGGTGGATATCCTCAAGATGCTCGCCCTGGGCGCGGACGCGGTACTCATCGGACGGCCTTACGCCATCGCCGCCATAGGGGGCGGCGCCGAAGGGGTGGCCCTGTATACGCAGATGTGCCGCGAGCAGTTGGAACAGGCTATGGTCATGACCGGCTGCGCCGATGTCGCCCTGGCCGGACCTCATCTTTTGTTCCCCGGCCGCTGATCAGTTTGTTCCCAGTTCCCGGCGGACCCGCTCCAGAAGATCGGCGTCACTTTCCGGGGATTGCAGGGCGCGGCGCAGGAGGCCCTCCGCCGGTTCGGGGCGGTTCAGATGGTAGCGATGGAGTATGGCCAGGTTATACAGGGCGATGGGATCTTCCCTCAGACGCAGGGCCTGCTCAAAGGATTCCGCCGCTTCTTCGGGGCGGCCCTGGCGGAAGAGGCAGATACCCAGAAGGGAGAGAGCGCGGGCGTCCGGAGTTCCGCCTTGGGCCGCCTGTCGCAGAAAGGGGGCGGCCCGCTCCCAGTCTCCGGCGGCCATGTATTCCTCTCCCACCTGGATCAGTATTCCGGCGTCTCCGGGGTTTGCCCGCAGTTTGTCCATGAGGCCGGCCAGGGGGTCCGGCGTTGCCCCGGGACCGGGAGCCTTGCCCGGGGCCGCGAGGAAAAAGGCCAGGCACATCGCCAGCAGGCCCAGGAGCAAACCGGCCGCCGAAGCGGCCTGGCGGCGGGACGCTGGGGCGGTCACTCCTCCTCTCCTTCACGTTCCATGCGCCGGATGCGCCGGGAAAGGTCAGCCTGGAGCCGGCTGAGCAGAAAAAGATACAGGCCGATGGCGATCCAGGCGGCGGCTCCGGCCGCTAAAACCCAGGCGGCGTCCATATGTGTCTCCTTTACGGGCATTGCTCCGTTGAGGTTATGGTTCCGTCCGCTTCAGGCGCCGCCCTTCCCGGCAAAAGGAGCGGTTCCCGCAGCAGGCGTTCCCTGGCCAAGGTTTCCAGGCGGGTTTCGTCTTCGGCCAGTTGCCAGCGCAGGAGCAGCAATCCCATCCAGAGCGGGCCCAAGGCTGCCAGGGCGGCCAGAAGGGTGAACTTCATTTCCGGGTCCAGGGTAATGGCTGGAGGGTGGATATAGCTCCAGAGCCGGGCGGAGAAGAAGACCAGGGGCACATCCAGAAAGGCCGCGATGCCCAGCGCAGCGCGGATGGCCCGCCGCCGTTCCGGCGGCAGGCGCAGTCCCTGGATCAGCAGGCAGCCGGCATAGAGGAAGCACATCACCAAGGTGGTGGACAGGCGGGCGTCCCAGGTCCACCAGACGCCCCAGGCCCTATGGGCCCAGATCATGCCGGAAAGCAGGGCCAGGGAAGAGAAGAGCAGGCCCGCCTCTGTTGCCGCCAGGCCCAGAGAGTCCCACATGGCCCGGCGGGTCTTCAGAAAGGCGATGCCGGCGGCAAAGACCAGGAAAAAGCTGAACAGGCCCCACCAGGCCAGGGGCAGGTGCAGGTAGAAGATCTTCTGGGACAGCCCCATGTTCTCCGCCGCCGGGGTATGGGCGAAGATCCGCCACTGGCAGGCGGCCAGGGACATTCCCCCGGCCAGGGCCAGCCAGGGGGCCGCGGGAAACAAGAGGCCCGGAAAACGGGACGCGCCCGCAGGGGTCAAAGGCCGGTCCATACTTGTTCAGCCGCCTTCGTTGTAGATATGGGCGAAGAGACCCAGGCCGGCAGCCAGGAAAACGGCGTCGAAGGCCAGGGCCAGGATCAGCCAGGAATTCGGGTCCGGGGGCAGAGGACCGCCCAGGGCGGCTGTCCCCAGGGCAATGCCGGCCAGCAGCAGGGGGGCCTGCAGGGGAAAAAGCAGAATGCCCAGCAGAGATTCCCGGGCGGAAGATCCTTGGGCCAGGGCGCCCAGCAGGGAACCCAGGACGGCGGTGCCCAGATCCGCCAGCAGGAGGACGGCCAGACCGGGGAGCCAGGAAGACCCCGCGCCCTGCCCCAGGAAGACGGCGGTTGCAGGCAGAAGCAGGCCCTGGGCCGCCAGGAGCAGGCAGAAGCCGCCCAGAGCCTTGCCCAGCCAGACGGCCTGGAGGGGAAGAGGCGTCAGGAGCAGTCCCTGGCGTTGGCCGTCCGTCTCCTCCAAGGCGTACAGGGCGCTGAACAGCAGGGTCTGGCAGAAGAGCGAGGCCGTCCAGAAGACGGCGGCGGCCATCCGGGCGGGAAGGGGCTGTCCCGGAGCGGAAGCGAGGCTGAAGAGGAAGATCAGCAGAAGGCCCAGCAGGAGTCCCTGGCCCAGTCCTCCACCCTGTCTCGGAAGCAGGCGCAGATCTTTGCCGGCCAGGGCCAGGACGGAGGCCAGGAGGCGGGGACGGTATTCCCCCCGGGGAGGAAGATGGGGGGGCGGCGGCATTTCCCCGGGGCGCAGAGCCAGGCGGCCCGGAGCGCAAGGCTGGAGGCGCAGGCCCTGGTTCGCCAGCTCAACCACCCGATGGGCCGGGGCCAGATCCGCCTCCGGGGTGTTGCTGGCCCAGACTATGGCGGCCCCTTCCCCGGCCGCCCGGCTCGCTTCCCGCCGCAGGAGATCCAGGGATCTTCCGTCCAGGCCGGCGCCCGGCTCGTCCAGGAGGAGGACGGAGGGCTCAAGGAGCAGCAGGCGGGCCAGGCTCAGCCTCTGGGCCAGGCCGCGGGAAAGGCTGCCGGCAGGCTCCCGGCCCCTGGACCCCAGTTCCACGCGTTCCAGAATCTCTTCCAGAGGGGGGCGGGGCAGGCCGTGGTATTTCGCCCAGAAGGCCAGATTGTCCA